>NZ_CP029192.1:5858602-6166950 GCF_008642315.1 Streptomyces venezuelae | reverse complement strand
AGCCGCGCCGCCACTTCGGGGGCGCCGCCGCGGGTCTCCAGCCAGGCGAGGAGGGTCTCCGCGAGACGGCGTCCATGGGCGGGGCCGCAGTGCTCCAAGGGGGCCAGGCAGCGGCGGGCCAGGTCCTCGATCAGCTCCTCGGGCTGGAGCAGCACCAGCGCCTCGGTGTGCTCCGTGCAGTGCAGGACCTCGCCGGAGGGCAGCAGTCCGCGTTCCATGAGGCGCACCGCCGCCTCCGCCCAGCGCAGCGACTTCGCGGCGTCGGCGAGGGCCACGGGCGGGCCGATGGCGCCCGACCAGCCGGTCATGGCGCGGCGCAGGAGTTCGGGGCGGCCCGCCGCGTCGGGGTCGGGCACGACCATGCGGGGCTGCTCGGCCTCCATGTCGAGCAGGACGCCCTCGCCGACGGCGGGCGCGACGGCCTCCCGCGCGGGGCGCAGCAGGACGCCGACGGCGACGCGTTCGGGCAGCTGCCAGCCGACGCGGGCGGCGCGCTCGCCGAGGCCGTTGCCGAGGGCCGCGGCACCGGAGGAGGGGCCCGAACCCGACCCGTACGACGGGCCCGGTGCGCTGTCGGAGCGCCGGTCGGAGAGCAGCAACTCCATCAACTTGCGTTGCAGCCGCAGCCGTTCACCGGCTTCGCGGGCCGCCGCCTCCGCGTAGCCGCGCACGGACTGGTCGACGAGGCCGTCCAGGTACTCGAAGCCGGACTCGGCGAGTTCGTACATGGCCGGCGGCGGGATCTCGATCTGCTGGCCGATCTCGGCGAGGCGGCGCCAGGCGAGACGTACACCCAAGCGGTAGATGGCCTGGAGCGAGTCGAGGCTGCGGCCGTGCAGGCCCTCGCCCCGGCCGAACTCCTGGAAGACCTCCAGGTGGTAGCGCGGGCGGCCCTCCTGGGACGCGATCTCCTTGACGAAGCCCTCCAGGGCGCGGCGGATGCCGATCAGCGCCATCGGCTCGCCCGAGTCGTCGAGGACGACGGGCAGCCCGGGGTACTCGGCGCGGATCTCGCGCAGGATGTCCTGGGCGAGCGCGGGCACCTCCTCCAGGGCGAGCGCGGCGAACTCCCGCACCTGCCGGGGCGGTACGTCGCGCCACGCCGAGCGGAAGGGGGTGCGGCCCTCCGGGGCATGGGCGGCGTCCGGAGCGCGGTCGTCCGGGAAGGTGTCGTCGGCCGTCAGGTCGTCGGACGCCTGGGCGTGGGTCGCGGCCACGGTCGCTCACTGCCCCTGTGCCGGGGCCTCGTAGTGCACGAGTGGCGTGTTGGGCTGGTCCGGTGTGGCGCCGAGGAGGGCGACGATGCCGAGCGCGGCGCCCACGGCGAGCAGCGCCCCGGCGGCGACGGTGAGTGAAGCGGCGAGCAGTCGGTGCATTGCGAGGGTCAGCCTCTCTGTCGGAGGTCGTCCCCACCCCGGTCGCACAGCCCCTCGGACGGTGGCACGGCTCCGGCCACGAAGTCCTGGTCACACAGCCCGTACCGGCCCCGCCCGGCAAGTCCCCAGTCTCTGCAATGCATTGACACTTCGTCAAGGGTGCGCCTACGGTTCCCGGCCCATACGGCTCGGTAACACTTCTCCCGCCCTCAGCCCAGGAGTGACCCAATGCGCCGCACCGCCTCTCCTCTGTCGCTGATCCTTCTCGGGCTCGGCGCGTTTCTTCTGGTCCTGGCTCCGATGCTGGCCTGGTACGTCGAGCCACGCGCGAAACGCACGCCCGTGGATGTCGACATCACGACCGTCTTCAAAGGCAAGGGAAGCTATTTCGACACCGAGAAGATCAAGACGGTGCACGACAAGGACCTCACCATCACGCGTCAGGTCCGCGGCGACGTGGCCGACAGCGAGGACAGCGGGCGCGCGATCTGGGACGTGTCCACGTCAGTGGATCCGGACAAATCCCTGCCCGCCGCCGACCCGCACGACTCGCTCCAGTGGACGCTGGAGCGCTGGGTCACCGACCGGAAGACGAACGCGCCGGTGCACTGCTGCGGTGAGGAGCCGTACTTCGAGGGCGAGGCGTACCTGAAGTTCCCCTTCGACGTGGAGAAGCGGTCCTACACCTGGTGGGACAACACGCTGGGCGCGACCGTGCCGCTCACGTACCGCGGCACGAAGAAGATCCAGGGGTACGAGGGGTACCGGTTCACGGCGACGGTGAAGCCCACCAAGACGGGCACGCGCCAGGTGCCGGGGCGGATGGTCGGCCAGCCGAGGAAGAGCCAGGTCATCGCCGACGAGTACTACGCCAACCACGGCATCGAGCTCGTCGCGGACCAGCGCACCGGCCGGATCATCTACGCCGCGATCGGTCCCCGCAAGACGCTGCGCGCGCCGGGGTCGGAGAAGGACGCGACGGTGCTGCTCGACAGCGAGAGGATCGCGTTCACACCGGCCACGCAGAAGGCTCAGGTGAAGCTCGCGGACGACGACAGCAGTCGGCTGGAACTGGTCGGCGAGACGCTGCCGCTCGGTGCGGGCGTGCTGGGCGGGGTACTCGCCGTGGCGGGAATCGTGCTCGTCGTACGAGGGCGTCAGGACGACGGGGCGAACGGTCCCGGGCGGCGCGGTGGCGGAACGGAGCCGGACAGTCCGAATCCGGACACGTCACCGACCGCCCTGCAACCCAGCACGATGTGATGAGACGTCAGCTGTTGAAAGCGCAGAAATTGTCACTTCAGTGAGTAGCCGCGCGGTACGGGTCGGCGAAAACTATCCACCCCACCCGCGCACAGTCCCCGCACCACCCGGACACACCCCTCGCACCTCCCACGCACCACACGAGCAACACCCCCGCACCGCCCGCACGGCCCGTACGAGCACCACCCCGCACCACCCCGCACGGCCTGCACCACCCGCACGATCGCAGCCCTGCACCGCACCACCCGCACCGCCGGCACGAGCACCGCGCCGCACCACAGGCACCACCCCGCACAAGCACCACTCCGCACCGCGTTCGTGCCACCCGCACCACCCGCACTGCCCGCACCAGCCGGACACGCACCTCCGTGAGCCCCACGCTCCACCGCCCGGCCCGCTCCACCGGCAGCACCCGCTCCATCCGCTCCACCCCGCAGGACCCGCAGAACCCAGCAGGACCGTTCCGCCCGACCGGACCCCCCACAGTTCCGCACCCTGAGACGAGTTGGAGCACGCATGCCCCAGCACGTACCGTCCTCGCTGCGCGCGGCCGCCCCACGCCGCGCGGAGCGTATTCCGGCGCTTCCCCCACAGCCGCGCCGGATCGTCTTCCTCGCCCACCGCGACCTCGGCAACCCGGCCGCGGGCGGCTCCGAACTCCTCGTCGACCGGCTGGCCGACGGCCTCAGCAAGCAGGGCCACCAGGTCACCTTGCTGTGCGGCGGCCCCGCCGCGTACCGCGACTACCGCGTCGTCTCCGCCGGTGGCGACCTCGGCCACTATCTGCGGGCCCGCACCGCGTTCACCCGGCAGGTCGGCGACTGCGACCTGCTCGTCGAGGTCTGCAACGGCATGCCGTACCTGGCGCCGCTGTGGCACCGCGGGCCCACCCTGTGCCTCGTCAACCACGTCCACACCGACCTGTGGGGGATGCGCTTCCAGGGCGCGCTCGCCCCCGCGGCCAGGATCGGCCGCAGACTCGAACACTGGGCGCTCTCGGGCGCGCAGCGCGGCAACCTCCTCGTGGCCGTCTCGCCGTCGACCGCCACGGCGCTGCGCGCGATCGGCGTCGACCGGGACCGCATCCGCATCGTGCACAACGGCGTCGAGGAACCGGGGCCGTTGCACGCCCGCTCCGACGAGCCGCTGTTCCTGGCCATGGGACGGCTCGTCGAGTACAAGCGGATCGATCTGCTGCTGCGGCTGTGGGAGCGCGTCAGACCCGTCACGGGCGGCAGGCTCGTGATCGTGGGCGACGGCCCCGAGCGGCAGCGCCTCGAGCAACTCGCCGGTCCCGGGGTCGAGTTCAAGGGGCACGTCTCCGAGGCGGAGAAGCACCGGCTGCTCTGTGAGGCGTGGATGCTGCTCCATCCGTCGGCCGTGGAGGGCTGGGGGCTCGTCATCACCGAGGCCGCGACCCGCTCGACGCCCTCGATCGGCTTCGACGTGCCGGGCGTACGCGACTCCGTGGAGGACGGTGTGACCGGTCTCCTCGCCCGGGGCGAGAGCTCCTTCGCCGCCGCGTGGTGCACCCTCGCGCTCAGCGCCGAGCGCCGCAGGGCCCTCGGCAAGGCCGCGGGCGAGCGGGCGGCGCAGTTCCGGTGGGGCAACACGGTGCGGCAGTTCCAGACGGTGGCGGCCGAAGCGGTCGCCGCACACCAGGTGTCCCAAGGCTCCGCCTCCCAGGGCCCCGCCTCCCAAGAGCATGCGTCCCAAGGACCCCCGACTCCCCAGAGGTCTGCGTGAAGGACCCTTCGCTGCGCCGCTCCGCCACCCTCTTCCGGGCCTTCCTGCGCGAGCAGCAGGAGCCCGAGCGGTGCTACACGCTCCTCGCCCGCGACGCCGCCGACCAGGTCGAGGCGTACGTACCGGTGAAGGGCCGCGTCGTCGTCGACATCGGCGGCGGGGGCGGCTGGTTCACGGAGGAGTTCCGTCGGCGCGGCGCGCAGTCCTTCCTCTTCGAGCCCGACCCCGCCGAGCTGGGACCCAAGCCGCCCGAGGGCGCCGTCGTCGCCGACGGGTACCTGCTGCCGCTGGCGGACGGCGTCGCAGACGTCACGTTCTCCTCGAACGTCCTGGAGCACGTCGACGACCCGCAGACGTTCCTGAGCGAGATGGTCCGGGTCACCGCACCCGGCGGGCTGATCTATGTCTCGTTCACCAACTGGCTCTCCCCGTGGGGCGGTCACGAGTGGGCGCCCTGGCACTACCTGGGCGCCGAACGGGCCCGGGCCCGCTATGAACGACGTACCGGCAAGGCCGCGAAGCACACGCTCGGCGAGAACCTCTTCGTCCACCACGTCGGAGCCACGCTGCGCCAGGTGCGCGGCCGCGACGACGTGGAGATCGTGTCGGCGCGCTCCCGCTACTGGCCCTTCCTGGCCGGGGCGATCACCAAGGTGCCGGGTGTGCGCGAGTTCGCGACCTGGAATCTCCTCCTCATCCTCAGGCGGTGTCCATGACCACGGTCCAGGCCCCACCCCCGGCGGCCGCAAGACCCACGACCGCTGCCCCTGAACCCTCGCGGGGGCCGCGCTCGCGGCGCTGGCTCCTGGGGTTCTGGGCCGTGGTGTTCGTGTCCTTCCTCGCGGTGAAGCCGGGGCGGATGACGTTCGACACCAAGCTCGGTGTCGCCGTCGACCCCTGGCAGTTCCTCTCCGACCTGGGGCAGCTCTGGCACGACAGGGGCGGCTTCGGCGGCATCCAGGACCAGTACGTCGGCTACGCGTTCCCGATGCTGCCGTTCTACGGCCTGGCCGACCTCGTGCAGCTGCCGGTCTGGCTGGCGGAGCGGCTCTGGTTCTCGCTGATCGTGGCGGTCGCGTTCTGGGGTGCGCTGCGGCTCGCCGAGCGCCTGGGCATCGGCAGCCGTCACAGCCGGCTGCTCGGCGCGGTGGTGTACGCGCTGTGGCCGACGTTCACCGTCGTCATCGGCTCGACGTCGGCGGCCGCGCTGCCCGGTGCGTTCCTGCCGTGGGTGCTGCTGCCGCTGGCCGACGACCGGTTCAGCGCGCGCATCGCCGCGTGCCGGTCGGCGCTGATCATCCCGTTCATGGGCGGGGTGAACGCGGCGGCGACGCTGGCCTCGCTGCTGCCCGTGGGCCTGTATCTGCTCTCCCGCCCGAACGGCCCGCGCAAGCGGAAGCTGATCACCTGGTGGGTGCCCGGCGTCATCCTGGCCACCGCCTGGTGGGTCGTACCGCTCCTGATGCTCGGCATCTACGGCGAGAACTTCCTGCCGTTCGTCGAGGACTCGGCGACCACGACCGGCACCATGTCGGCGACCGAGGCGCTGCGCGGCGCCGGCAACTGGGTGGCGTACCTGCACTTCGGCGAGGCCTGGCTGCCCGCGGGGTGGACCGTGGCGACGGCCGTCGTGGCCGTCCTCTGCTCGGCGTTCGCCGCGGCGCTCGGCCTCGCGGGTCTGGCGCGGCGTGACCTGCCGGAACGGCGCTGGCTGGTCCTCACGGTCCTGTCGGTCGTCCTGGTGACCCTCGCCGGTTACGGCGGCGCGTTCGGCGCCCCCTTCCACGGCACGGTCCAGTCGTGGCTGGACGGCGGGCTCGTCCCGTTCCGCAACATCTACAAGTTCCAGACGGGTCTCGCCCTCGCGCTCGCCTTCGGCCTGATGCACCTGGTGGGCGTCGCCGCGCGGGCGCGCGGGGCCCGGCCGGTGCGCGGCAGGCGGTACGCGCCGCTGATCGCGGCGGTCCTGGTCCTGCCCGGCCTGGCCCTGCCCTACCTCAACGGCTCGATCCTGCAGCCCGGTTCGTTCCAGAAGCTGCCCACGTACTGGCAGACGACGGCCGACTGGCTGGAGAAGTACTCGCCGGACTCGCGCGCCCTGGTCGTGCCCGCCACCGCGCACGGCATCTACACCTGGGGCTCCCCCATCGACCAGCCCCTCGACGTGCTCGCCGACTCGCGCTGGGCACAGCGCGACTACGTGCCGTTCGGCGCCCCCGGCAACCGGCGCGCGATGGACGCCGTCGAGCAGGCGCTGATGACCGGCGCCGAAGTGCCCGGCCTGCGCGACTACGTGACGCGGGCCGGTCTGTACTACGTCGTCGTGCGCAACGACCTCGACCCCGACCAGGTCGGCAACGTGCCCACCGCGACGGTCAAGCGCACCCTGGAGGAGTCCGGGTTCCGGCGCGTCACGGGCTTCGGCCCGCAGACCACCGGCGGCATCATCCCCGACGACACGCCGATCCAGGTGGAGGGCCTCTACCCGCGCCAGCGCGCCGTGGAGATCTACGCCCCCACCGACGGCGCCGAGCGCCCCGGCCAGGCAGGCCTGAAGCCGGTGTCGAACACGGCGGTCGTCAGCGGCGGCCCGGAGTCCCTCCTGCCGCTCTCCGCCGACCCGTCGATGCGCGACCGCCCCACCGTCCTGACCGGCGACAACCACCCCGGCGTCGGCGCACCCGCCCTGCAGGCGGTCGGTGACGGCATGCGCCGCGCCGACACCCGCTTCGGCCTGGTCAACTCCAACACCTCATACACGTACGGCCGCGACGAGCGGAACGCGGTCGACGCGCTCCAGAACCCGGACGAGAAACCGCACCAGATCCTGCCGAGCAAGGGCATCGACCACCAGACGACGTCCGAGCTGCGGGGCGCCAAGTCGGTGTCGGCGTCCAGCTACGGCAACTGGCTCTTCCACCTGCCGCAGTACGACCCGGCGAACGCCTTCGACGGAAACCCGGCCACGGCCTGGGCGGAGGGCAACGCCGAGTCCGCGGACGGCGAGTGGATCAAGGCCGAGTTCAACTCGAAGGTCGCGGTGCCGTCCTCCTTCCGCGTCACGCCGCTTCCGCAGAACGGCACGCGGTCGGCGCCCACCCGGATCAAGGTGGAGACGGAGCAGGGCAGCATCACCAGCCCCCTCCAGCCCAACGGGCAGCCCCAGCGTGTCAGGGCCAAGCCCGGCTCCACGGACTTCGTCAAGATCACGATCCTGGACACCCAGGTGGCACGCCCCGGCCTCACCGGCGCGGGCTTCTCGGAGATCACCATCCCCGAGGTGCGCATCACGCGTCTCCTCCAGCTCCCCACGGACGCGGAGAAGTCCACCGACGCGAAGGCCACCACGTACTCGCTGCACCGCACGGCCGACCCGGGCGCGTTCTCGCAGGTGGACACCGAGTCGGGGCTGCACCGCCGCTTCACGACGACGGCGGAGGGCGCGTACGACCTGAAGGCGAGCGCGGTGCCCGTGCCGGGCCGTGAACTCGACGAACTGCTCTACAAGGTGGCGCCCGAGCAGGAGCAGCAGATCATCGCGACGGCCGACTCCACCGCGAAGCTCGGCAGCGGTCTCTCGCCGCGCAACCTCACCGACGGCGACCTGACCACGGCGTGGGTCGCGGGCAGCGACGACCGGCCCGTCATCCACCTCAAGTGGCCCGGCAAACAGCCGGTGGGCGAGATCGTGCTGCCCGCGGCGGGCGGTCTCTCCACCCGGCCCGTGAAGATCGAGATCAGCTCGCCGGACGGCGCGGCGACCGCGGGCGTCGACGAGAACGGCAACGCCCGCTTCGCGCCCATCACCACCGACGAGATGGACATCACCATCACGGAGACGGCGCCGCTGACGGTCCACAACCCGGTGGCGGACGACGACCTCCAGCTGCCCGTGGGCCTCACCGAGGTGTACGTCCCCGCGCTCGACAAGTACCGCACCGAGCAGCCCGACCCCGAGGACCGCTTCTCGCTGCCGTGCGGCCAGGGCCCCACGATGTCGATCGACGGCGAGCTGTACGAGACGAGCGCGAAGGGCAGGGTCCAGGACCTCACCGACCGGCGTCCGGTCGACATCACGCTCTGCCAGGAGGGCGAGAAGTCCTCCGCCGTCCGCCTCGGCGCCGGGGCGCACAGCCTGGAGACGGGCGACGCGGGTCCGCTCGCCGTCATGGACGCGTCCCTGACCACCGGCACGCCGGCGACGCTCGACACCACCGCACGCGAGCTGAAGGTCAAGGACTGGCTCGGCGACCGCCGCGAGCTGACGGTCGGCTCGGGCGCCGCCTCGTACCTCACGACGTACGAGAACGTGAACGACGGCTGGAAGGCGACCCTCAACGGCAAGGAGCTGACGTCGGTCCGGCTCGACGGCTGGCAGCAGGGCTGGCTGGTGCCGAACGGCGAGGGCGGCACGGTCAAGCTGACCTACGAGCCGTCGCAGCTCTACGAGATCGGCCTGATCCTCGCGGGCATCGGCGTCCTCGCCCTGCTGGCGCTGGTCCTCGTCCGACGCCGCGACCCCAACACGGACGGCCCGTCCGCCGCACCGCCCGCCCCGGGCATCGTCCTGGGCACGGTGGCGCTCACCCTGGTGGCGGCGGTCATCGCGGGGCCCTTCGCACTCCTGGTCCCCGCGCTCGCCCTCCTCGCGTGGTGGCGCCACGCGCTGCTGGTGCCGATCGCGTTCCTCGCCATGGCGGGGGCGGGCATCGTGGCGGCGACGGGCGCGGGCGAGCCGGTCGCATCGGGCGGGGGCGCGTTCGGCCACCTGGCCCAACTCCTCGCCCTCATAGCCCTGTTCGCGGCGCTGGTGACGGTGCAGGAGACCCGCCCCCGGACGGTGCGAACGGTGAAGCACGGCCCGGACACGGTGGGCGGCCCCCCACCGCACACACCCGCTCCCGCACCGGGCCCCGACCCGGCGACGCTGCCGCTGGGCCCGAATCCGCCGCCGCTGCCCCACCGTAGGCGCGCGGGGGACGGCACGGACGGCGGACCGGGGACGTCCGCGGGACCGACCGTCTCGGCCCGCGGCCCGGCATCGGCCCAGCCTGACCCCGCGCCACCCGGCCGGACGATGCGCTTCACGCGCCGCAGGCGTCCGTCCACGACAGGAGAAGGCACCCAGCGATGACCGCACTGGAACACCCGGCACGACGCGCGGAAGGTCCCGGGCGGCCGCCCGCGCGCGTGCCGTTCCCCGTCGTCGACGAGGTCTCCCGGCACTGCCTCCAGGAGGAGGAGCCGGAGACCGTGCACATCGAGGTGCACCTGCCGGGCACCCCGGACCCGGACCGCCTCCGCGCCGCCTTCACCGAGGCCCTGCGCCGCCACCCGCGCATCCTGATGCGGGAGGCGCGGGGCCCCTGGTACCGCCGCCGCTACGAGTGGGAACTCACCCCGGATCCGGACGTGGAGGTGGTGACGTTCCCACCCCCGGAACCCGACGCCCTCAAACGCGCCCGAGAACGCGCCTTGGCGGAGGCACCCCCGCTCACCTCCTCACCCCCGATCCGCCTGGAGGTAGTGGCGACACCCCCACCGGCGGACGGCCGCGAGACACACCCGAGGGGACGCACCGGCATGTCCGCCCGCAGCGCGGAGCCACAGGCGTCCGGGGCGGAGGAGCCGACAGAGCCGCAGGGATGGCGAGGACGGACATACCAGGGCGGCCCCGCCCCGGAGAAGACAGAGCGCACCCCCACGGACCCGCCCCCGGAGACGCACCCCGGCACCACCCCGGACGGCGGCTCCGTCCTCTTCCTCACCATCAACCACACGGCCCTGGACGGCCCGGCCTGCCTACGCGTCCTGGCCACCGCCGCCGAGCTGTACGGCGGCAAGGACAACTCCCCGGCGGCGCCCCCCTCCCGCGCCCCGGCCCCCCAACAGACCACCGAGCAGCCCGAGGCCGACGCACCCTCCGGCTGGTCACCCCCCGCCCGGGTCGCGAAGGGCAGGCCCGAGCCCTCCCCCGGCAACGGCATGCTCGTCGCCGAGCTACCGGTCCCGCGCCGCCCCAAGGGGTCCCCGTTCACCGTGAACGACCAGCTCATGGTCGCCACCGCGCTGATGATCGCGCACTGGAACCGTGAACACGGGGCCCGGCCGCGCCCGTTCCGCATCACGATGCCCGTGGACGACCGCCCCCGGGACGCCACGATGCCGATGGGCAACGGCACCCGACTGGTGGAAGTCCCCTTCAGCGCAGCCGAGTTGTCCCCGCGGGACTGGACCCCGGAGGCGACCCGCGACCTCCTGCGCCGCACCTCCGAACGCACCCGCGCCCTCAAGGCGCTCTCCCGCCCCCAACTGGGCCACGGCGCCACGCTCCTGACCGCCCCCGTCCTGCCCGTCACCCTCCGTGCCGCCGTCACCCGCGGTCTGCGCAGAGCCGCCGCCCCCTGGACGTCGACGACGCTCCTGAGCAACATCGGCCGCGTCCCCTACGCCCTGGACTTCGGCGACGCGGGCCGCGCGCACGCCGTCTGGTTCTCCGCGCCCGCCCGGCTGCCGCGCGGCCTCACCGTGACCACGGCGTCGACGGCGGGCCGGCTGCACCTCGCCCTGCGCTGGTCGAGGACGCTGCTCAGCCACGGCGACGGCGCGCACCTGCGCGACCTGTTCGAGCACTACCTCAACGCGACGGAACACACCGAACCCCACGAGACCCACGGGGGGCCCATGTGACCACCGCCACCACGACCACAACCACCCGACGCCCCAAGGGACTCCGGGACTTCTACGAGAACCCGGCCGTCCCCGTCGCGTCCGGCGACGCCCGCAGCATCCGCCAGGCCCGCATGCTCGCCGCCGCGCTCGGCCCGGCCACCACCCGTACCGCCACGGTCCTGGACATCGGCTGCGGCGACGGCACGGCGGCGGCGACCGCGGCGCCGCTCCTCGCCGGGCACCGCGTCGTCGGCGTGGACTGGTCGCAGGACGCGCTGAGGCGTGCGCACGCCCGGCTTCCGTACGTCGTGCGCGGCGAACTCACCGACGGCGGGCTGCCGTTCGCCGACGGGACGGCCGACGCCGTACTGTTCAGCGAGGTCGTCGAGCACCTCGTCGACCCGGACAGCGCCCTGGACGAGCTGAGAAGGGTGCTGCGGCCGGGCGGGCACCTCATGCTGTCCACCCCGAACCTCGCCGCCTGGTACAACCGCGGCCTGCTCCTCGCGGGCGTGCAGCCCGTCTTCTCCGAGGTCAGCCTGCGCGGCATCCACGGCCGCCCCGGCAAGGAGGTCGTGGGGCATCTGCGGCTGTACACGGCGCGCGCCCTGCGCGAGTTCGTCGCCGCGTCCGGCTTCGAGGTCGTACGCCTGTCGGGGGCGCCGTTCCACGGCGTGCCGCGCCCGCTGCGCGCCCTGGACCGGCTGGCCTGCGCCGTGCCGAGTGCCGCGTCGATCCTCCTGCTGCACGCCCGAAGGGCTTGACCATGTGGTGGGGCGTGGCCGCGGCACTGATCGCGAACCTGCTCTACAGCACCGGATTCGTCCTGGAGAAAAGGGCGTTGACGGCGATGCCGTCGGTGAGCGTCCGCAGCCCCGCCCGGCTGCTGCGGCAGGTGCTCGGCAGTCCGCTGTGGATCGGCGGCTCGCTGGCCCTGGCGGCGGGCTTCGGTGCGCAGCTCGCCGTGTACCGCACGCTGCCGATCGCCGCGGCGCAGGGCATCTTCGTGTCCGGCCTCGTCCTCCTCCTGCTGCTCTCCTCCGTCCTGCTCGGCGAGCGGACATCGGGACGCGAGCGGTACGCGGTCGCCGGGATCCTGATCGCGCTGCTGATGGTCGTCCTCTCGCTCAGCGAGGACAGCGACACCGTCGGGCACGGCGCGCCCGTGCCGCTGATCCTCACCGTGTGCCTTCCCTCGCTGGCGGCGGGCGTCTGGCTGTACGGCTCCGCCGAGCGCAGGGCCAAGCACCGGCACCGGATGCCGACGGCGGGCGTCGAGTACGGCGTCGCGGTGGGGCTCCTGTACGGGGTGAGTTCGCTCGCCATCAAGGGCGTGTCCAGCTATCTGACGACGGAGGACATCGGCGGCGCGATCGGCGACCTGCTGCGCTCGCCCTACCCCTACCTGCTGCTCTTCACCGGCGCGTTCGGCCTGGTCATGTCGCAGGCGGCCCTCCAGCGCTGCCGGGCGTCCCTCATCGTCCCCGTGTGCACGACGGTGACGTCACTGTTCACGGCGGTGCTGGGGACGCTGGCGTTCGGCGAGGCGCTGCCGCACGAGCCGGTGCGCCTCACGCTGCGCATCGCGGGCACGGTCCTCGCCGTCTCCGTCCTCCTCGCCATGCCGAAGCACGACGACACAGCACCCCGGCCCTCGACCGCTCCCAAGGAGTTGACCAGCGGATGAACCCCGAAGACCCGCTGCTGAAGATCCTCGCGTGCCCGCTGGACAAGGGCCCGCTGCACCTGCTCGCCGCCGAGGAGCCCCTGGTGCCGGAGGAGTCGCTGTACAACCCCCGGCTGCGGCGGCGCTATCCGGTGCTCGACGGCATACCGCAGCTGCTTCCCTCCTCCGGCGAGCAGGTCCCGGAGGAGGAGCACGAGCAGCTGCTCAAGCGGATGTCCCCGTGACATCCCCGTGGCATCCCGTGACGAGAGGGTCCGCATGACTTTCGCCGCCCGCGTGGCGCCCTATGTCCCCGACCGCCTGATCGCCTCCCTGGCCCGGCTCGTCTATCCCCGCTTCGAACCGGAGCTCGCCCGCCTCGCCGACCTCTGTCCGCCGGGCTGCGGCACCGCCGTGGACGTCGGCGGCTGGTACGGCCCGTGGTCGCACCGGCTCGCCGCGCGCGCGCACCGCGTCGTGACCGTCGAGCCGGTGCCGCAGCTGGCGCGGCTCCTGGCGGCCAGTACGCCCCGCAACGTACGGGTGATCCAGGCCGCGGCGACGGACCGGCCCGGCACGGCCAGGCTGTGGCTGCCGCGCGGCGACCGCGGGGAGAGAGGGGTGTCGTCCCTGGTGCGCCGGGACATCCACGACGTGGCCGTGGACGTGCCGTGTCTGACCCTGGACGGTCTGGGCCTGCGGGACGTGCACTTCGTCAAGATCGATGTGGACGGCAACGAGCTGCGGGTGCTGCGCGGCGCCCGTGAGCTGATCACCCGCGACCGTCCGGCGATCTTCCTGGAGCTGGAGTCGCGGATCCAGCCGACCGCCCCGATCGTGGAGCTCCTCACCGGCCGGCACGGCTACCGGGGCTGGGTGCTGCCGGACGACAGCTGGCTGCCGCTCGACGCGTTCGACCTGGAGGCGCACCAGTCCGGCACCTCGTACGTCGTGTCGCAGGGCCTGCTGCGCCGGGTCCTCACGCCGAGGCGCCCCCGCTACGTCAACTCGGTCCTGTTCCTTCCCGACGGGGACCGCCCGGGAGCGCTCGCGGTGCGCGACGATGGGGTGCATGCCCGCTAGCCCTGCATCGCCCGCCCCCGGCCCGTTCACCGCGCTGGACTTCCAGCTGGTCCTGCTGCGCCGGATGGCCGACCACAACGCCGACCTGGTGGAGAGCGCACGGCACGCGCTGGGCGTCTCCGTCGCGGACATGCGGGAGGCCAACCGCCGCTGGCAGGCGATGACCCGGTCCTCGCGGTCGCGGGGCGCCGTCTCCCGCTACCGCTCGGTCCTCGGCCCGCCCGAGGCGACGGTCCGGCGCCGCATCGGCGACCTGGAGTGCGAGGCGCTGCTCTGGCCGGTGCCGCTCTGGCCCGACCTGCGCTTCGAGGTGCTGCGCGCACCGAACGGAGCCGTGTGGAACGAGTGGCTGGTGCGCGCGCCGGGGGCGGAGGGCCCCGAGCTGCGCACACTCGACGACCTCACGCCCTGGTCCTGCACGGTCGACGAGGCCGCCCGTGCCTTCGCGCCGGCCCGGCCCATGGAGGGGACGGCGCCGACGCGGTGGGGGCTCGCGTTCGAGGCGGTGGACGGGGGCGGTGAACGGCGGCGCTGCGTGGCGGAGTTCACGTGGGGGCTGGTGCAGCGCGTGGGCGTCAGGGAGTGAGTCGTCAGAGAACGAAGACGCTCTGCGCGGTCTCCGTGTGGTACGTCTCGCCCGGATACACGAGCTGCTCCACCTGACCGGTGCAGCCGGGCCCTGTGTGGACCTCGGCGATGGCGTCGGTGTTGTTGACCACCGAGCTCGGGAACCAGTCGATGGCGAAGCACCCGCTCGGGTCGGGGTGAGCCTGTCCGTTGATGTGCAGGACCCCTTCCGCCGCGTACGCCGAGTTCGGCACGGCGAGGGCGAGGGCCGCGGCCGCCGCGAGCGCCCCGAACGTCTTGGTCAGTTTGGCCACTGTGGTCATGCTCCGTCGGTTCATGTCACGCACAGTATCCGATCACGCACACCAGGTGACCGGCGCACGGGGGTGGCCCGTCCTCGGTCGCGCGCCGTGCACGCGCCCTCCTGCCCGCGGGGCAAAAGCCGGACCCCGGCCTTGTTCGCCGCCTCCAACATCTGCTTATGATTCAGCGGTGTTCGATTCGCGGCACATCAAGACGTTCCACGAGGTGGTCCGGGCCGGTTCCTACTCGGCGGCCGCCCGTTCCCTCGGCTATACCCAGCCGGCGATAACCCAGCAGATGAAGGCCCTCGAACGGTCCGTCGGCACCCCCTTGTTCACCCGCGTCGGCCGCCGCATGCGCCTGACCGAGGCGGGCGAGGCGCTGTCGCGGCACGCGGGGATCATCCTGGACGACATCTCCGCCGCCCAGCAGCAGATGAACGCGATCACGCGGCTGCGCTCGGGACGGGTGCGGGTCTGCGCGTTCCCCAGCGCCAACGCGACGCTCATCCCGGAGGCGCTGGCCCGGCTCGCATCGGGCCACCCGGGCGTGCGCGTGGAGCTCCTGGAGGACGAGCCGCCCGAGTCGCTGCGCCGGGTGGTGCGCGGCGAGTGCGACATCACGCTGGCCTTCACCTATCCCGGCCTGCACGACGAGGTGCCCGACGAGCTGGCGGAGATCCCGCTCCTGGAGGACCAGCTGACCGTGCTGCTGCCGGCCGGGCACCGCATGGCCCGCCAGCGCTCGGTGAAGCTCGCCGAGCTGGCCGAGGAGCGGTGGATCGCGGGCTGCCCGCGCTGCCGCGCCAACTTCCTGCACGAGTGCGCCGAGCTGGGCTTCGCGCCCGAGATCGCGTTCACCACCGACGACAACCTGGTGGTGCAGAGCCTGGTCGCGGAGGGACTCGGCATCGCGATGATGCCGGGCCTCGTCCTCAACTTCCTCTGCCACCGCAAGGTGACGGGCCGCGCCCTCGACCCGGCGTCGCGGCGCCAGGTGTCGGCGTACGTCCTCAAGGACCATCTGCGGATTCCGGCCACCGCGCTGGTCCTCGACGAGCTGCGGACGGTCGCCGCCAACCGCGTCGGCTGCTGATCACCACCCCTCCCCCAACCCCACCTGTCCATAAGCGGAAGTTGGGGGGTTGCCAAAAGACTGTCGTTGGACGTGATGGATGGGGCGGCGCGACGCTGCCGGTATGAGCACTCCGACCGCGTACCGGGCCGCCCGGACCACAGAGCGCCTCGACACCCTCGTCGCAGACGTGCGCGAGGCCGTGGGGCGCGGCCTGCCTCCCGACCTGACCGCGTACCTGGTCGGCGAACGGCTCGCCCCCCACCTCGGCTCCGCCGACCTGCTCACCGACGAACAGCGCGAGGGCGACCCCGAGAAGTACCGCCAGCACGTCCTGCACGCCGAGCACGACGGCAGCTTCTCGATCGTGGCGCTGGTCTGGCTGCCCGGGCAGCGGACCTCCATTCACGACCACGTGTCGTGGTGCGTCACGGGCGTGCACGAGGGCGAGGAGCAGGAGCGGCGCTACCGCCTGGTGCCCGCCGCGGGGACCGGCGGCGCGGCCCGCCTCGTCGCCACGGAGGACGTCGTCAACCCGCGGGGCTCGGTGTGCGGATTCGCGCCGCCCGGCGACATCCACCGGGTGTGGAACGCCTGCGGCACGCTCGCGATATCGATCCACATCTACGGCGCCGACATAGCCCGCCTGGGCAGCAGCGTCCGTCGCGTGTACGAACTCCCGGCCGACCGGTAATGGCGCTGCTCGGGGAGCGTACCGGCAGGTCCCGCAACCGTCCCCTGCCGTCCCCGCCCCCGCGGCGCACTCCGCGCAAGCTGCCGGGCCTGGCGCTCGCGGCGGCCGGTGTCGCCGTCGCCTGGGCCGTGCACCACCTCGTGCCGGGCGTTCCGATGCTCACCGTGGCCGTGGTCCTCGGCATCGCGGCGGCCCATGTGCCGGGTGCGGCGCACGCGTTCGTGCGCGGCTCCGGCAAGGCGGGCCTGACGTTCGCGGGCAAGCGGCTGATGCGGGTCGGCGTGGTGCTGCTCGGCCTGAAGCTGAGCCTGGACGACGTGCTGGGGCTCGGCTGGGCCTCGGTGGGGATGGTCCTCTGCGTGGTCGCGGTGACCTTCCTCGGCACGTGGTGGCTGGGCCGCCGGATGGGGCTGCGCGGCGACCAGCCGCTGCTGATCGCCACCGGCTACTCGATCTGCGGCGCCTCCGCGATCGGCGCGGTCAGCGAGGTGTCGGAGAGCGACGAGCGGGACACGGCCACCTCGGTGGCGCTGGTGACCTTGTGCGGCACGCTCGCCATCGCCGTACTGCCGCTGCTGCAGCACCCGTTGGGGCTCAGCGACGCGGAGTTCGGGCGCTGGGTCGGGGCGAGCGTGCACGACGTGGGCCAGGTCGTGGCGACGGCGCAGACCGCGGGTGCGGGGGCGCTGGGCGACGCGGTCCTCGTCAAGCTGATGCGGGTCGCCCTGCTCGCGCCGCTCGTCGCGGCGGTGGCCCTCTCGGTACGGGCGCGCCGGCAGGGACGCGGTTCGACCGAGGGGGCCGCGGGGGCGGGAACGGCCGGGGCCAAGCGACCGCCTCTGGTGCCGCTCTTCGTCGTCGGTTTCCTCGCCATGGTGGCGCTGCGCACGACCGGATGGCTGCCCGGCGGCGCGATCGACGCGGCAGGGACGGTACAGGAACTCCTGCTGGCCGCCGCCCTGTTCGGCCTCGGCAGCGCGGTCGACCTGCCGTCGCTGACGCGCACGGGCGGCCGGGTCGCGGCACTCGGCCTGGTCTCGTGGGGTGTGATCGCGGGGATCTCGTACGTGGGTGTGGTGCTGACGTACTGAGGGACGCACTCGGCGCGATCCGAACAACTGATGCGAACGGCTGGGCAGTTGTTCCCTGGAACAGGTGATCGTCGCCTCAGGAATTGCGCGGGGCGCACGTGATTGACGATGCTTACGGTGCGCGAGCGACGGACTGCAGAACGTTACCGCGTCCCCCGGTCCATGTCCCATACAAGGCCGGGGAGTCGGACCCGGATCCAGGTCCCGAGCATCCCTGAAAGTCCCACAAGGAGAAGCACCACCATGAACCTCATCACTGACGTCGTCGCCGGTCTCGCCCACTTCCTGGGCTGGCTCGTCTGACGTCACCCGCACCATCCGCAGCGACGCCGCCTCCCCCGTCCCAGGGGAGGCGGCGTCGCCGTATGTCGCGTCTGCCCCCTCATCGGCGTAAGACTCTCCTGACACCGGTGCAGACGACGACAACGAGGAGTACGACACGTGGATCCCCTCTTCCCGGCCCTGGACACCGCGCGCGGCGAGGCACTCCGGTTCGGCGAACGCTCCCTGACCTACCCCGAACTGGCGTCGACCGCCGCCTCCTTGGCCCTGAGGCTGCGTGACGCCGGGCGGGTCGCCGTCTGGGCGACACCGTCCCTGGAGACGGCGGTGGGCGTGGTCGCGGCACTGCTCGCGGGCGTACCGGCCGTACCGCTCAACCCGAAGTCGGGCGACTCCGAACTCACGCACATCGTGCGCGACAGCGCGCCGACGCTGGTGCTCGCGGAGCCGGGGGCGGAACTCCCGCCCGCGCTCGCGGCATTGGACCGGCACGACATCGACGTACACGAGACCGGCGGTCCGCACCCCGCCCCCTCCCCCGCCGAACCGGCCCCGGAATCGCCCGCCCTGATCGTCTACACCTCCGGCACCACGGGCCCGCCCAAGGGCGCCGTCCTGCCCCGCCGCGCGATCGCCGCCACCCTGGACGCACTGGAGGACGCCTGGCAGTGGACCGGCGACGACGTCCTGGTGCACGGCCTGCCCCTCTTCCACGTGCACGGCCTGATCCTCGGCACGCTGGGCCCGCTGCGGCGCGGCGGCTCCGTGCGACACCTGGGCCGGTTCGGCACCGAGGGCGTGACGCGCGAGCTCGGCGCGGGGGCGACCATGCTGTTCGGGGTGCCGACGATGTACCACCGGATCGCGGAGGCCCTGCCGGACGACCCGAAGCTCGCGAAGGCCCTTGCCGGTGCGCGCCTCCTCGTGTCCGGCTCGGCGGCGCTGCCTGTCCACGACCACGAGCGCATCGCCGCCGCCACGGGCCGCCACGTCGTCGAGCGGTACGGCATGACGGAGACACTGATGAACACCAGCGTCCGCGCGGACGGCGAGCCGCGCGCGGGCACGGTCGGCGTGCCGTTGCCCGGCGTCGAGCTGCGCCTGGTGGACGAGGCGGGCGAGGAGGCGGCGGCGGACGGCCCGGAGGCGGTGGGCGAGATCCAGGTGCGCGGCCCGAACCTGTTCACGGAGTACCTGAACCGCCCGGACGCGACCGCGGCGGCCTTCGCGCCCGGCGGCTGGTTCCGCACCGGCGACATGGCGGTGCGGGACCCCGACGGATATGTGCGCATCGTCGGCCGCAAGGCCACCGACCTCATCAAGAGCGGCGGCTACAAGATCGGCGCGGGCGAGATCGAGAACGCGCTCCTCGCCCACGAGGGGGTACGGGAGGCCGCGGTCACCGGGGAACCGGACCCCGACCTCGGCGAACGCATCGTGGCCTGGGTGGTCCCCGCCCGGCCGGACACCCCGCCGTCCCTGACCGACCTGGCCGACCACGTGGCCGCATCCCTGGCCCCGCACAAGCGCCCCCGGGTGGTGCGGTACCTGGAGGCCCTGCCGCGCAACGACATGGGCAAGATCATGAAGCGTGCGCTGACCGATTCCTGACCCTCGCCACCACACCGCGACCATGACCGGCCCCTCGTCCGCCCGCGCGGGCGGACGAGGGGCCGTCGGGGCGGGTGACGGCCGCCCCCGCGTCACACCGACGGGCCTGCGCTCAGCAGTTCACCCACTTGTTGGACTTCTGGTGCCAGACCGCGTCGCCGGTCCCGTAGGAACCCTGGGAAACGACGCCCGTGTTCCCGCGGTAGTTCTTCTCCCCGTACCACCTGTAGTCGCAGGAAGCCCCGTGGTTGTACCAGGACTTGAAGCCCTGGAAGACCACGTAGGGGGTGAGGTCAGCGTTGTTGTACTGCACCTTCTGCATACGCCCCGTGTAGTTCTTGCCGGCCCAGACGCAGAAGAATTTGCTCGGGCAGTCCGCCCGGGCCTGCGGAGAGACCTCCGCCTTTCCGACGGCTCCGGCCGTGCCCGTGCCGGCCAGGAGACCACCGGCCAGCACGACACTTCCGATCACAGCCGCGACCCCGTTGGTCATGCGCATGCTGCTACCCCCTTCGAGAAACGGTTGGCTTGGAGGCCGCTTGCCGCGCCCTGGGCGAGATGCATACCTTGGGCGCATCCGTCGGCCCCGGGAACGAGTCTGACCGCCCCGCCCCCGCACTCGCCACGACTGTGCGTCTGAGCGCAAACTCCCTGTTCGGAGGTGGACAGGTGCTGCGGATCCACTTCACCGGCGAGGATCTGGCCCGCACCGTGCTCGCCGAAGCTCCCGACCCGCTCTGTGAGTTGTCCATCAGCCTGCACCGGCGCGATACCAGCGTCGTCTTCGGCCCGTGGAGGGCGCGGCCTGATCCTCCAGCCCTCGTTCTTCTGCCGCTACCGGCCGACGAGCCTCTTCGACCCCCTGCTGCCGCCCGTCCTGCTCTACCCCATCGAACACGAGGCCGGCTGGACCGACCCCATTCGCCTCCGTGACCGTTCCGCGTCACTGCAGACCTCGGCGAAGCTCCTCGGCGTCGTACGCGCCCGACTCCTGGAGGCCGCCGCGGACGGCACCTCCACCACCGGCGAGCTGGCCCGGCGGGCCCACACCAGCCCGCCCAACTGCAGCCGTCACCTCGCGGCGCTGCGCCAGGCGGCACTCATCCACAGCCGACGCCACCGCAACACCACGCTGCACACGATCACCCCGCTCGGCATCGCCCTCCTGAACGGCCGACAGCCGCGCCTCCCCGCCTGAGGACGGGACGACGCGGCCACCGGGCACCGGCGAGCAGCGCTACCGCACCCCCACCGCCCGGATGATCTCCTGGGAAACGGCCCCGCCCCGGTCGTCGCCCGCCGAGGCCCGCAAGGACACCGACCGGGCGTCGCGCGGCACCTTCACCTCGCCCTCCCAGGCGGCCTTCCCCCCGTCCCGGTGCAGGCGCACGTCCCGCCAGATCTTCCCCTCGTCGTACGAGACGGAGAGCTTGCCGCGCCCGATGGCACCGGTGTCCGCCGCCCCCTTCACGTACTCGGCGAAGATCCCGACGTCGACGGTCCGGCCGCCCCGCACCGTGCCCGCGAGGTCCGTGTCCACGTCGAAGCCGAGGTTGAGCAGCGGCAGGAACGTCTTCTCGTCCGCGGGGGTCTCCTTGGACCTGAAGGTCCACTCGGCGTGGCCCTTCGTCGCGAGCTGCCAGCGCTCGGGGTCCAGCGTCGTGTCGGTGACGACCTTGTACGTGTGCTCGGCGGGGTCCGCGTCCCACACGTACACGCCGGAGCTCTTGCGCCGGTCGGCGCTCACGCCGTCCACGAAGACCTCGCTGACCTGCGTCATCGACTCCTCGTTCCAGACGTCGCCGAAGCCGGTGTGGTCGGGTCCCGAGTCGCCCCAGCCCGGCACGTTGAACGCCAGGTCGTTGCCGCTGCGCGTCTGGCCCCAGCCGAGCCCGGTGCCGAGCCACGGGTGCAGGACCGGCTTGAACCAGTCGAGACCGGTGCGCCTGCCGCCCTGGTAGGCGACCAGACCGCTGCGCTCCTCCAGCGCGCCGGGCCCGGTGGACACCGACTCGTGCCACAGCTGGTCCCTGCCCATGGAGACGTACTCGGTGCGCTCGGCCGAGAGGTCGACCTTCTCCTGGAAGCCGAAGCCGATGGGGAAGGTGTCGGTGACGGAGTAGCGGAACTCGCCGCCCGCCGCGGGCTTCACGGCGTGGAACTTCGTGTCCAGCGTGGCGAGTTCACGCTTGGTGGGTTCGTACGTGAGGTCCCTCCTGGGGACAGCCCCTTCATGCCCTTCCGAAAGGTCGTACACATAGGGGGTGTTGACGGTCCCGGTGCTCTCGATCCGTTTCCCCGTCTTCGCCGCGGCGATGAGCCGGGCCCCGTCCGCGGCATCGACCGTGGCGATCTGCAGCGGCCGGTCGCCGTTGTCGTCCGTGCCGAACCAGGCGTTGAGGCGGCCCGGCCGGTCGTCCGTCACGAACAGTGCCCGCGCACCCGCGTCCTGCGCGGCCTGTCCCAGCTGCGCCGGGGTGACCGCGTCCGTGCGGCGCACGACGACGGCCTTGCCGCGGACGTCCTTGCCCTCGTACGCGGCCGGCGTCCCGTCACCGGCGTCGACGAGCGCCCACTTCTCCCGCCCCTCGGCGATCGTCCCGCCCGGCTGGGCGACGGCCTCGCGCAGGCCCTTCACGTCCACGAGGGGCTTGCCGAGCCGCCACACCGTGCGGTACTCGAAGCTGCCTTCGGTGACCTTCTCGGTGGGCGCGGCGAAGACGCTGTCGTACTTGACGGGCACCTGGACGGCGCCCATGAGGTCGGCGCCGCCGGCCTTGCGGTCGTACTCCATGAGCAGCTGCCGGGTCTCGGTGCGCCGGCCCACGTCGGCCTTGATCTCGCGGAGCGTGCGCCCGTCCAGGGTGATGGCGCGGTCCCGGTCGAGGCGGACCTGCGGGTCGGCGAGGAAGCCGAGGCCGAGGGAGTCGTCGCCCTTGCCGCCACGCACGTCGAGGAAGGTCGACAGGGCGTACGTGCCGGGCTTCAGGCGGAGCTTCAGCGTGCCGGAGTCGTCGACGGCGGCCGGGAACGGCTCGGTTCCTTCGGCGAGTTGCTGCACGACGAGGTCGGCGGGGGACGCGGCTCCGTCGCGGTCCTTGACGTGGACGGTGAGGGTGTACCGCTCCTCTTCCTTGACCAGGCCGAACGCGGTGTGCGCCACCTCCTTGCCGCCCGTGGTCGCGACGACGGCCCCGCTGCTGTTCCCGACGGGCGCCTTCGAGCCGTCGCCGGTGACGGTGGTCGAGGCGGTGCCGTGGGCGGGGACGGTGAGAGTCGCGTCGGCGAGCGTGACGACGCCGTGGGCGGCCCCGTGCGCGGCGAGACTCAACTCGACCTCGCTGTCACTGGAGTTGCGGTAGGTGAGAGTCCGCTCGACCGGCTTGTTGTCCTCGTAGGGCCAGCCGTAGAAGCCGAGGTCGGCGCTGCCGGTGGCGGTGACGCGGGAGCCGACGGCGTCGGGCACGCTGACGCGCCCCGAGCCCAACTCGTAGGCAGACGCGTCCGCTTGACGGGAGCTGGACATCAGGGCGTCCTTGAGCTGCGCGCCGGTCCAGTCGGGGTGGCGCTCGGCGAGGAGGGCGGCGACGCCCGCGACGTGCGGCGTCGCCATCGACGTACCGCTCATCTCGGTGTAGAAGCCCTCGCCCTCCGTGAGCCGGGAGCGGGCGGCGAGGATGTCGACGCCGGGCGCCGACAGGTCGGGCTTCAGCGCGTGGTCGCCGACGCGCGGGCCCTGGCTCGTGAAGTACGCGGCCTCGTCCGCGGAGTCGACGGCGCCGACGGTCAGCGCGGAGTCGGCGGCGCCGGGCGAGCCGATGGAGGAGGGCGCGCCCGTGTTGCCCGCGGCGATGACGAAGAGGGCGCCGGTCTTCGCGGAGAGGGAGTCGACGGCGGCGGCCATCGGGTCGGTGCCGTCGCTCGCCTCGGACGAGCCGAGGCTCATGGAAACGACCTTGGCGTCGATGTCCTCGGCCGCCCACTCCATGCCGGCGATGATCTCCGACTCACTGCCGAAGCCCTCGTCGCTGAGCACCTTGCCGACGGCGAGGGAGGCGCCGGGCGCTACGCCCTTCTCCTTGCCGCCCTCGGAGGCGGCGCCGCTGCCGCCGACGGTGGAGGCGACGTGCGTGCCGTGCCCGTTGCGGTCGGCGACCTCCTCACCCGGTATGAAGCTCCTGCTCTCGCCGACGCGCCCCTTCAGATCCGGATGCTCCCCGTCGAACCCGGTGTCGAGGACGGCGACCTTGACGCCCTTGCCGGTGAGCCCTGCGTCCCAGGCCTCGGGCGTGCCGATCTGCTCGTTGCTCCGCGCCATGTCGGCCCGGACGCGGCCGTCGAGCCACACCTTGTCGATGCCGGACCCCTCGGCGCGTACGGCCCGCCAGAGAGCGCCGGGACGCTCCGTGCTGACGGCGACGCCACCGACGCTCTCGAGAGAGCGCACCTTTTCGACGCCGCGCGGCAGCTGTCGGGCGCCCCGCGCCTGCTTGTCGTACGTGACGATGAGGGGCAGCTCGGCGGCGGCCCCGCCCCGGTCCGCGAGCCCTTGCCGGATCAGCCCGGTCACGTCGAAGAGCCGCTCGTCGAGGACCCCGGAGCCCAGATACGGCCGGGCCTCGTCCGGCACGACGGTGACGTGCCCGTCGACGACCTGACTGCGCACGGCCCCGCTCGCCCCGGCGGGCCGGTCCACGGTGACGGTCTGCCGCCCGCCGGGGAGCCGGGTGACGGTGACCTTGTCCCCGGTGATCAGGGTGACGGTGTGGGCGGCATCGGCGGGGCGGGCTGCATCGGCGGTGCGGGTGACCGCGGACGTGTCGTCGGCGGCGGCGCCCTGCCCGGCGGGAAGCAGGGCGAACGCGAGACCGGCGGCGGCCACGAGCGCGGCTCTTCGCCGCACGGGGGCTCTGGTCATGGGGCTGCCTCTCTTCGTCGGACCCGGGCGGGGGTGGTGCCCGAGTGCTGCGAAAAGTGTCAGGGGCCCTGTGGTGCAGAGGAGTTGACGCGGCATGGCGGGAAGCCGCCACAGGGACTACCCGCCATCGGACGCCCGTGGCGGAACACCGCGCCCGGCCCGCCGAACGTCACGAAGGCGGATGACAGTCGCACATGCCGTCCGCGAGAATACGGAAGCCGGACCGGGCGACCGGTCGACGGCGACCGCACGGGCTCAACGGGGGGACACGATGGGCAGTTCGTCGCGTGCTGCGACCCGGCAGGCACGTACGCCATGAAGAACGCCTCCTGGCACGCCCGCATCGACTGCGGCGGCGAGGTCGGCGCGGGCTTCCTCGTCACGGAGCGGCACGTCCTCACCTGCGCGCACGTCGTCCGGGACCACGGACGCCACCCCGTCGCCGTCACCTTCCCGCACCACAGGGAGCTGGCCCCCGTCCACGCCACGGTGAGCGGCACCGACGACTGGCAGGGCCGCCACGACGACCCCGGCGACCTCGCCGTGCTGGAACTGGACGGCCCGGTGCCGCTCGCCCCCGCCGAGTTCGCGGCGCCCGGCGACGCGTACGGCGAACCGCGGCCGCGCCTGATCGTGTACGGCTTCCCGCGCGGGTACGACGAAGGCACGATCGCCGAGTACCGCGCCACCGCGGCCCAGTTGATCGCGAGCGAGTGGGTCCAGCTGGAGGCGTGGAGCGCCCACGGCCAGCGTCTCGCGCCCGGGTTCAGCGGTGCCGCGGTCGCCCTCGCCGACACCGGCCGGGTCGTCGGCATGCTGTCGGCGGCGGACGGCGCGCCCGACATCCTCAGCGGCCGGATGCTGCCCACCTCCGTCATGTCCCGCTACTGGCCGCGCCTCACCGAGCTGGTCCGCACCCCGGTACACCCGCCGACGACCGCGGAGCGGCTGCGCGAACTGGTCGGGAAGGCCACGGGCTCGGAGTTCGGCCGCGACCCCGAGCGGCTGTACCTGGACGCCGCGGGACCGTTCGGCCCGCCGGTCCCGCAGGGCGGCTTCGGCTCGCTGTGGGCCGCCGCCTGGTACCTGCTCTGGGAGGTCGAGGACCCGGACGCCGCGACGCGCTTCGCCGACCGGCTCGCGGCGCTGCTCGACACCCCGGCGGGTCCCGCCCCGGCCGCCCACCCGGCGGCGGGTCCCGCGTGGGCGCCCATCCTCGTCGAGATCGAGCACAGCGGCGGCGACGCCGACCAGGTCCTCGTGGCCGTCTCCGCCCACCGCGAGGGCCGCCGCCACCCGGTCGACTCGCGCACCCTGCACCGGAGCGAGGTGCGGGCCCACGTCCAGGAGCACATCGAGAAGGCCTTCTGGCACCTCCCGTCCGGAGCCGACGAGTTGATCGCCTTCGTACTGCCACGCGAATGGCTGAACGAGCCCGTGGCGGACTGGCAGCGCAGCGCCGACGACCCGACGCCGCTCGGCTGCTCGTACCCCCTCGTCGTGACCGAACGCTCCCGGCGCACCGGTGGACTGCGCCACCAGCTCGCCCGCAAGTGGGAGCGGCTCGGCGGCCGTCCCTCGGCGACCCTGCACCGCGTCGAGTGCGGCCCCTGCGAGAAGCCGGGCAAGCTGCGCTTCCTGCTGCGTCGGGACGAGGCGGACCTGGCGGGCTTCGCCGCGGCCCCGACCGCGCCCCGCGTCCGGCCCCACTTCGAGGCGTCCCTGAACGCGCCCGCGCCCATCCTGGTGTGGCCGCGCACCGGGTGCGAGCACGGCGACCACACCATGACGGACGGCTGCGCCGGGACGGACTTCCTCGACCGGCTCGCCGTGTACCTCGACGGTCTGCCCCCTGCCGAGCTGCCCCGGCACGTCCTCGCCCTGCGCGAGAGCGCGGAGGCGTCCGACGCCCCCGAGCGGCACTGGGCGAGGGACGTCCAGCTCCTGTGGGACGACCCGCGCTGCTTCCCCGACGCGGCCGCCGCCCCGCACCTCTCCCCCGTCACCCGCTGAGCGCCCGCACCCCACCCGGAGAACCCCATGAGCCAGTGGCCCGTCTACACCGGCAGGGCAGCGCCCCACGACGGCGTCTCCAACCTGCCGCCGCCCCCGCCCTGGCGCGCCTTCGACGGCGGCCCCGCCCTGGAGACCCCCGCGGACGACGGAGCCACCACCTCGCCCGACCGCGCCCACCGGGCCCGCACCTACCGCGCCACCGACCAGGCGGTCCAACTCGTCAACGCCGCGCTCTACTTGAGGCGACCGCTCCTGGTCACGGGCCCACCCGGCAGCGGCAAGTCGAGCCTCGCGTACGCGGTCGCCCGTGAGCTGCGGCTCGGCCCGGTGCTGCGCTGGAACATCACGAGTCGCAGCACGCTGCACGACGCGCTCTATCAGTACGACCCGCTGTCCCGGTTGTACGCGGCGGGGCGGGCCGCACGGGACGAGGCCAGGGCCCGTCCGCAAACACCGGTCGCCCCACGCACCCCGCACGCACCACAGACCCCACGCCAGGGCGCCGCCTCGAACGAGGACGGCCGCGACCGGCCGGACCCCGCGGGCGTCGCCGACCACCTGCGGCTCGGCCCTCTGGGCACCGCCCTCCTGCCCTACGCCCGCCCCCGCGCCCTCCTCATCGACGAGATCGACAAGAGCGACCTGGACCTCCCCAACGACCTCCTGAACATCCTGGAGGAGGGCCAGTACGAGATCCCCGAGCTGCTGCGGACCGCCAAACGCACCCCGCGCGCGACCCTCCTCACGGACGGCACCGACACCCCGGTCACGGTCGAGAAGGGGCGCGTCCGCTGCCGCGCCTTCCCCTTCGTCGTCCTCACCAGCAACGGGGAGCGCGAGTTCCCGCCCGCCTTCCTGCGCCGCTGCGTCACCCTGCGCCTGCGCCAGCCGCGCGACGAGCACCTGGAAGAGATCGTCCGCGCCCACCTGGGCGAGCCCGACGCCTACGCCCGCGACCTCATCACCCGCTTCCTGGAACGCGGCGCCGGCGGCGAACTCGCCACCGACCAGCTCCTCAACGCCATCTACCTGACCGGCGCCGCGGGGCTCGACGCCGCCTCACGGGACGAGCTGGCGCAGCAGTTGATGCCCTACCTGTCGACGGCCACCGACACGGGCCGCAATGCCTTCTGACCGGCCTCCGCGCCCCGGCGAGGCCGCACACCTCGCCGGGCTGCTGGCCGACGCGTCGGGCGGGTCACGTCACCTCACCCCGACCGAACTGGCGGAACTCCTGTGGCTGGCGGCGCACTTGCCCCCGCCCCCGGCCGCGCCTCCACCCCCGGCCCCGGCCGAGACCCACCCCTCGGATCCGTCCGAACGCACCGTGCCCCCGGCCCCCGAACCGGACCCCGCACCCCGCCCGGAGCCCGGCCTGTCGCCGTCGGCCGACAGCGCTCCACCACCCACCGACGACCGCATCCCGCTGCACCTCGCGACCCGCTCACACCGCCCGCTCCGCGTGCCCCGCCCCCCTGAGCCCCCGCCCGACAGCCACACGGCACCACCCCCGCCCTCCTCCCCCCTCCCTCTGTCCGCACCGCGCCCACCGGCCTCCGGCACCCGTCGCATCCCCCTGCACGTGCCCGTCCCGCCGATGCTCGCCCACCCGCTCGCCCTGCAACGCGCGGTGCGCCCGCTCAAGCGCTACGTCCCCTCGCCCACCGGACGGTTCCTCGACGAGGAGGCCACCGCCCACCGCATCGCCCTGCTCGGCGGGCAGCCGCAGGGGTGGCTGCCGGTCCTCGGACCGGCCCCGGAGCGCTGGCTCCGGCTCTGCGTCGTGCACGACGGCGGAGCCACGATGCCCATGTGGCGGCCGCTCGTCCGGGAACTGCACACCGCGCTCGCCCAGTCCGGCGTGTTCCGCACGGTCGAACTCCACCGCGCGGCGCCCGACGGCACGGTCCCGGCCCGCGCCGCGTCCGTGCCCGCCGACGGCCGCACCGTCATCCTGGTGATCAGCGACTGCATGGGCCCCCAGTGGCGCGAGGGCCCCGGCGCCGTCCGCTGGCACCACACGCTGCACCGCTGGGCGGCACGCATGCCGCTGGCCGTCGTCCAGCCGCTCCCCGAACGCCTGTGGCGCACCACCGCCCTGCCGACGACCCCCGGCCTGCTGTCCGCACCGCACCCCGCGGCCCCTTCCGCCGCCCTCGCGTTCACCGCCTACGACGTCCTCGAAGAGCCACGCCCCGAGGACGCCCTGCCGCTGCCCGTCCTGGAACCGGCGGCGAACTGGCTCGCGAACTGGGCGGCACTGGTCACCGACCCGGGCGGCACCCAACTCCCCGGATCTGTCGGCTGGTTGACGCCGAGCCCCGCGACACCATCGCGAACCGCCGCACCGCCCGCGGGCCCCACCCCCCGCGAGGACCTCACCCGCCTCACCGCCGAGGAGCTCGTACTCCGCTTCCGCTCCACCGCCTCACCCGAAGCGTTCCGCCTGGCCGGTCATCTCGCGCTCGGCGAAACACAGTTGCCGGTCATGCGACTGGTCCACCGTGCGGTCGAGAGGCACCCTCGGCCGCAGCATCTGGCCGAGGTGATCCTCAGCGGCATGCTCGCCGAGTCCCCGGAGGGCCCGCCGGGCGCGTACGACTTCCGGGACGGCGTACGCGAACTGCTCCTGCGGACCCTGCCGCGCACGGCACGCGACCGGACCCGCGAACTCCTGGCCCAGATCGGCGGGTTGATCGACGACCGGGCGGGTGTCGCACCGGGCGAGCTGCGGGCGGTGGCACACGTACCGGGGCGCGGGGGCGAGGGCGTGGGAGGCGGCGCGGGCGAGGCGTTCGCGACCGTCACCCCGGAGAGCGTCCGGCAGCTCGGCGGGGCGCGGCCCCACCTGCTCGGCGGGCGCTACCGGGGCATCGCGCAGATCGGGCGGGACAAAGGGGTGTGGCTCGCGGACGACCTGGCGGACGGCGGTGAGGTAGTGGTGGTGCAGCGGTTCCTCGCGGCGCCGGGCCCCGTGCGCGCGTCGTTCGCCGACGAGGCGGCACGGCTGGAACAGTTCCACCATCCGCACGTCGCCGCCGTCCACGACCACGGCATGGACGGCGAAGTCCCCTATCTGGTCCTGGAGTACGTACCGGGCCGCAATCTGGACGAGCTGCTCCTGGGGCACCCCGGCGGGCTGCCGGTCGAGATGGCTCTCCAGCTGGTGGTGCCGCTGGCCGAAGCCGTCACCGCCCTGCACACCCAGGGCATGGTCCACGGCGCGATCTCCGCCGAGCAGGTGCGGCTCCCCCGGGACCGGGGGCCGGTCCTGTGCGGCTGCACGCTGACCCCGTACGGCACGGCCGCCCGCGAGGCCGACCTGCTGGCCCTCGGGCGCCTCGTCCAGGAGACGTACACGGGCGCGCCGACCATACCGGCGGACCGGGGGCACGGGCTGCCGATCGACCGGCCGGAGACGCCGCTGGCCATGCTGGCGTCCGCCGTGCTCGACCTGGCGTCCGGCCGCCTGCCACGCCAGCGCCGCGGCCTGGCGAAGCTGGCGTCCCGCACCGCACGTCCGACGCAGGAGCTCACCTGCTCGCTGCTCGGGCCGCCGGTGTTCTTCCGTGACGGCAGTCGCCTTCCGGCCACGACGCCGGAGAGCCTGGCGGTGCTGTGCATGCTGGTGCTCGCGGAGGGCTCCAGCCTCTCGTACGCGGATCTGGCCGAGGGCCTGTGGGCAGCCGAACGCACCGACCCCACCCGCTCCTTCATCAGCTCCTGCCTGAGCGCCATCCGCGTCGAGCTGGGCATTCCGGTGGTCGAGGACGTCCGCGGGTTCTCCCTGCGCCTGCCGCCGGACGACGAGGCCGTCGACCTGTTCCGCTGCCGACGGCTGGCCGCCGAGGCGGAGCGGGCGCGGGCGGCGGGCGACCTGGGGACGGCCCGTCAGCGGGTCACGGAGGCCCACTCCCTCTGGCAGGGCGAACCCCTGGACGGCGTGCCCGGGCCTGCCGCGCGGGCCGTCCGCGTGGAGATCGACCGGCTCCGCCACCGCCTCCGGAACAACCTGCACGCCCTGAAGGAGCCGCCCGCCGGGGCCGACAGCCCTGACGGTCCCGACAGCCCCGGACAGCAGCACATCCGCGTGCTCTTCGAGTGCGTGGCGGCCGAGGGCCGGGCGAAGGCCGTCGCCGAGCTCGGCAAGGCGGTCTCGCGTCTCCTGGTGCGCATCGGCGTCGGTCCGGGAGAGTTCTCCCTGCGGCCGGGCGCCCGCGACTGGACGCTGACCGTCGCGTGCGGGGTACCCGCCGTGGAACTGCTGGCGGCCCTCCTGGACGAGCTGCCCTCCCTGCGCACGCCGCCGCCCCGGCTCGACATCGCCGTCACGGTGGGCCGGGCCACGGACCCGGCGGCCATCCGGCTCCCGCGCTTCCCCGACCGCCTGCGGAACCTCTTCGACGGCACGGGACAGGCGATCGTGGTGCTCCCCGACACCCTGCACACGGACCTCACGCGGCGGGGGCTCGCGGGCTCCGTTCCCTTCAGCCTGCTGTCCGACACCGGCGACTGGTACGGCTGGATCATGGCGCCGCCCGCGGTCACCCCGCTCCTGCTGGGCTTCGACGGCGTCTTCACCCATCTCTTCCCGAGCCGCTCGGCGCGCGCGGCCACGCTCTCCCTCCTCTCCGTGGTCACCGAGTACCGCCGCCTGAACGACGCCCTGTCCGGCGTACCGCTCCTGGACTCGCGCAGTGCCGCCGTGACCGACGGCCACCTCGCCCACCCCCTGGACGCGCTGCGGGCGCTCGCGCACCACCAGGGGTACGCCGCCGAACTCCACGCACGCCTCACCGCCCTGGAGACGGAACGCGCGGCCGTCTCCAGGCCCCTGGCCCACAGCGCCGCGCTCCACGGCCTCCTCACGAACCGTCCCGTCGCCATCGTCACCGACACCTCGCACGAGGCGGTGTCGACATACCTCGAAGCACAGGGGCTCCCCGCCCCACGCGGCGGAATCCACGGCCGTACCGCGGACATCACGCGCCTGATGCCGGACGCGGAGTGTCCGAGCCGGGCGCTGGAGCGGCTCGCCGTGCCACCGAACCGCTGCCTGATGCTCGGGGCGTCTCCGCACGAGGCGGTCGCCGCCCGGACCCTGGGCATTCCCTTCGTCGGCCATGCTCCCGACAACCGCTCGGCGCGGGATCTCCGGTCCGTCGGAGTCTCCAGTACCGTCACCTCCTTGCGCGAGGTTGTCGACCTCCTCCGCGCGAAAGACGGACGCCGGGGCGTATGAAATCCCGTCAGATCGGCGAGTACGCGCCTTTTCGGTAGCAACCCCTCCGGGTCCACTGGAACCACCGCACCGTTCGCCCGAACCACCGCCCCGCCTGCGACGCCCCCAACACCACCCGTACCAACACCACCCGTGCGGCGGCACCCCGCCCGGCTCAGCTCAGCGCGCGGGCCGCGCTCGTCCGTCGCACGATGCGAGACAGGACCGTCGTCCGACGGTCCGTACGGTCTGCGCTCTCGGGAGGATCTGCCATGACCGTCAGTCTGGAGCAGTTGCGCCGCTGCCACATCGCCGTCGACCTGGGAGCCGCGAGGACCCGCGTGTACGTGAAGGGGGCGGGCCTCGTCGTCGACCAGCCGAGCGCCGCCGCCGTCAACACGCGCACGGGCGCGCTCATCGCGGTCGGCCAGTTCGCCGAGCAGATGACGGGACGTACGCCCGGCTACATCCGGGTGGTCCGCCCCGTCTCCGGCGGCACCGTCGTCGACATCGAGATGGCCCAGCGCATGCTGCGGCACCTGATCGGCGAGAAGCTCCGCCGCACGCTGCGCCGCAAGCCCCGACTGCGCGCCGCCGCCTGCACGCCGCACGACGCGGACCCGCTGGCCCAGCGCGCCGCCGTCGAGACGATGGTCGGGCTCGGGGCGCGCCGCGTGGAGCTCGTCGACACGCTCATCGCGGCGGCCGTCGGCTGCGGGCTCCCCGTGGAGCGCCCCGAGGCGACGATGATCCTCGTCTGCGGCGCCGCCACGACGCAGGTCGCGGTCCTCTCCCTCGGCTCGATCGTGACCGCGGAACGCATCCCCGTCGGCGGCGAGGCCATCGACAACGCGATCGTGCAGCACCTGCGCCACCACCACGAACTGATGCTGCCCTCCCAGTCCGTACGTCCTCTCCAGCTCGCGCTGCGCGGCAACGGCCTCACGCCCCAGGGCCCGGAGTCGACGGAGATCCACGGCAGGGACGTCGCGACGGGCCTGGCCCGCTCCGTCCAGGTCGACACGGCCGCCGTCCGCGACGCCATCCATACTCCGCTCACCGCCGTGCTCGACGGCATCGGCAAGGTGCTGCGCGACTGCCCGCCGGAGCTGGTGGCCGACCTCGCGGACCGCGGAATCATGATGGTCGGCGGCAGCGCGCTGCTGCCGGGGTTCGACCAGATGCTGAGGGATGCGACCGGAATGCCCGTACATATCGCGGAACGGCCTGATGTGTGTGCCGTGCTGGGACTCGGTGCGATGCTTGAGGGCAAGATCCAGCCGCTGGCGCTGGCGCCCCTGTCCGGCTGACCGGCCGGCGCGTGTCCCCGCCTCGACCATGGAGTACGTCGTACGTGACCGAGATGCCCGATGACGATGGCGCAGGCGAAGGCGTAGGCGGCGGCAGCACCGACGTCACCGGAGAGACGGACATCCCGCAGCCCTCGATGCAGCCCATCCTGGAGGCCGTCCTCAGCGTCGGCACGGACCTCGAACTCCAGGCGACGCTGCAGCACATCGTGGACAGCGCGGCCCGGCTGACCGGGGCGGGGCTCGGCACGCTGGCCGTCGACGCCCCCGGCCACGGGGGCCCGGCCGAGCTGTTCGTGGCGGGCGGCCCCGGGCGCCACCCGGACGGCGTGCCGTGCGTACGCCCGACCGCGGACGGCACCGTCATCGACGTACCGATCCACGTCCACGACGACCCGTTCGGCACGCTGCTGCTCGCCGAGAAGGACGGGGGCGGCCCCTTCACCGACGAGGACCGCCAGCTCCTGAGGGTCCTGGCGAGCCAGGCGGGCATCGCGATCGGCAACGCCCGCCTGTTCGAGGCGGCCCGGCAGCGGGAGCGCTGGATCGAGGGCGCGGCGGCGGTCACGACGGCGCTGCTCACCGGCGAGGCGGCGGCGGACGCGCTGATGACGGTCGCGGACCGGGCGCGGATCCTCGCGGGCGCGGCGGCGGGCGTGATCCTGCAGCCCACGGAGGCGGGCGGCATGCGCATCGTCGCGGCGGCGACGGACGGGGAACCGCACGGGTGGGGGGCGTCGGCACACCGTCGGGCGCCGACGGGGGACGGCACGTCACGCCCGTCCGGATCCCCCGCGGACGCGTCCCGTCCCACCACACGCACCGGCACTCAGAGCACCCAGAGCACCGAGAGCCCCCGGGAAACCCGGGAAGCCCACCACAACGATCTGATCGGCACCACGATCGAGCCCGGCAGCGCGGTCCTGACCCAGCTGCTCGGCGGCGAACCCGTGTACATCGACGACTCGGCCACCGACCCCCGTATGACCACGCACGTGCGCGCCCGCTTCGGCCCGAGCATGATGCTGCCGCTGCAGGCGGGCGGTCGGCTCATCGGCACGCTCGCACTCCCCCGCAGGCGCGGCGCCCCCGCCTACACCTCCGCCGAACGCCTGCTCGCGACGCAGTTCGCCTCGCAGGCCGCGCTCGCCCTCGTGCTCGCGGACGCCCAGCAGAGCCGCCGACGCCTCGCGGTCTTCGAGGACCGCGACCGGATCGCCCGCGACCTGCACGACCTCGTCGTCCAGCGCCTCTTCGCGACCGGGATGATGCTGGAGGGCACGCGCCGCAAGGCCAGGGCGACCAAGGTCGAGTCGACCCTCGACCACGCCGTGGACGAGCTGGAGTCCACGATCCAGGAGGTCCGCACGGCCATCTTCGCGCTCCAGCAGCCGCCCGCGGACGCCCCCGCGACGTTCCGGGGCAAGGTGCTGCGCGAGACGGCGGGCGCGTCCGCCGTCCTCGGCATCCAGCCGTCCGTCCACTTCGCGGGCGCCGTCGACGCCCGGGTCACGGAGCCGGCGGCGGGCCACCTGCTCGCGGCCCTGCGCCGGGCCCTGGCCGCGACGTCCCGCCGCACCGGTGTCACACGCGTGGACGTCGCGGTCGACGCGCGGGCCACGCTGCCGGACGGCCGCTCAGGAGTACGGCTGACGGTGTACGACGACGGGGACACGGACGGCGTGGAGGCGGGCACGACGGCGACGTGGCAGGCCCCGTTGTAGCGCGCCGCGGCGCCGCACCCCCTCAGAGCCCCACCACCGAAACCTCCGTGGCCTTCACGCTCGTCCACACCTCGGCGCCCTCCACGAGCCCGAGCTCCACCGCCGCCTGCGGAGTGATCTCGGCGACCAGGTCGGGCGCCTCACCCGAGGTGACGAGGACACGCAGCCGACTGCCCGCCGTGGTGATCTCACGCACCACGCCCGGCCACACGTTGCGCGGGCTGCCCGCCGGCTTCTCGCGGTGCAGGGACACGGCCTCCGGCGCGATGACCGCGAGCGCGGGCGCACCCTCCTCCAGCGGGTCGGCGACGACCAGGCGCCCCTCCCCCGCCAGCGCGAGCGTCCCGTCGGCGGCGGCGGTGCCGGGCCAGGCGTTGCGGCCGAGCATGCGGGCCACCCAGGGCGAGCGCGGATGCCGGGTGACCTCCGTGGGCGGCGCGTCCTGCAACGTACGCCCTTCGTCGAGCACGAGGACCCGGTCCGCCAGCGAGACGGCTTCGACCGGGTCGTGCGTGACGATGAGGCAGACGCCGCCGAACCCGTCGAGGTGGCGGCGCAGGGTGTGCCGGACGTGGGCGCGGGTGGTCTGGTCGAGCGCGGCGAGCGGCTCGTCGAGGAGGAGCAGCCGGGGGCGGGCGGCCAGGGCGCGGGCCAGGGCGACCCGCTGGGCCTGACCTCCGGAGAGCTGGGCGGGCCTGCGGTGCGCGAGGTGTCCGACGCCGAGCCGGTCGAGCCAGGCCTGCGCCTCGCGCCGGGCGTCGGCACGCCGTACGCCCTGCGCCCGCAGTCCGTACGCGGTGTTGCGGAGCGCGTTGAGGTGCGGGAAGAGCGCCCCTTCCTGGGGCACCCAGGCGACCCCGCGCCGGTGCGGGGGCAGACCGGTGACGTCGCGCTCGCCGAGCCGCAGCTCCGCGTGGGCGCGCGGGGTGAGGCCGAGGAGAGCGCGCAGGAGTGTGGTCTTGCCCGCGCCGTTGGGTCCGACGACGGCGATGGTGGTGCCGGGTCGGGCGTCGAGGGTGAGGTGGTTGTAGCCGGTGACGTCGGCGTGCAGGGCCCACTTCTCGTCCGCACGGGCGACCTTCGCGGCCGGTTCCGAGAACTCCACGGGCTCCCCCGGCCCGCCGCCTTCTTCACCGCGGTCCTCGCCGACGCGCCCGGACTCCCGTACCCGCCGCTCCGAACCGCCCCCGGACGCCCCCGCGGTCCACCGCCCCCGCAACCCCACCAACACGGCCATGGCGATGGCGAGCAGCAGCAACGACAACGAAGTCGCCGCCTCCGGGGAGTCCTGCAACAGCAGATACACCTGGAGGGGCAGGGTCTGCGTCGTCCCCGGCAGGTTCCCCGCGAAGGTGATCGTCGCCCCGAACTCGCCGAGCGCCCGCGCCCAGGTCAGCGCGGCTCCCGCGGCGAGCCCGGGGGCGACCATCGGCAGGGTGACGGTGAGGAACACCCGTACCGGCGACGCCCCCAGCGACGCCGCGGTCTCCTCGAACCCGGGCCGCAGCCCGCCCAGCGCGCCTTCCAGGCTGATGACGAGGAACGGCATGGCGACGAACGTCGCCGCGACCACCGCCCCCGAGGTGTGGAAGGGCAGCACGATCCCGAACGTGTCCTCCAGCCACGGCCCGAGCAGCCCGCGCCGCCCGAAGCCGAGGAGCAGCGCGACACCGCCGACGGTCGGCGGCAGCACCATCGGCAGCAGTACGAGGGACCGTACGAGCGCCTTGCCCCGGAACTCCACCCGCGCGAGCAGCCAGGCCAGCGGCACCCCGAGCAGGAGCGAGAGCCCGAGCGCCCAGAAGGACACGAACAGCGAGAGCTTCAGGGCCTGCGTGACCCCGGGAGCCGTCAGGTGGCTCCCGAGGTCACCCCACTCGGTCCGGGCCAGGATGCCGACGAGCGGCATCAGCAGGAAGGCGACGGCGAGCAGGGCGGGCACGGCGAGCGTGAGCGGCGCACGGGACCGCAGGCGCGCGCGGGTCGGAGGTCGGAGCCGGGTCATCTGTGCGTTACGGCTTCTGGAACCCGGCGTCCCGCAGCATCTTCTGTGCCTCGGGCGTGCTGAGCCACTTCACGAACGCGGCGGCCGCCTCGCTGTTCTTGGAACCCTTGAGGGTCGCGGCGGGGTAGGAGGCGACGGCGTTCTGCGCGTCGGGGATCTCGACGGCGTCCACCTTGTCGGGGGCGGTGGCGGCATCGGTCTTGTACACGATCCCGGCGTCGGCCTCCCCGAGCTCGACCTTGCTGAGCACGGACCGGACGTTGGCTTCCTTGGAGACGGGCTTCACGCTGACGCCCTGCTTGTCGAGGACCTGCTTGCTGTACCGCCCGACGGGCACGGTGTCATCGGCAAGAACGACCTTCAACTTGCTGCCGGCAAGATCCTTGAGCTCCTTGACCTTCTCCGGGTTGCCTTCCCGTGTGGCGATGACGAGCCGGTTCTTGGCGATGACGGTGGGCTCGCCGGTCTCGCCCTTGAGCCCGTCCATGGTCTTGGTGTCGGCGGTCACCAGCACGTCCGCGGGCGCCCCCTGCTTGACCTGGGCGGCGAGCTCCTGCGACCCGGCGGCGGAGACGGTGATCCTCGTGCCCGGGTGCTCCTTCTCGTACGACTTCTCGGCGGTGGCGAAAACGTCGGTGAGGGAAGAGGCGGCGAGGACGGTGAGACTGACGTCCTTCCCGCCCTCGTCCTTCTTCCCGTCGCTGTCGTCGTCACTGCCGCAGGCGGCGAGCGGAACGAGCAGGGCGGCGGTGGCGGCAGCGGCGACGGTGCGGCGGACGGTGCGGCCGGAGAACTTCGGGGACATGGCACGGCTCCTGGCGAAAGACGAAGACGACAAAGCGACGCACGAAGGCACTACTGAGGCACTACTCACGCACTGCTCACGCACGATCGATGTGCACGCTGGTGGACTTGACCCGGGCGGTGGCCTCGACCCCGACCTCAAGACCGAGCTCCTCCACCGCCTCGCGGGTCAGCAGCGAGACGAGCCGGTGCGGCCCGGCCTGGATCTCGACCTGCGCGGCGACGTCACCGAGCTTCACGGCGGTGACGATCCCGGGAAAGGCGTTGCGCGCAGAGGTGTACGAAACATCCTCATCACCCGCACCCACCCCCGCGCCCTGCCCGACCTCAACGGCGAAGGCGGCGAGATCCCGCCCGTCGATGAGCCGCCGACCGCCCTCATCCCGATGCGTGGCGACGCGCCCGGCATCGGCCCAACGACGAGCGGTATCGGGGCTGACTCCGAGCAGACGGGCGGCCTGCCCGATTGTGTAGGACTGCATATGCGACAAGATAAGCGCGATCGCCTCGCATTTGTAAAAGTTGGGACGGTTCTCCATCGCAGATGCGCCCGCACGCCCCCACCCCTGGAGAAACCTCCAAGCCGCACCGCACCCGCCCGCTCGCAGGCATAGCCCGCCCGAACCGGAGAACTCGCCACCTCATGGCACTCTTCGACGAGGACAAGCACACGCGGGACGAAACCGAGCCCGCCCTCAGTACCGGTCCGGACCCGGAGGTCGAGCGGGCCGCCCCCGACGAGCCCACCGAGCTGCCCGCACGGTCGTGGTGGGCGGTCCTGCGGCGCACCGGCAAGGAGTTCATGGAAGACGAGCTCCCCGACCGCGCCGCCGCCCTCACCTATTACGGCGTCCTCTCCCTCTTCCCCGCGCTGCTGGTCCTCGTCTCGCTCCTCGGCGTGGTCGGTGAGTCGGCGACCCACAAGGTCCTGGACAACCTCCAGGACCTGGCGCCGGGCCCGGTGCGGGACCTGCTCGGGGACTCGGTGCGGCAGCTGAGCGACAGCGGCGGCACCAGCGGGGTGATGGCGATCGTGGGCCTGGTGCTCGCGCTCTGGTCGGCGTCCGGATACGTGGCGGCGTTCATCCGCACGTCCAACGCCGTCTACGACCTTCCCGAAGGCCGCCCGGTCTGGAAACTGACACCGCTCCGGATAGCCCTGACCGTGGTCCTGATGGTCCTGCTCGCCATCAGCGCGCTGATCGTCGTCTTCACGGGCCCGCTGGCCGAACGCGCCGGCGACGCGATCGGCGTGGGCGACGCGGCGCTGACGGCGTGGTCCATCGCGAAGTGGCCGGTCCTGCTGGTCCTTGTCGTCCTGATGATCGCCCTGCTCTTCTGGCGGGCCCCCAACGTCCGTGGCCCGGGCTTCCGCTGGCTGAGCCCCGGCAGCGCGGTCGCGGTCCTGCTCTGGCTGCTGGCCTCCGGCGGCTTCGCCCTGTACGTCGCCAACTTCGCCTCGTACAACAAGACGTACGGGACCCTCGCGGGCGTCGTCGTCTTCCTGATCTGGCTCTGGCTGTCGAACCTGGCGATCCTGCTGGGCCTGGAGTTCGACGCGGAACTGGCCCGCCAGCGGGCGATCTCCGGCGGCATGCCCCCGGAGGAGGAGCCGTACGTGGAGCCCCGCGACACCCGCAAATGGCCCCGCCGCCGCAAGCCGCGCGGGGTACGGAAGGCCTAGGCCGCCCGGACTTCGCCCGAACGGGCGGCCCCCGGAGGTTTGCGCGGTTGACGCAGGTGGAAACGTTCCTGCGGCCTAGCGCTGTGGTGGGGCGGGTGGGACTCGAACCCACGGCCGACGGATTATGAGTCCGCTGCTCTAACCGGCTGAGCTACCGCCCCTAACGGCGCGTCGCGCACATTTGTGCGCGCCGTCTGCCGCAGCATAGCCGCTCATACGATCTCCTGCTTCGGATGGTCGGCTTCGCTCGACCATGAGGACCGCAGGGCTGCCCGCATGGTTCCATCAGGCGCGGAACACATACGAAAAAGGACCCCCGAGAGGCATCTCGAGGGTCCTTCGTCACAGCTCTCCCGACTGGACTCGAACCAGTAACCTGCCGGTTAACAGCCGGCTGCTCTGCCAATTGAGCTACAGGAGACCGAGCTCCCCCGACTGGACTCGAACCAGTAACCTGCCGGTTAACAGCCGGCTGCTCTGCCAATTGAGCTACAGGGGATCGTCTCGTTGCATCGAACGCACCTACCTGGGAACTCTCCGGGCGGCGCGCGCTCGCTGCGACACATACATTAGCGCAAGCAGGGGGGTGCTCCGCCAATCGGTATCCCTCGGCGGATCAGCAGGCGCGCGACAGACGACCGACAGACGCGTGACACACGTGCGAAGCCGACGCAAGGAAAGGGTGACAGCCATGCGGTACCGGCTCACATTCGTGGCGGGACTGGCCCTCGGGTACGTGCTCGGGACCCGGGCCGGACGCGAGCGCTACGAGCAGTTGAGGAAGTCCGCCCGCGAGATCTCGCAGAACCCGGCCGTGCGCAACACCGTCGAGTCCGCGACGCAGCAGGGGCGCGAGGTGGCGGGCAAGGCCTTCCACACCGTCTCGGAGAGGGTCGGCGACAAGATGCCCGACTCGGTCGCCGAGCGCGTCCGCTCGCTGCGCGAGAAGGGCCAGGGCGGCGCCGAGGACGACTGGGGCACCAGCAACACCTAGGAGCACGCACCACCGCGCGGATCACGGACAGCGAACAGGGGTACGGGACACCGGCCCCCGTGCGGCAGAATTCCTGGCATGGGGATAGTCGCAGGGTTGGACAGTTCGCCCGATTTCACGCGCATCGTGGTCTGTGACACGGACACGGGTGCCGTACTGAAGCAGGGGTACGCCCCGCATCCGCTGGAGAACGCCGAGGGCGGCGGGCGGCCCTCCGACGTGGATCCACAGGCCTGGCTGCTCTCGCTCGGCGAGGCCGCCGGGGGCGGGCTGCTCGAAGGCGTGCAGGCCATCGGCGTGTCCGCCCAGCAGAACGCGCTCGTACCGCTCGACCAGCACGGCAACACCGTGCGGCCCGCGCTCGTCGGCAACGACCGGCGGGCGCAGGTGGCCGCCGTCGATCTCGTCGACGGTCTCGGTGGCCGCGAGGCCTGGGCCCAGTCCGTGGGATGCGTGCCACAGGCCCCCCACCCGGTCACCAAGCTGCGCTGGCTGGCGAAGAACGAGCCCGAGTCGGCGCGCCGCACGGCCGCCCTCCTCCAGGCCCCCGACTGGCTCGTGTGGCAGCTCCTCGGCCGGCCCGCCCGGCGCACGACCGACCGCGGCGGGGCCTCGGGCACCGGGTACTGGTCGGCGGCGAGCGGAACGTACCGCCCCGATCTCGTCGAGATGGCCCTCGGGCACCAGGCGATGCTGCCCGAGGTGATCGGACCCGCCGAAGCCGCGGGGACGACGCCCGAGGGGCTCCTGATATCGGCCGGTACGGGCGAGACGATGGCCGCCGCGTTCGGGCTCGGGGTCCAGCAGGGCGACGCCGTGGTGTCGCTCGGGGCATCGGGCTCCGTGATGGCCGTGCACCACGAGGCGCTCGTCGACGCGGCGGGCAACATCACCTCCCTCGCGGACGCCACCGGCATGCACCTGCCGGTCGTCCACACCTCGAACGCCGTGCGCGTGCTGCGCGGCTCCGCCGAGATGCTCGGGATCACCGACCTGGAGGAGCTCTCCGCGCTCGCCGTGAAGTCGACGCCGGGCGCCCACGGCCTGGTGTTCCTGCCTTATCTGGAGGGTGAGAAGACGCCCAACCTGCCGCATGCCGCAGGGACGCTGACCGGGCTGCGGCGCGAGTCCATGAAGCCCGAGCATCTGGCGCGCGCCGCCTTCGAGGGCATGCTGTGCGGGCTCGGTGACGCGCTCGACGTCCTGCGGGGGCGCGGCGTGGCGGTCCGGCGCGTGTTCCTGCTGGGTGCCGCCGCCGAGCTGCCCGCCGTGCAGGCCGCGGCTCCGATGCTGTTCGGTACGCAGGTCGTGGTGCCGCAGCCCGCGGACTACGCGGCGATCGGCGCGGCGCGGCAGGCCGCGTGGGCGCTGACCGGGCAACTGCCGCTCTGGCAGGGGGCCTCCGCGCAGGTCTTCGAGCCGGGCGAGGAGCTCGCGGTGGGGCAGGCCGTGCGGCAGCAGTACGCGACGGTTCGGGAGCAGTCCCATCCGGGGGCCTTCACGTACTGAGCGTGTCTCGTCTCCCGTGATCCTTGGGTGAGCCCAGTTCTTGACCCGGACTGAAATTTGACCGGGTCATGGGTTAATCGGTTGCGCTGTCATGGGCCGGGTGTCGGAGGATGGGGGGCGGCCTTGCCCGCCCCCCTCCCGACTCGCCGACACCCGACGCCCGACGCCCGACACCGACTCCTCGAGAGACCGAGCGTGCTCATACGACTCCTGCGGACATATCTGCGTCCGTACCAGAAACCCATCGTCCTGCTGGTGCTGCTGCAGTTCCTGCAGACCTGCGCCGCGCTCTACCTGCCCAGCCTGAACGCCGACATCATCGACAACGGTGTCGTCGAGGGCGACACGGGCTACATCCTCGGCTTCGGCGGCATCATGATCGCCGTCACCGTCGTGCAGATGGTCTGCAACATCGGCGCCGTCTTCTACGGCGCGCGGACCGCCGCCGCCCTCGGCCGCGACGTGCGGGCCGCCGTCTTCGACCGGGTGCAGTCGTTCTCGGCGCGTGAGGTGGGGCAGTTCGGTGCCCCGTCGCTGATCACGCGGACCACCAACGACGTCCAGCAGGTGCAGATGCTGGTCCTGATGTCGTTCACGCTGATGGTGACCGCGCCCATCATGTGCGTCGGCGGCATCGTGATGGCGCTCGGCCAGGACGTGCCGCTCTCCACGGTGCTCGTCGCCGTCGTGCCCGTCCTCGGCATCAGCGTCAGCCTCATCGTGCGGCGGCTGCGGCCCCTGTTCCGCACCATGCAGGTGCGGCTCGACACCGTGAACCGCGTGCTGCGCGAGCAGATCACCGGCAACCGCGTCATCCGCGCCTTCGTCCGCGACGACTACGAGAAGGAGCGGTTCCGGAAGGCCAACGCCGACCTGACCGAGGTCTCCCTCGGCACCGGCAAGCTGCTCGCGCTGATGTTCCCGATCGTCATGACCGTCGTGAACATCTCGTCGATCGCGGTGGTGTGGTTCGGCGCGCACCGCATCGACAGCGGCGGCATGCAGATCGGTGCGCTCACCGCGTTCCTCGCCTATCTGATGCAGATCGTGATGTCCGTGATGATGGCCACCTTCATGTTCATGATGGTGCCGCGCGCGGAGGTCTGTGCCGAGCGCATCGAGGAGGTCCTGGACACCGACAGCAGCGTGGTGCCCCCGGCCGCCCCGGTGCGTGAGCTGCGCAGCCACGGCCACCTGGAGATTCGGGACGCCGGCTTCCGCTACCCCGGCGCCGAGGAGCCCGTCCTCAAGTCCGTCCACCTGGTCGCGCGGCCCGGCGAGACGACCGCCGTCATCGGGTCGACCGGCAGCGGCAAGTCGACGCTGCTGAGCCTCGTACCGCGGCTGATCGACGCGACGGAGGGCGAGGTCCTGGTCGGTGGCGTGGACGTGGGCACCATCGACCCCGCGCTGCTCGCGAAGACGGTCAGCCTGGTCCCGCAGAAGCCGTATCTGTTCGCCGGGACCGTCGCGTCCAACCTGCGCTACGGAAACCCGGACGCCACCGACGAGGAGCTCTGGCACGCGCTGGAGGTCGCCCAGGCCAAGGAGTTCGTCGAGGGCCTGGAAGAGGGCCTCGACGCGCCCATCTCGCAGGGCGGTACCAACGTGTCCGGTGGCCAGCGGCAGCGTCTGTCCATCGCGCGCACGCTCGTGCAGCGCCCGGAGATCTACCTCTTCGACGACTCGTTCTCCGCGCTCGACTACGCCACCGACGCCGCCCTGCGCTCCGCGCTCGGCCAGGAGACCGCGGAGGCGACCGTCGTGATCGTCGCCCAGCGCGTGTCGACGATCCGGGACGCCGACCGCATCGTGGTCCTCGACGAGGGCCGCGTCGTGGGCACGGGACGCCATCACGAGTTGATGGAGAACAACGAGACCTACCGGGAGATCGTGCTCTCCCAGCTGACGGAAGCGGAGGCCGCGTAATGCCCCCTGGTGGCATCGGTGGGCCCATGCTGGGCCCCGACTCCCGTTCCATGAACTTCAAGAGCTCCGGCAAGCGGCTGCTCGGGAACTTCAGACCCGAGCGCGCCACGATGTACGCGATGCTCGTCGCCGGAGTCCTGAGCGTCGCCCTCTCCGTGGTCGGCCCCAAGATCCTCGGCCGTGCGACCGACCTGCTCTTCGCGGGCATCGTCGGCCGTGACATGCCCGAAGGGGTGACGAAGGAACAGGCCCTCGACCGGCTGCGCGACAACGGCGACGGCGGCATGGCCGACATGCTCTCCGGAGTCGACTTCACGCCCGGCAAGGGCATCGACTTCGGCGCGGTGGGCGAGGTCCTGCTGCTCGCGCTCGGCACGTTCCTGGTGGCGGGCCTGCTGATGGCGGTGGCGACGCGTCTTTCCAACCGCGCCATCAACAAGACCGTCTTCCGGATGCGCGGCGACGTACAGGCGAAGCTTTCGCGGCTCCCGCTGTCGTACTTCGACAAGCGGCAGCGCGGCGAGGTGCTGAGCCGCGCCACGAACGACCTCGACAACCTCAACCAGACGCTGCAGCAGACGATGGGGCAGCTCATCAACTCGCTGCTGACCATCATCGGCGTCCTGGTGATGATGTTCTGGGTGTCGCCGCTGCTCGCGCTGGTGGCGCTCGTGACGGTGCCGCTGTCGTTCTTCGTGGCGACGAAGGTCGGCAAGCGGTCGCAGCCCCAGTTCGTGCAGCAGTGGAAGACGACCGGCGCGCTCAACGCCCACGTCGAGGAGATGTACACCGGGCACACCCTGGTGAAGGTCTTCGGACGGCAGGAGCAGTCGGCGAAGGCGTTCGCCGAGCAGAACGAGCAACTGTACGAGGCGTCGTTCAAGGCGCAGTTCAACAGCGGTGTCATGCAGCCGCTGATGTTCTTCATCTCGAACCTGAACTACGTCCTGGTGGCCGTGGTGGGCGGTCTGCGGGTCGCCTCGGGGTCGCTGTCGATCGGTGACGTGCAGGCCTTCATCCAGTACTCGCGGCAGTTCTCGATGCCCCTGACACAGGTCGCCTCGATGGCGAACATGGTGCAGTCGGGCGTCGCGTCCGCCGAGCGGATCTTCGAGATCCTCGACGCGGAGGAGCAGGAGGCCGACCCGGTCCCCGGCGAGCGGCCCGAGAAGCCGCGCGGGCGCGTGGAGATGTCGCACGTCTCCTTCCGCTACGACAAGGACAAGCCGCTCATCGAGGACCTGTCCCTGGTCGTCGAGCCGGGGCACACGGTCGCCATCGTCGGCCCCACGGGCGCCGGCAAGACGACGCTGGTCAACCTGCTGATGCGCTTCTACGAGGTGACGGGCGGGCGGATCGCCCTGGACGGGGTCGACATCGCGGCGATGTCCCGCGACGAGCTGCGGTCCGGGATCGGCATGGTGCTCCAGGACACCTGGCTGTTCGGCGGCACCATCGCGGAGAACATCGCGTACGGCGCGCCGAAGGACGTCACGCGCGAGGAGATCGAGGAGGCGGCGCGCGCCGCCCACGCCGACCGCTTCGTGCGTACGCTCCCCGACGGGTACGACACGGTGATCGACGACGACGGCGCCGGCGTCAGCGCGGGCGAGAAGCAGCTCATCACCATCGCGCGGGCGTTCCTGTCCGACCCGGTGATCCTGGTCCTCGACGAGGCGACGAGCTCGGTCGACACCCGCACGGAGGTGCTCATCCAGAAGGCGATGGCGCGGCTGGCGCACGGGCGGACGTCGTTCGTCATCGCGCACCGGCTCTCCACCATCCGGGACGCGGACACGATCCTGGTGATGGAGAACGGGTCGATCGTCGAGCAGGGTTCGCACGACGCCCTGCTGGCCGCCGAAGGGGCCTACGCGCGGTTGTACGCGGCTCAGTTCGCGCAGGCCGTCGCCGAGGTGGACTAGCCCGCCCCAGGGGGCTGCCTTCAGTCGAGGTAGCCCCTGAGCTGGTCCGCGAAGGCGTGGTCCCGCAGCTTGTTGAGGGTCTTCGACTCGATCTGCCGTATCCGCTCGCGCGTCACGCCGAAGATGCGGCCGATCTCCTCCAGGGTGCGGGGCCTGCCGTCCGCGAGGCCGTAGCGCAGCTGGACGACTTTGCGCTCGCGCTCGCCGAGCGTCGACAGGACGGCTTCCAGGTGCTCGCGGAGCAGCAGGAACGCCGCCGACTCCACGGGGCTCGTGGCGTCGCCGTCCTCGATGAGGTCGCCGAGCGCGACGTCGTCCTCCTCGCCGACGGGGGCGTGCAGCGAGACGGGTTCCTGGGCCAGGCGCAGGACTTCGCTGACGCGCTCGTGCGGGAGGTCCAGGTGGGCGGCGACCTCTTCGGGCGTCGGCTCGTACCCGCGCTCCTGGAGCATGCGGCGCTGGACGCGGACGACCCGGTTGATGAGCTCCACGACGTGCACGGGGACGCGGATCGTGCGGGCCTGGTCCGCCAGGGCGCGGGACATGGCCTGGCGGATCCACCAGGTCGCGTACGTCGAGAACTTGTAGCCCCGCGCGTAGTCGAACTTCTCGACCGCCCTGATCAGGCCGAGGTTGCCCTCCTGGACGAGGTCGAGCATGGTGAGCCCGCGCCCCACGTACCGCTTGGCGACGGAGACGACCAGGCGGAGGTTGGCCTCGATGAGGCGGCGCTTGGCCATCCGCCCCATGACGACCAGCTTGTCGAGGTCCAGGGCGAGTTGGGAGTCCAGGTCGGGGGTGTTGCTCAGCTTCTCCTCGGCGAAGAGACCGGCCTCGACGGCGCGGGCGAGCTCCACCTCCTCCGCGGCGGTGAGCAGCGGAATCCGCCCGATCTCGCGCAGGTACTGGCGGAACAGGTCGGAGGACGGGCCGCCGGTGTCGGCGCGGCTGCGGGGCGCGGGGAGGTCGAGGATCTCGGGCGCGAGGGCCTCGGGAGCGTCGGGGGTGTCGGTGGCGTGCGGGGCCTCTTGGGTGTCGTCCTGCGAGGTGGATGCTTCTCGTGGCTGTGCGGTATCCCGGGCCGTTTCCTGCGTTGCCGAGGCCTCGGGGTGCCGAGTGGCTCGGCTCTGGGGCGGGACCGACTCCAGGACGTCCGTATCCGCATCCGCGCGCGGGGCGGTGTCGGTCTGGGTGAGGGTCTGGGTCTGCACGGGGGCGACCTCCAGGGTGATCGCATCTGAGGCGTGCGGCAACGGGAGAGGGACGGCGGCCTCGCCGCTGTCCGTCCCGAACACGAATTGTGGAACCGCGGGGGTCTCGGACCCGCTGTCGGCGGGTCGGCCGCGCTCCGAGGACTCAGGCACCGGAACCCAGTGTGGGGTACGACACACGGCCGCCACGAGGGGCGTGCGGTGACTTTTTGAGTCCGGTCCGTGACCGCGTGGTTACCCGACGGGTAACCCCGTTACCCCGGATCCAATCGCCGGGGAGCCCGGCGGGGCGCCTCAGAGCGCGTCCGCGCCCCGCTCGCGGAGCGCCTGTCCGTACTGCTGCAGGACCCACAACTCGTTCTGCACCGCGGTCAGATGCTGCGGGTCGCCGCCCGCGCCCACGCGGGCGAGGGTGCCCTGGACGTCGCGGATGCGGCGGTCGACGGCGCGCAGCCGGACCTGCACGAGCTGGATGCCCGCGTACATCTCGTCGACGGTCTTGCGCAGGATCGCCTCGACGGCGAGCTCGGTGACCATCGCGCGGACCGCGTCGTCGGGCGCGGCTTCGCGGACGCGTACGAGGTACTCCTGCGGGTCCTGTGCTCCGTACTCCGCGCCGCCCGCCTCCTCGATGGCGCGGCGCACCGCGGCGTAGGGCGGGGCGGTGAACTCGTCCGTGCCGTACGCGTCGAAGGCCGGGGAGACCAACTGCGGGTACTGCAGGGCCAGCTTGATCAGTTCGCGCTCGGTGCGGTGCGCGGGGCTGCGCAGGTTGAGCGCGGGGCCGCTGAAGCCCTGCGGCGCGCTCTCGTACGCCCCCGCGGAGCGCTGGGCGGCGGGGGCGGGTGCGGGGCCCCTGCCGCCGCGGTCGCGGGCCCAGCGGGCGAGCTGAGCGACGCGCTTGACGACGAACTGGGTGTCGAGGATGCCGAGCATGCCGGCGAGCTGCACGGCGACCTCGTGCTGCGCGCCGCTGTTCTTGATGCGGGCCACCACGGGGCCCGCCTCGTCGAGGGCGGCCGCGCGGCCCGCGGGGGTCTCCAGGTCGTACCGCGCGACGATCTGGCGCAGCGCGAACTCGAAGAGCGGCGTGCGCGGTTCGACGAGCTCCGCGACTGCCGCGTCGCCCTTGGCGAGCCGCAGGTCGCAGGGGTCCATGCCGTCGGGCGCGATCGCGATGTACGTCTCGGCGGCGAACTTCTGGTCGTCCTCGAAGGCGCGCAGAGCGGCCTTCTGGCCCGCCGCGTCACCGTCGAAGGTGAAGATCACGCGGGCCGAGCCGTTGTCCATCAGGAGGCGGCGGAGGATCTTGATGTGGTCGCCGCCGAAGGCCGTGCCGCAGGTCGCGATGGCGGTGGTGATGCCGGCCAGGTGGCAGGCCATCACGTCCGTGTACCCCTCGACGACGACGGCGCGGCTGGACTTGGCGATCTCCTTCTTGGCCAGGTCGATGCCGTACAGGACCTGGGACTTCTTGTAGATCGCCGTCTCGGGCGTGTTCAGGTACTTCGGGCCGTTGTCGTCGTCGCGGAGCTTGCGCGCGCCGAAGCCCACCACGTCTCCGCCGATGTCGCGGATCGGCCACATGAGGCGGCCGCGGAAGCGGTCGATGGGGCCGCGGCGGCCCTCCTGGGAGAGACCGGAGAGGGTGAGCTCCTTGTCGGTGAAGCCCTTGCCGCGCAGGAAGCGCGTGAGGTGGTCCCAGCCGGCCGGGCTGTACCCCACGCCGAAGTGCGCGGCCGCGGCCTGGTCGAAGCCGCGCTCGGCGAGGAACTTCCGGCCGATCTCGGCCTCGGCGCCCTCCAGCTGGTCCACGTAGAACTGGGCGGCGATCTTGTGGGCCTCGACGAGGCGGATCCGCTCGCCGCGCTGGTGCGAGGGGTTGTACCCCCCCTCTTCGTAGCGCAGCGTGATGCCCGCCTGGGCGGCGAGGCGCTCGACCGTCTCCGAGAACGTGAGGTGGTCGATCTTCATCACGAAGGCGATCGTGTCGCCGCCTTCCTGGCAGCCGAAGCAGTGGAAGAGACCCTTGCTCGGGCTGACCTGGAAGGACGGGGACTTCTCGTCGTGGAAGGGGCACAAACCCTTGAGGTTTCCGCCCCCCGCGTTGCGCAGCTGGAGGTAGTCGGAGACCACGGCGTCGATCGGGACCGCGTCCCGAACCGCCTTCACGTCCTCGTCATTGATCCTGCCTGCCACGTAGGAATACTACGGCTCGCCTGTGACACTCCTGCCCGGCCGGTCACCCCAGGAGCGACGCCAGCGGGGTCGACGGGTCCGCGAGGGCGTTCGAGTCGGGGCGTGCGCCCTTGCGGATCAGCTGCTGGATGGGGTCAGTGACGTCCCACACATTCACGTTCATGCCCGCGAGGACCTGCCCGTCGCGCAGCCAGAACGCGATGAACTCGCGCTTTCCGGCGTCGCCGCGCACCACCACTTGGTCGTACGTCCCCGGGGGCGCCCAGCCCGAGTACTCCAGGCCGACGTCGTACTGGTCGGAGAAGAAGTACGGCACGCGGTCGTACGAGACGTCCTGGCCGAGCATCGCGCGCGCGGCGGCCGGGCCGCCGTTCAGGGCGTTGGCCCAGTGCTCGACGCGCAGGCTCGTGCCGAAGAGCGGGTGGCGGACGGAGGCCACGTCGCCCGCCGCGTAGATGTCGGGGTCGGAGGTGCGCAGCGACGCGTCGACAGCGATGCCGCCGCCCTCGGCGCGGTCGACCAGGGCGAGGCCCGCGGACTCGGCGAGGGCCGTGCGGGGGGCCGCTCCGATGGCCGCGAGGACGTCGTGCGCGGGGTGCTCCTCGCCGTCGTCCGTGCGGGCGGCGAGGACCATGCCGTCCTGCCCCGCGATCTCGGTGAGCCGTGCGCCGAAGTGGAAGCGGACGCCGTGCTCGGCGTGCAGGTCGGCGAACATCTGGCCGACCTCGGGGCCGAGGACGGCGTGCAGCGGGGTCTGCTCGGCCTCGACGACGGTGACCTCCGCGCCGTACTCCCGGGCGGCCGCCGCGATCTCCAGACCGATCCAGCCGGCGCCCGCGATCACCAGGTGGCCGTTGTCCCTGCCGAGGGAGGCCAGGACGTGCCTCAGGCGGTCGGCGTGCGCGAGGCGGCGCAGGTGGTGGACGCCGGCGAGGTCGGTGCCCGGGACGTCGAGGCGGCGGGGCTCGGCACCGGTGACCAGCAGGAGCTTGTCGTAGCGGATGACGGCGCCGTCACCGAGACGGACGCTCTTCGCCTCGCGGTCGATGGCGACGACGGTCTGGCCCAGGTGCAGTTCGACGTCTGCCTGCGCGTACCACCCCGGTTCATGGACGAAGACGCTGTCGCGCTCCTCCTTGCCGAGGAGGTACCCCTTGGACAGGGGCGGACGCTCGTAGGGGTGGTCACGCTCGTCGCCGATGAGGATCACCCGGCCGGTGAATCCTTCGGAGCGGAGCGTTTCGGCCGCCTTGGCGCCGGCCAGCCCTCCTCCGACAATGACGAACGTCTGATCCGCGTCGACCACTTGATGCCTCCTTGCCCGGGGTACCGGGGATGTACCCCGGAAGAACACTGTCTTGCCACACTTGCCAACTGGGCTTGCCGCCACTGGGAGCGTCCCGCACGCAGCGTGATGGGGGAAGGGGGCCCGCCCCCAACCGGCCACATCACGTCACACCCGCTCAGGGCCTCGACGTCAGGCGGGTGTGCAGGGCGCGGGCCGCGGCGTCCGTCAAGGACGCGATCTGGTCGATCACGACGCGGCGCGCGGCACGGTCGTCGGGCGCCGCGTCGAACAGGGCGCGGAACTGCGGGTCGAGTCCGTCGGGGGCGCGGGCGGTGAGCGCCTCGGCGAGCTCGGCGACGACGATGCGCTGGTCCGCGCGGAGCCGCTCCTGGGCCGGGCGCTGCATCACATAGCGATCGGCCACGGCTTTGAGCACCGCGCATTCGTGCCGCGCCTCGCGGGGGACGACGAGCTCGGCGGCGTACCGCGTGAGAGGGCCCCTGCCGTACCGCGCGCGGGTGGCCGTCTCCGCGGCCAGACAGAAGCGTCCGATGAGCTGGCTGGTGGCGTCCTTCAACCGGGCCTGGGCGACGGCCGATCCGTCGTACCCGTGCGGCCACCACTCCTGGTCCAGGAGGCGGTCCAGGGCCTGGGCGAGCTCTTCGGGGTCGGTGTCCTCGGGAACGTACCGCCCCAGGGCCACGGCGTAGATGTCCTGGCGCTCCGGCTCGGCGTGCAGCGCGTTCGGGTCGATGTGCCCGGCGTGCAGGCCGTCCTCGAAGTCGTGGACCGAGTACGCGACGTCGTCCGACCAGTCCATGACCTGCGCCTCGAAGCAGGTGCGCTGCCCGGGGGCCTCTTTGCGGATCCAGTCGAAGACGGGACGGTCGTCTTCGTAGACACCGAATTTCACGGACGACGGGTCACTGGGGTGGGCGCCCAGCGGCCACGGGTACTTGGTGGCGGCGTCGAGAGCGGCACGCGTGAGGTTGAGGCCCACGCTGACGAGCTCGTCGGTGGACTCGGAGCGGATGAAGCGCTTCGGCTCGATGCGGGTGAGCAGCCGCAGCGACTGGGCGTTGCCCTCGAAACCGCCGCAGTCCTGCGCCACTTCGTTGAGCGCCTGCTCGCCGTTGTGCCCGAACGGGGGGTGACCGAGGTCGTGGGAGAGGCAGGCCGTCTCGACCAGGTCGGGGTCGCAGCCGAGCGCCGCGCCGAGCTCGCGGCCCACCTGGGCACACTCCAGGGAGTGCGTCAGACGCGTACGGGCACTGGCGTCCCAGGCCTGGCTGCGGGTGCCCGGCGTGACGACCTGGGTCTTGCCCGCGAGGCGGCGCAGAGCCGCGGAGTGCAGGACGCGCGCGCGGTCGCGCTGGAAGGCCGTGCGCCCCGGCCTCTTGTCGGGCTCGGCGGCCCACCGCTCCACGGCTGCTTCGTCATAGGCGCTGTACGCCTCGTATCGCGTGTTCGGTGCTGTGCCTTCCATGCACCGACAGTAGACGCAAGCAGTGACAAACAGGGATCTGGCCTCATGGATTCGGCCTCTGTCAGACGCTGCTGAGGGTGTGTCGGGAGGCGGGTGCGGGGGCGCTGCGTGCCTGGTCGTAGCGGAGGAGGACGAGGCGGACGAGTGCGGCGTGGGGCCCGAGGGGCGCCGAGGCGATCCAGGGGGCCGCGTCGGCGGTCTGCGCGGCGAAGCGACCGGGCGCGGTGAAGCAGGAGGCGACGGCGGTACGCGTCCGCCCCTCCGCGGCCAGCTCTTCGAGCGCTTCCGGGACGCCGCGGGGGCAGGCCGGGGTGGGTGCGGCGTAGGCGGCGCGGACGGGGACGCCCAGGCGCTCGGCGAGCAGCCCGGCGGCGGCCTCCGTGTCGGCGGCCGACTCCGGGTCGCGGGAACCGGCGGCGGCGAGGACCACGGCGTGGACGCCCCGCGCACCGGCCGCGGCCGCGGTGGGCCGATCGGGCCAGCCGGCCTCGACTAGTCGGGCGTGCAGCGCCTCGGCGAGGAGCGGGTGGGGGCCGAGCGGGGCGGCGACGCGGGTGTCGAGGGCGGGGAACCGGGCGGCGGCCGCGGGGATGTCTCGCTTGACGTGCTGGCCGCGTCCGAAAAGGAGGGGGACGAGGACGGCTTGGCCGCCGGGCCCGTCGAGCTCGTCCAGCGTTTCGGTGAGCAGGGGGTGGTTGAGCTCGATGTGGCCGAGCCGGACGGCGAGTCCGGGGCGCTGCTCCCTGATGCGCTCGGCGAGGGCCGTGACGGTGGTGAGGGCGCGCGGGTCGCGGCTGCCGTGGGCGACCAGGACGAGGGTGGGGCGCGGGTCGTGACGGCGGGTGCCGTCGGGTGAGACGAGACGGAGCCGGTTGCCGAGCCGGCTGGAAATGCGGTCCATGATCTGCGCCGTACTGTCGAGGTGAGTGCTGCCGGACTCGTCGCGAAGAGGGTTCGACGGCGTCATGGACCGAGGATGGCCGGGACGTGTTGCGGTGGCGTTGCGCGGTCGTGACGACTGTTTTCGCCGGGCTCACGGCGGCCGGCGGGGCGGTGTCAGGGGCGGGTTCGGATGTGCCTCCGGGTGCGGTCGGGGGTGGTGTCGGGGGTGTTTCGGGGGCACGGGTCGCTGACGTCGGTCGGCGGGGCGGCTTACCGTTGAGGCATTGATCGGATCGGGGGGACCCGGCGGAGTGCGGGGCACGGGGGGGCGGATCACCGATGAAGAGACGTCTGGGCGGAGACCTGGCGGCGCGTTGGGCGGAGCGGTGGCGCAAGCCTGCGCGGCCGCGGAAGCGAATGCGGCTGCGGCTGCCGCGCACACGGAAGGAGCAGCGGCGGGCGATACAGGCGGTGATGGCGCTGTGCGTGCTCGCGCTGCTGCCCGCGACCTGGCTGTTCGTGTCGACGGAGGACAGGATCGGGTCGGTCGCACAGGCGCCGCGCGCCCGGGTGGCCGTCGTCTTCGGCGCGGGCCTGTGGAAGGGCGAACCGTCGCCCTATCTGGCGCACCGGCTCGACGCGGCGGCGGAGCTGTACCGCACGGGCCGCATAGAGGTCGTGCTCGTCACGGGTGACAACAGCCGCGAGGACTACGACGAGCCGGACGCGATGCGGACCTACCTGACGAAGCACGGGGTGCCGGACCGTCGGATCGTGAGCGACTACGCCGGGTTCGACACCTGGGACAGCTGCGTGCGCGCCAAGAAGATATTCGGCGTGGACCGCGCGGTGCTGGTCAGCCAGGGCTTCCACATACGCAGGGCGGTCGCGCTGTGCGACGCGGCGGGCGTCTCCTCGTACGGGGTCGCGGTGGACGCGGTGCACGACACGACCTGGTACTACGGCGGGGCACGGGAGGTCCTCGCGGCGGGCAAGGCGGCGGTCGACGCGGCGCTGAAACCGGATCCGCACTTCCTCGGGCCGCGGGAGCCGGGCGTGACCCGGGCACTGGACGCACCGCGCTGAGACGCGGGCGGCTCACAGCGGGAGGTGGCCGTCGCTGAGGTCGGCTTACCGCGTGCGTAACGCGATCGGGACGGGGCGTGTAACAAGTCCGGCGGAGGCTGGACCGCATGCACTCCACGGCGACACCGTCGACACCGACCGCACCCGCTGCACCCGCGACCACGAGCACGACCTCGACCACTACCTCGACCCACTGTCCGTACTGCGCGCTGCAATGCGGGATGGGCCTGACCACGGGCCCCGAGGGAGTGGAGGTCGTGGAGCGGGCCGGGTTCCCCGTGAACAAGGGGGCCCTGTGCGGCAAGGGACGGACCGCGCCCGCGGTGCTCTCGTCCCGGGTGCGGCTGACGGAACCGCTCGTCCGGTCCCGTGCCACGGGTGAGCTCACGCCGGCCGGCTGGGAGGAGGCGCTCGACCGGGTCGCCGAGGGGTTGACCCGCACACGGGCAGAGCACGGCGCGGACGCGTGCGGGGTGTTCGGCGGGGGCGGTCTGACCAACGAGAAGGCGTACGCGCTGGGCAAGTTCGCGAGGGTCGCGCTCGGCACGTCGCAGATCGACTACAACGGACGGTTCTGCATGTCGTCGGCAGCGGCCGCCGGTCAGCGGGCGTTCGGGCTCGACCGGGGGCTGCCGTTTCCGCTGGTGGACATCCCGCGCACCGGGTGCGTGATCCTCGTCGGGTCGAACCTCGCCGAGACGATGCCGCCCGCGCTGCGGTACCTGACGGAGCTGCGGGAGAACGGCGGCACGCTGATCGTCGTGGACCCCCGGCGTACCCGGACCGCCGAGCAGGCGGATCTGCACCTGGCTCCGCGGCCCGGCACGGATCTCGCGCTGGCGCTCGGCCTGCTCCACCTGGTCGTGGCGGAGGGCCGCACGGACGACGCGTTCATCGAGGAGCGGACGAGCGGATGGGAGGAGGCGAGGGCGGCGGCGATGGCGCACTGGCCGGAGCACGTCGAGCGGATCACGGGTGTGGCGGTCCCCCGGCTGCGGGATGCCGTGCGGCTCTTCTGCGGCGCCGACGCGGCGATGGTGCTCACCGCGCGCGGTCCGGAGCAGCAGTCCAAGGGCACGGACACGGTGGGGGCGTGGATCAATCTCTGCCTGGCCACGGGGAACGCCGGACGGCCGCTCTCCGGGTACGGGTGCCTGACGGGTCAGGGGAACGGTCAGGGCGGGCGGGAGCACGGTCAGAAGGCGGACCAGCTGCCCGGCTACCGGAAGCTGACCGACCCGGCGGCGCGGGCCCATGTGGCGGGGGTGTGGGGAGTGGCCCCGGACTCCCTGCCAGGTCCGGGCAGGTCGGCGTACGAGCTGTTGGACGCGTTGGGCAGGGACATCAAGTCGCTGCTCCTGATGGGCTCCAATCCCGTCGTCTCGGCGCCGCGGGCCGCGCACGTGGAGGAGCGGCTGCGGTCGCTGGACTTCCTGGCGGTGGCGGACGTGGTGCTGTCCGAGACGGCGCGACTGGCCGACGTGGTGCTGCCGGTGACGCAGTGGGCGGAGGAGACGGGGACTGTGACGAACCTGGAGGGGCGGGTGCTGTTGCGGCAGCGGGCGGTGGCCGCGCCGGCCGGGGTGCGCAGCGATCTCGACGTGCTGCACGGGCTCGCGGAGCGGCTCGGGCACGGGAAGGGGTTCCCGACCGAGCCGGAGGCGGTCTTCGAGGAGTTGCGCCGGGCGAGCGCTGGCGGTCCAGCGGACTACTCGGGGATCAGTTACGAGCGGTTGCGGGCGGACGACGGCGAGGGGATGTTCTGGCCGTGCCCCGCGGGTCCGGAGGGCGAGGAGGGCCCCGAAGGTGCGGAGAGCCTCGAAGGTGCGGAGAGCCACGACAGTGCGGAGGCGTCCGGGACCGCGGCGGGCAAGGGGACGCCGCGGTTGTTCCTGGACCGGTTCGCGACCGAGGACGGGCGGGCGCGCTTCGTGCCGGTGGCGCACCGGGACGCGGCCGAGGAGCCGGACGCGGAGTATCCCGTGCTGCTGACGACGGGACGGGTGCTCGCGCAGTACCAGTCCGGGGCCCAGACGCGGCGCGTCGACGAGCTCAACGCTGCGGCTCCGGGGCCCTTCGTGGAGCTGCATCCGCGGCTCGCCGCGCGTCTGGGGGTCGGGGAGGACGATCCGGTCGCCGTCGTCTCACGGCGGGGGCGCGCTGTGGCTCCCGCGCGGGTGACGTCGGCGATCCGCGCCGACACGGTGTTCATGCCGTTCCACTGGCCGGGCGAGGGGCGGGCCAACACGTTGACGCATCCCGCCCTGGATCCCGTGTCGGGGATGCCGGAGTTCAAGGTGTGCGCGGTGCGGGTGGAGCGGCTGGAGCAGGCGTGAGGCCGAGCCGAGTCGTGGGGAGCGGGCCCGGAGCCGGAGCCCCGGGCCCGCCGTCGTGCGAGGAGAGGCGGGAATCAGCAGGTGCGGCCGGTGTACCAGGCACCGTCGACGCCCGAGGCGGAGCCGATCCAGGTCACGCCGGGGCCCACGCACTGCTCGCTGTTGGGGCCCCAGTCGTCGATCTCGATGACGATGTGCGAACCGTCGCTGGTGCAGTGGTTGTAGTAGGCGTCGCTGTGGGTCTCGTAGAACCCGCAGGGGTTCTGGACGGCCGCGGGCTCGGCGGAGGCCGAGGAGGCCATGGTCATGCCCAGGCCGAGGGCCAGGGCACCGATGACGGCCGGCAGGGAACGGCGAACTCGCATGAGCGACTCCTTCAGACAAGGTGCACTGGCACCGACACGCGCACCTGGAGGTGCACACGCAGAGCTTCGCGTTGCTCACTGTCCGTAGTCACGCCAACTCGCTCTCACGAGTGATTCAGATCACCGGATCGGGTGCGTAAGCGTTTGAGCTGCGCATTTCGGTGTGAGGCCCAGTCGCCCGACCCGATGAGCGAGCCGGAGGCGCGGAGTCCGGCGGCGATGCGCGGGGCCGCGACGTAGACCCAGGCGGGGACGGGAGCGCCGGTCCGGTCGAGTACGTCGCGTGCGACGCGTACATAGAGGTTGTGGGGGTCGCCCGGGGCGTACTCCTCGAGGTGGTCCAGGGCGTGGAGGAGGGGGAGGTAGGCGGCGGGGAGTGCGGTGAGCAGGTCGCCGTGGACCGGGCCCTTGCCGGGGTGCTCGACGGCGTACGGGTAGCCGGGACCGTCGTAGAGGACGGCGTCCGGCAGGAGTGCGGGCTCCTCCCTCGCGGTCCGGCCGCGCAGGTGGGCGGCGTGGTTGGGCTCGCCGGGGCGCAGCGTGCCGTACACGAAGAACGGCAGCCGGGCCGTGCCGAGTTCGTCGTCGCTCATAGGCCGATTGTCCACAGGGGCGGGACGGCGTGGCCGCGCGGGACGTTCCGGGTCGAGCGGCATGGGCTTAGGTCCCGAGTGGCGTGTTTTCGGGAGTCATAGCAGCAGTTGTTACACAACCTCCCGTTTTCCGTGATGGAAGGTTCCTAACGTCGACAGCGGTGGCCGGTCCCCCTGCCGAATCCCCGGTGCAGCCCTGGACCGGCCACCACCAGCGCCCCTCACGTGACGGTCAGCCACCCATGAATCCGATGTCCCGCCGCCCGCTCCTGCCGGGCGCCGCCCTCTTCGCCGTACTGGCGGCCCTCGTGCTCACGGGGTGTGCCAGTACGAACGGCCTCGGGCACGGCGATTCCGCGCCGTCCGTCTCCGTGCAGCCGCGTCCGGAGGCGGTCTGGCCCGCCTGGGTCGGCAAGAGCGCGCGGGCGCCCGGCGCCGAGGCGTCCACACGTCAGCCGCCCCCACAGCCGTTGCGGGGCGTGCAGGCCGGTTCGGGCGGGCTCACCAAGGTGGACGTGCACGCGTTGCTGCGGGCCGACCCCCGTACGCGACCGCTCGCCGACCGCGGGATGATCGACCGGCCGGGGCGGGCCGGGATACGGCCGCCGATGTTCCTGGACCTCACCGGCGACGGGAAGCCGGAGATGCTCGTGGCCGCCGACACGGAGAGCGGCCGGTCGATCCTCGCCGTCTACACCGAGCGCGGCGGCAAGATCTACCCGATCCTGTTCACGTCCGGCAGGAGCGTGAGCGTGGAGACGATCGGCCCCGACCTGCTGGTGCGCACGCCGTGCTCCGAAGGCGGTGAGCAGGCCGTGCGCTTCCACTGGGACGGCGCGCGCATGTCCACGGTCAGCGACATCAAGAACTACAAGCGGTCGCCCGACCCGTCCGGGACGGAAAGCCAACGGCCCGCACCGGCCGACCACACCGGCCCCGCCGACCACACCGGCCCGCCCTCCGACCCCTCCCGCGCCCCCTCCGACTCCCCCTCCCCAGGAGGCCCTTGATGGCGCGCGGGCCCGGGACCAGGTTCCGTGCCGCGCTCAACAGTCTCGGGCTGCGCTGGAAGATCGCCGCGCTGCTCGCGGTGGGCTGCGCGGTCGTCGCCGTCGCCATCGGGCTGCTCGTCCACCACGCGCGGCTCGACCAGATCTCCTCGGGCGCCCGCTCCGGTGCGATCGCCCAACTCGTGCGCGTACGGCAGTTGTACGAGCTGACGGGGCAGGTCGACCAGGCCGACACGGACGCCGGTGTCGACGACCCGCAGCTGCCCGCGGCGCTGCGCAGGGCCGCGCTGGCCGGGCAGCGCACCACCTACCTCGACATGACGTCGGACGACCCGTGCGTCTGGGCGGCGCGGCCGGTCGGCGACAACCCCCGCCACGTCCTGTCCATCCGCGAGTCGCTGCGCGAACAGGCCGACGACATGGCGGAGTTCGACCGGCAGCTGCTCGTCTGGGGCGCCGTCGTCGTCGGTCTCGCCGCGCTCGGCGGCGCCGGTCTGTCGAGCAGGCTGAGCCGTGAGCTGCGGACCGCGGCGGCCATCGCGCGCCGCATCAGCCAGGGCGACCTGGACGCCCGCATCGACCATCCGCGCCCACCCGGTGTGCGGCACGGCAAGGACGAAGTGGCCGAACTGGCCACCGCGGTCGACACGATGGCCGCCTCCCTCCAGCAGCGCCTGGAGGCCGAGCAGCGCTTCACGGCCGATGTCGCCCACGAGCTGCGCACCCCGCTGACCGGACTGCACACGGCGGCCGAGCTGCTGCCGCCGAGCCGCCCGACCGAGCTCGTGCGCGACCGCGTCTGCGCCCTGCGCACCCTCACCGAGGACCTGCTCGAAGTGGCGCGCCTCGACGCGGAGGTGGAGAAGCCGGACCTGGAGGTGCATCCGCTGGGGCCGCTCGTCGAGTCCATCGCCGAGCGCGCGGGCGGGTCGGCGGCGGGGTTCACGGCGGTGGGCGCGGAGGGCGCGTACGACACGTTCGTCCGTACCGACGCGCGACGGCTGGAACGCATCTTCACCAACCTCGTCAGCAACGCCCGCAAGCACGGCGGCGATCCGGTCGAGGTACGGGTCGACGGCGTCGAGGTCACGGTCCGCGACCACGGCCCCGGCTTCCCCGACCACCTCCTCGACGACGGCCCGCAGCGCTTCCAGACCGGTGCGCGCGAGCGCGGCCAGGGCACCGGTCTCGGCCTGACCATCGCCTGCGGGCAGGCGCAAGTGATCGGCGCGTGCGTCGAGTTCTCCAACGCGGCGGACGGCGGGGCGGTGGCGGTGGTGCGCCTGCCCCGGGCGTGACCCGACCGCGGCCCGGCGGCCGTTCCACGAGGCGGCTCCACGCGGCTCACTACGCTGACCGCATGACGCACCGCCTCGAACCGAAAGCCAAGGAAGTCACCATCGGCGAGCTCGCAGCGCGCAGCGGGGTAGCCCCCTCCGCCCTGCGGTTCTACGAGGCCGAAGGGCTCATCAACTCCCGCCGCACCTCCGGAAACCAGCGCCGCTACAGCCGCGACACCCTGCGCCGGGTCGCCTTCATCCGCACCTCGCAGCAGCTCGGCATGCCGCTCGCCACGATCCGCGAGGTGCTCGCCCTGCTCCCCGAGGACCGCACGCCGAACCGCGCGGACTGGGCGAGGATCTCCGAGTGCTGGCGCGAGGACCTCGACACCCGGATACGGACCCTCCAGCGGCTGCGCGACAACCTCACCGACTGCATCGGCTGCGGCTGCCTCTCCCTGTCCAGGTGCGCGCTGTCCAACACGGGGGACACCCTGGGCTCACGCGGCCCCGGTCCGCGGCGCCTGGTGGAGAAGCGGGTTCCGTGCGCGACCGGGTCCTGCGAGGGCGCCCGGGGAGACGATCATGAGGACGATCAGCAGGGCGATCAGGAGGACGTGTTCGCATGACCATCTCCGCACTGGCGCGGCGCACCGAGATCGACGGGCGGCCCGCGCCGAGAGCCTGCTGTGGCCGGCCCTCGTCCAGACCGGTCACTTCACCGCGATGCAGGTGAGGGGCGGCAAGGTGCGCGGCCTCGGCCTCCATCTCGCGCGGCTCGACGCGGCCACGCGTGAGCTCTTCGGGCACGGCATCGACGGGGAGCACGTGCGCGGTCTCGTGCGGCACATCCTGCGCGACGACATCGCCGACGCGTCCGTACGGGTCTACGTCCACGCCCCGGACGGCGAGCCGTCCCACATGGTCACCGTCCGGCCGCCCACGGAGCTGCCCGCCACGATGGAGGAGCGGGCGCAGTCGCTGCGCTCCGTGGCGTACCAGCGGCCCTTCGCCCACATCAAGCACCTGGGCGGCTTCGGGCAGGCCCGCCACGCGGAGCTCGCGCGGGGCGACGGTTTCGACGAGGTGCTGCTCACCGGGCCCGGCGGGGAGGTCAGCGAGGGCGCGGTGACGAACGTCGCCTTCTTCGACGGCACGGACGTCGTGTGGCCGGACGCGCCGCACCTGGCCGGCATCACGATGCAACTCGTCCGCTCGCGCCTGCCCGCGGCCGGGCTGGCCACCCGGCACGCTCCCGTGACCCTCGCCGACCTCCCCTCGTACCGGGCGGCCTTCGTCACCAACGCGTGGGGGGTGCGTCCCGTGCGGCGGATCGACGACGTCGCGTACGGGGTCGACGAGCGGCTGATGGCGCGCGTGGCCGGGGCGTACGAGGACGTGCCGTGGGACACCCTCTGACGGCCGGGTCGCCCCTGCGCGCAGTCGCGCCGCGCAGTCGGGTCACCCATTCACAGGCGCGCCGCGCACCCTTCGGGCGGCGGCCATCCGCACGCCGGTGACCTGCTGGAACGTTCCTTCCGACGCGTCAGGAGCCGTCCGCACAGCATCTTTCTGATGCCTCATCAGGAGGCGTGGGCCGCCGAGTGCCACTTACCTCGGTAGAGCGGGGTTCGACCGACGCAGCGGCACTTGGGGGTGCCGCGGGCCGTGCCCGTACCAAGGCCCTCGGAGGAACGACCACATGCGCTACGCCCGTCTGCTGACCGGTACCGCTCTCGCCGTGGCGGCGGGCGCTCTGGCCGTCCCCGCGGCCGCCGCTCCCGGCCCGCCCGCCGGAGGCCTGGAGATCCGCCCCGCCACCGTCACCCCCGGCTCCACCGTCACCGTGCACACCACCGCCTGCGGCCCCGGCGGGACGGCGGCCGGCGACGCGAGCGCGGTCGGCGCGGGCACGTTCACGATGGCGCCGAGCACGCGTCCGGAGAACGGCGGGAGCGCCGCGGGGCGGTTCGAGGTGCCGCCGTCCGCCCAGCCCGGCACATACGAGATCGTCGCCCGGTGTTCCGGGTCCGGTGGTTCCGGTGCGAAGAACAAGCGGATCGCCGGCGACCTCATGGTCACGATCACCTCCACCGCCGCCGCCGGTGAACGGCACGAGCGGCAGCTGCCCAAGGGGCACGTGAAGACGGGGGTCGGCGGCGCACTCGGCCCCGACCCCGTGCAGACCGCGGCGGGAGTGGCGGCTCTGGCCGTCGCCGCCGCGGGCGGTACCTGGCTCCTGCATCGCCGGGCGAGAGGCGACAGGATCTGACGGACACCCTCCGCTGTCCACCGGTACCGCCGCCCCCGCCCCCTCCCGGCCCGTGTCCCCTCGCGGGCGGGGAGGGGGACGAGGGGGACAGGCCCGCCCGACCCCGAGGAGGACGCCGTATGCGCCGTACGCGAAAGGCGGGCAACGCCGTCATAGGCACGGTCACCGCCGTGGCGCTGTGCTCCGGGGCGTGGCTGCTGAGCAGCGGCGCCGCGTCGCACCCGCCGCCCCAGCCGTCCGCCGCGCAGGCCGCGCGGGCCGCGGCCCCCTCGACCTCGACGGCCGATCGCGGTACGGCCCCGCTGCCCCCTTCCCCGCCCGACCGCGTGCGGATCCCCTCGATCGGCGTCGACACGCCCCTGATGGGCCTCGGTCTGACCAGGCAGGGCAGCCTCGACGTGCCGCCGCCGGAGCGGAAGAACCTCGCGGGCTGGTACGAGGCGGGCACCACGCCCGGCGAGCGCGGCACGGCCATCGTGGCGGGCCACGTCGACAACAAGGAGGGGCCCGCCGTCTTCTACGAGCTGGGCGCGTTGCAGAAGGGCCGCACGATCGAGGTGGAGCGCAGGGACGGCAGCGTCGCCGTCTTCACGGTCCACGCGAACGAGGTGTACGACGCGGCGGACTTCCCGGACGAGAAGGTGTACGGCGCCGCGTCGCGGCCGGAGCTGCGGGTGATCACCTGTGGCGGCAAGTACTCGAAGCAGACGGGCTACCAGGGCAACGTGGTGGTCTTCGCCCACCTCACCGCGGTCCGCTGAACCCCTCCGGGCCGTTGTCCGTCAGGCCAGCCACTGCTCGTAGGCCATCTTCGCCACGAGCCCGAAGACGGTCGTCAGGAGCACGACGCGGACGAAGCCGCTGCCCTTCTTCAGGGCCGTGTGCGCCCCGAACATGCCGCCCGCCAGGTTGAAGACGGCCATGAGACCGGCCAGCTGCCACAGGACCGCCCCCTGACAGGCGAACATCGCGAGGGCGCCGGCGTTGGTGCAGCAGTTCACGATCTTCGCGGTCGCGGAGGCCGAGACCAGGTCGAGGTGGAGCACGGCGGTCAGGGCGAGGACGAGGAACGTGCCGGTGCCGGGCCCGATGAGCCCGTCGTAGAAGCCGATGCCGAGGCCCGCGAGGCCGATCGCGGCGAGGATCCGCTTCGGGGACGCGGGTCCGGTGGCGGGCGCCGTGCCGAAGGCCGGCCTGAGGATCACGAAGGCGCCGACGGCGAGCAGCACCACCATGATCACGGGCTTCAGCACGTCGGTGCTCATCCCGGCGGCGAAGAAGGCGCCGCCCATCGACCCGGCGAGCGCGGCGAGACCGATGCGGACGGCCGTCGGCACGTCGACGGGAGTCTTCCTGACGTACGTCACCGCGGCGCCCGTCGTCCCGACGATCGCGACGGCCTTGTTCGTGCCGAGGGCGTGCGCGGCGGGAGTGCCGCCCGGCAGGCCGAGCAGCAGGGCGGGGAGCAGCAGCAGTCCCCCGCCGCCGACCACGGCGTCGATCCAGCCGGCCGCGAGGGCGGCGAGACAGAGGACGACGACCGTGGTCAGGGATATGTCGGGCATGATCGCGACCTTAAGGACGCGGTGATCACGCCGTCCACCGAACAGGTGAAAGTTGAGCGACTTCTGAGGTCGGCGGGGTCGGCGGTCTCCCTCGACGGAGGGGTCGGCCGTCTCCCGCCACGGATGGGTCGGCCGTCTCCCGCCGTCAGGGCGCGGCCTGTGGTGCGGGGACGCCCGCCGCGGGGCGGTCCGGGGCCGGGGGTGCCGCCGGGTCGACCGCGACGGCGAGGGCCGCGGCGACGAGCGCGCTCGCCCCGGCAAGACCCGCGGCGAGCTTCCTGCGGGCCTGGAGAGTGGGTCCCTGAGTGGGGGCGAGGGGTCTGCGGTGGCGTCCCATGGCCTGCTTTCTCGAACTCGGGCGGGGGGTGCTTCGGGTACGTCGGCGGGCCGCTCAGAACGTGAAGCACTCCGCGTGGATGCGGTCCTCCGGAACGCCCGCCCGTACGAGCGCCGTGGTCGCCGCCGCGGACATGCCGGGCGGGCCGCACAGGTACACGTCGTGGTCGGCGAGGTCGGGGATCAGGTTGCGCAGTGCCTGCGGGGCCAGGGGGTCGAAGGAGGCGTCGGAGCGGCCGAGCAGATAGTGCAGCCCCGCCTGTCTGGTCCGCGCGATGGCCTCCAGCTCCTCCCTGAGGACGAGCTGTTCGGCGCTGCCCGCGCGGTAGAGCAGGGTGAGGTCGCCGGGGCCGCCGGGCAGTGTCTCGAAGAGCGCCCGCATGGGGGTGATGCCGACGCCGCCCGCGAGGAGGAGCACCTTGCGCCGGGTGCGCCGGTGCGCGGTGAGCGCGCCGAAGGGGCCGGTGGCCAGGACGCGGGTGCCGGGCCTGAGGCGCCGTATGCGGCGGGTGTGGTCGCCGGCCGCCTTCACGGTGATGCGCAGGGTGTCGTCGCGGACGGGCGCGGAGAGCGAGAAGGGCAGCGCGGTGTGCCAGAGCCTGCGCCGCAGGAACCGCCAGCGGAAGAACTGTCCGGGTTCGGCGCGCAGTTCGTCGACGCCGATGCCCTGCACGACGACGGAGACGACGCCGGGCCCTTCGTCGCGTACGCCGATGACGCGCAGGCTGTGCCGCAGCGCCTGCCGTACGGGGACGACGACGCGGTACCAGACGAGGAGGACGGCGACGGTGGCGTGCAGCAGTGACCAGAGTCCGAGGGACAGGACGCCGCCGGCGACGTCGGGTCCTGCGAGCTGGTGCGCGAAGGCGAGGGCGGCGCCGAGGTAGGTCAGCAGGTGGACGGCGCGCCAGGTCTCGTGCCGGACGCGGCGGCGCAGGGCGCGGGCGGAGGTGACGCCGACGGCGGCGAGGAGGGCGGTGCCGGCGGTGGCGACGGCGAGCCCCGGGTAGCCGAGCAGGTCGAGGGTGGCGTGCAGCAGGTCGGTGTCGGCGTGGGCGGCGTATCCGCAGAGGGCGAGGAGGGCGTGGGCGGCGCACAGGCTCAGTACGTACCGGCCGCCGAGTGCGTGGGTGCGCGCGAGCCGGTCGGCGCCGACGCCGTGTTCGACGGCGGGGACGCGGGCCATCAGGAACAGCATGACGAGGATGCCGTATCCGGCGAGCAGTCCCGTCAGGTGTGCCCCGGTCGCGAAGAGCACGTCGAGCCGGGCGGACGGCTCCGCCTGCACGGCCCACATGGCGGTGATGCCGAGGGCGCCGTTGACGATGCCGGTGTGCAGGGTGCGGGGCGAGACGCGGACGGGCGGGGCGGGGGTGGCGCGGGACGCCTCCCGCACGCGGCGGGCACGAGGCGTCTCCCGCACGCGGCGGGCGCGGGGCGTCTCCCGCATGCCGCGCCGTCCCCCGCCGGGCGTGCGCGGCGGCTCCTGGGGCATCGGCGGAATGCCCTGGTCCAGCGGGGCGTCCATCTGGCGCAGGTACGCGGCGAGGGCCGGGTACGCGTCGAGTCGGGGGTCGGCTGCGTCGGTGGTCACGGCGGCACACTAGGCGCGGTGAGGGCCCGGAATCCGCTGGTCAGCGGCGCCCCGCCGTTCTTTAAGGCTGCCTTGAGGATCGGCTCAACAGCGGTTAAGCAACGGGCCCTCACAGTCGTTCCCCGCCCTCGCTGAGGGCAGCGTTCCGCCGGGGAAACAGGAGCGATCCTGCCGGGTAACACCGGCGCCACAGGCTTGTGCGCATGACCTCCTCAGCGCAGCCGACAGCCGCGGGCACCGGCCCCGGCGCCGCCGCACCGGCCGACGGTGTGGTCGTGATCGGCACGGGCCTGGCGGGCGCCCGCGTGGCGCAGCGTCTCGGCGCCGGAACCGTACTGATCGGCGAGGAGAACCACACCCCGTACAACCGTGTCCTGCTCGCCGAGGTCCTCGCTGGCCGGTACGGGCCCGACGTGATCGCCCTGCCGACCCCGCCGGGCCCCGTGCTCCGCACCCGCGCGGTCCGCGTCGACCGCGCCGAACGCCGCGTGCACTGCGCGGACGGCGGCGTCGTCCCGTACGGCACCCTCGTCCTCGCCACCGGCTCGAACCCCGTCCTGCCGCCGCTGCGCGGACTGTTCGCGCCCGGCGCCCGTGAACTCCCGGGCGGCGTGCACGCGTTCCGGACCATGGACGACTGCCTCGCCCTGTCGGCGGCGGTCGCGCCGGGCGTCCGCGTCGTCGTCATCGGCGGGGGCCTCCTCGGGGTGTCGGCGGCCCGCGCCCTGGCGGTGCGGGGCGCCCAGGTCGTCCTCATCCAGCAGGCCGAACGGCTCATGGAGCGGCAGCTCGACCCGGCCTCGTCGGAGCTGGTGCGGCGCCACCTCACGGGCCTCGGCGTGGAGGTGCACACCGAGTGCCGGGTGCGCGGGGTCGGCGTCACCGGCGGTGCCGTGCGCCGCGTCGAACTCGCCGACGGGTATCTGCTGGACACCGATGTGACCGTCCTCGCCTGCGGTGTGCGGCCCCGCACCGGTCTCGCGCGGGCCGCGGGGCTCGACGTGCGCCGGGGCGTCGTCGTGGACGACCTGCTGCGGACGTCCGACCCGCACATCAGGGCCGTCGGGGACTGCGCGGAGCACGCGGGCCGTGTGTACGGCCTGGCGACGCCCGCCGTGGAGCAGGCCGACACGCTCGCGGCGGCGCTGGGGCACTCCCCGGCCGACGGAACCGCCCCGCGCCCCTACACCGGCACCCGCGCCCTCACCCGCCTCACCCTGCCCGGCCCGGGGCCGCTGGACCTGGCGGCCTTCGGGGACCCGGAGCCCCGCCCCGACGACGACGTCGTCCAGCTGGCCGACGCGACCCGCGGCACGTACCGCAAGGTCGTCGTCCGCGGCGGCCGCCTCGTCGGCGGCGTGCTGCTCGGCGAGCTGGCCGCGGTCGGCGCGCTGGCCCGCGCCTGGGAGGCCGACGACCCGCTGCCCGACGACGACAGCCCCCTGCTCCACCTGCTCACTTCTCCCCCAGCTCCCGACTTCGCTCGAACAGGCGAGACCCGTACCGGAGGCCGCTGACATGCCAACGCCCGCACAGAACCCGCTCGCCCGCCCCACCCTCGTGCTCGTCGGACACGGCATGGTCGGCCAGCGCTTCCTCGAAGCCGCCGCCGCGCAGGGCCTCACGTCGAGCCACCGTGTCGTGGTGCTGTGCGAGGAGCCGCGTCCGGCCTACGACCGCGTGCAGCTCACCTCGTACTTCTCGGGCCGCACCCCCGACGAACTCTCCCTCACCGACCGGGCGTTCCTCGACGAGCACGGCATCGAGCTGTACGTGGGCGACGCGGCGGAGAGCTTCGACCGCGAGGCCAGGACGGTCACCGCGCGCTCGGGCGCCGTCTTCCCGTACGACAAGCTCGTGCTCGCCACCGGCTCCTACCCGTTCGTGCCGCCGGTGCCCGGCAAGGACGCGACGGGCTGCTTCGTCTACCGCACCATCGAGGACCTGCTGGCCATCGAGGAGTACGCGAAGTCGCACGCGACGACCGGCGCGGTCGTCGGCGGCGGGCTGCTCGGCCTGGAGGCGGCGGGCGCCCTGAAGGGGCTCGGACTCGCCACGCACGTCGTGGAGTTCGCGCCCCGGCTGATGCCGGTGCAGGTCGACGAGGGCGGCGGCGCCGCGCTCCTGCGGACCATCACGGGCATGGGCCTGACCGTGCACACCGGCACCGGCACGCAGGAGGTCGTGACCGGCGGCGACGGCGCCGTGACGGGCATGAGGCTGTCCGACGGAAGTGAACTCGCCACGGATCTCGTGGTGTTCTCGGCGGGGGTGCGGCCGCGCGACCAGCTGGCCCGTGACCACGGTCTCGCGGTCGGCGAGCGCGGCGGCATCACCGTCGACGAGCAGTGCCGCACCAGCGACCCGGACGTGTACGCGATCGGCGAGTGCGCGCTGGCGGCGGACGGCCGCGTCTACGGCCTGGTCGCACCCGGCTACGAGATGGCGCAGACCGCGGCCGCCGACATCGCGGCACAGGAGTCGAGCTTCACCGGCGCCGACCTCTCCACCAAGCTGAAGCTCCTCGGCGTCGACGTCGCCTCGTTCGGCGACGCGCACGGCGCGGCGGAGGGCTGCCTCGACGTCGTCTACACGGACTCGCGCTCGGGCACGTACAAGAAGCTGGTGATGTCGCCCGACGGCGAGCTGCTCGGCGGCATCCTCGTCGGCGACGCGGAGCAGTACGGGGTGCTGCGGCCGCTCACCGGGACCGTGCCGCCGGTCCCCGCCGAGCAGCTGGTGCTGCCCGCGGGCGCGGGCGCGCCCGTCACGCTCGGCCCCGAGGCGCTGCCCGGCTCGGCGGTGATCTGCAACTGCCACAACGTCACCAAGGACGCCGTCTGCGCCTGCTCCAGCCTGCCCGAGGTGAAGAAGTGCACCAAGGCCGGTACGGGCTGCGGCAGTTGCCTCAAGGTGATCGGACAGCTGCTGCCGAAGAGCGGCGACGACGGGCTGTGCGGCTGTTTCGCGCAGACCCGCCAGGAGCTGTACGAGATCGTGCGCGCCCTGCGCGTCACCTCCTTCCGCGAGCTGCTCGACGGGCACGGCCGCGAAGGGGCGCGCGGCGGTGAGGGCTGTGACGAGTGCAAGCCGGCGGTCGGCTCGATCATCGCGTCGCTGGCGCCGTCGATCGGCGCGCAGGGGTACGTCCTGGACGGCGAGCAGGCCGCGCTTCAGGACACCAACGACCACTTCCTCGCCAACCTCCAGAAGAACGGCTCCTATTCGGTGGTGCCCCGCATCCCCGGCGGCGAGATCACGCCCGAGAAGCTCATCGTCATCGGCGAGGTGGCGCGGGACTTCGGGCTCTACACGAAGATCACCGGCGGCCAGCGCATCGACCTGTTCGGGGCGCGCGTCGAGCAGCTCCCCATGATCTGGACGCGCCTGGTGGACGCGGGCTTCGAGTCCGGCCACGCGTACGGCAAGGCGCTGCGCACCGTGAAGTCCTGCGTCGGGCAGACCTGGTGCCGCTACGGCGTGCAGGACTCGGTCCGCATGGCCATCGACCTGGAGCTGCGCTACCGGGGTCTGCGCGCGCCGCACAAGCTGAAGTCGGCGGTCTCCGGATGCGCCCGCGAGTGCGCGGAGGCCCAGTCCAAGGACTTCGGCGTCATCGCCACGGCGAGCGGCTGGAACCTGTACGTCGGCGGGAACGGCGGCGCGACCCCGCGCCACGCGGACCTGCTCGCCCAGGACCTGAGCGACGCCGAACTGGTGCGTCTCATCGACCGGTTCCTGATGTTCTACATCCGCACCGCGGACCGCCTGGAGCGCACCGCCGCCTGGCTCGACCGGATCGACGGCGGTCTCGACCACGTCCGTGACGTCGTCGTCCACGACTCGCTGGGCATCTGCGACGAACTGGAGTCGCTGATGGCCGCGCACGTCACCCACTACCGCGACGAGTGGGCCGAGACGCTGGACGACCCGGAGCGGCTCGCGCGCTTCGTCTCCTTCGTGAACGCGCCGGGCGTGCCCGACCCCACGGTCGGCTTCGTGCCCGAGCGCGACCAGATCAAGCCCGACCTCCCCCTTCTGTCCATCGGACCCCGCCCCCTGGAAGGAGCCACGCGATGAGCGGCTCGACCTCCGTCGGCATCCAGTCGACCTCCGCCAGCATCCAACTCCGCCTCGAAGAGGACTGGTTGGAGATCTGCGACCGCACGCAGCTCGTGCCGGGCCGGGGGCTCGCGGCCCTGCTGCCCGACGGCAGGCAGGCCGCGCTCTTCCTCGACCGCGAGGGCCGCGCGTACGCGATCGACAACCGTGACCCGTTCACGGGGGCGGCGGTCCTCTCCCGGGGGCTGCTCGGGACGGAGCAGGGGCGGCCGTTCGTCGCCTCGCCGCTCCTGAAGCAGCGGTTCGACCTGGAGACGGGGCGGTGCCTGGACGACAAGGAGGTGTCGGTCGCGGTGCATCCGGTGCGAGTTGCTTGACCGATCGTTCCAGAACCGCCTACTGTCGACTCGTGGCCAGGACCAAGGAATTCGATCCGGACGCCGCGCTGCAGGCGGCCCTGGAGCTGTTCTGGCGCCGCGGCTACGAGGCGACGTCGATGGCGGACCTCGTCGAGGCGCTCGGCATCGGGCGCGCCAGCATCTACGCGACCTTCGGGAACAAGCACGAGCTGTACCTGAAGGCGCTGGAGCGGTACGCCGGGTCCCAGAACCCGCGCCTGCTGGCCGAGCTCTCGCAGCCCGGCCCCGCGCTGCCCGCCGTCCGCGCGGTGGTGCGCCGCTTCGGGGACGAGGCCGCGTCCGCCGAGGGGCGACTGAACGGCTGTTTCATCACCAACACGGCGGCCGAGCTGGGCCCGCACGACGCATCGGCGGCCCGCCGCGTGGAGCGCAGCTGGGAGTACGTCGAAACGCTGCTGCACTCCGCGCTGGTCCGGGCACAGGCACAGGGCGAGCTGCCGGAGGACCGCGACCCACTGGCGCTCGCGCGCATGCTCCTGACCCTGATGCAGGGGCTGCGCGTCATCGGCAAGGCCTCGCAGGACGGCGCGCGCCTGCGGGACGCGACGGAGCAGGCCCTGCGGCTGCTCGACTGAACCCCACCGCGTTTGACCGCGCACCCCACAGCCCCCTTTTCCATGCCCTTATACTGGACCGAACGGTCAAGAAAAGAGCTCCGTCATGACCCTCGCACCGCGCACCCGCTTCACCGGCCGCACCGCCCTCGTCACCGGCGGCGGCTCCGGCCTCGGCCGCGCCATCGCGCTCGCCTTCGCCGCCGAGGGCGCGAACGTCGTCGTCGCCGGACGCACCGAGAGCACCCTGAAGGAGACCGTGGACCTCGTCGAGGCCGCGGGCGGCAAGGCGCTCGCCGTCACCGCCGACGTCTCCCGCTCCGCCGACCTCGCCTCACTCGTCGCCGCCGCCGTCGACCGCTTCGGCTCCCTCGACATCGCCGTGAACAACGCGGGCGTCCTGCGCGCCGGACAGCCGGTCGCCGAGCTCCCCGAGGAGGACTGGCGCACGATGCTCGACATCAACCTCACCGGCGTGCTGCTCGCCCTCCAGGCCGAGGTGAAGCAGATGCGCACGCAGCCCGCGGGCGGCGCCGTCGTCAACATCGGCTCCAACCTCGGCGCGCACACCAGCGCGCCGGGCCTGGCCGCCTACGGGGCGACCAAGGCAGCCGTCTCCGCGCTGAGCCGCGCGGCCGCCGCCGAGCACATCCGGGACGGCATCCGCATCAACACCGTCAGCCCCGGCTCCTCCGACACCACCATGTCCTTCCGCCCCGGCGAGACCGAGGCCGGCCGCGCGGCCCGCATGAAGGAGTCGACGCCGCTGGGCCGCGTGTCGTCGACGGAGGAAGTCGCCGCGGCGGTGCTGTATCTGGCGTCCGACGAATCCGGCTCGGTGGTCGGCGCGGACCTGGTGATCGACGGCGGCGCGGCGGCCTGAACGGCGGCGCCCTGCCGTAGGCTCCCTCCCCCGACTTACTGTTGAGTAAGCAACCGGAAGCACCCGGTGGACCGGCAGCGGACGACGAGGGAGCCCCGCCATGGCGGCATGGACCGCGCACGACATCCCGGACCAGAGCGGCCGCACCGCCGTCGTCACCGGCGCCAACAGCGGCATCGGCTACGTCACGGCGCGCGAACTGGCCCGCCGCGGCGCCCGCGTCGTCCTCGCCTGCCGCAGCGAGGAGCGCGGGGGCGCGGCGGTCGGCCGACTGCTCAGTGAAGTGCCCGGCGCCCACGCCGAGTTCCGCGCCCTCGACCTCGGCGACCTGGCGTCCGTGCGGCGGTTCGCGGACGCGTTCGGCAGCGCGCGCCTCGACCTGCTGGTCAACAACGCGGGCGTGATGGCACTCCCCTACCGCCGCACCGCCGACGGCTTCGAGACGCAGTTCGGCGTCAACCACCTCGGGCACTACGCCCTCACCGGGCTGCTGCTCCCCCGCCTCATGGAGACCCCCGGGGCGCGCGTCGTCACCGTCTCGTCCGGCCTGCACGCGCTCGCCAACATCGACATCGGCGACCTCAACAGTGAGCGGAACTACCGCCGTTGGGTCGCCTACGGCCGCTCCAAGACGGCCAACCTCCTCTTCACCCACGAGCTGGCCCGCCGCCTGGCCGCGACCGACGCCGACACCGTCGCGGCCGCCGCCCACCCGGGGTACGCCTCGACCAACCTGCAGAGCGCGGGCCCCAGGATGGAGGGCCGCAAGGGCGTCGAACGCGTCATGGAACTCGGCAACCGCTTCGTCGCACAGTCCGCGGCGGGGGGCGCGCTGCCCACGCTGTACGCGGCGACGGCGCGTGGCGTGCGGCCCGACTCGTTCACCGGCCCGGGCCCGCTCGGCTGGCGCGGGGCGCCCACGCGGTCCTGGCGGGCGAAGTGGACGCGGAACGACGTGGCCGGCGAGCGGCTCTGGGCGGCGTCGGAGGGGCTGACCGGGGTGCGGTACGAGGGCCTGAAGAGCTGAGTCCCCAGGGGGCCGGGAGGCCGGGGTGCCTCAGGCCGCCCTGCGCAGCTCCAGCGCCACCAGCGGGATGAACCCGGGGCCGTCGCCGTCCGTCGACGTGTCCTTGCCGCCCAGGCGGCGCAGCATGGCGACCGCGATCCGCTCGCCCTGCGCCTTCGCGCGGTCCGCGTTCGGACCCCGGTGCAGTCCGTCGATCGTGGCGTGCCACAGCTGCACCCAGCGGCCGAAGTGCTCGGCGGTGAGGGGGCGGGCGGCATGCAGCGCGGCGTGCGGCGCGAAGGCGTTGCGGCGGTACTCGGCGGTGCGGAAGAGCGCGCGCTCCCAGAAGTCGGTGATGCGCGGCATGTGCACGTCGAGGTCGGTGCCGGCGATCTCCGTGAAGAAGGGGCCGATCAGCGGGTCGGCGAAGGCCGCGGTGTAGAAGCGGCGGAGGAGCACGTCGAGGTCGGCGCGGGTCGTGATGTCGGCGCGGGTCGTGGGGTCCACACCTACGACTGTGACACGGGCTGCGGGTGTCGAGTCCACGGAATCCGGGATGTCCATGCTTCCACGGTCTCCCCCCGCCCGGCCGCCACCCAGGGCCGAAGGTCCCCCTCAGTGCAGGTCGGACGCCTCGAAGACGCCGCGTGCCGTCGTGTCGTCGGCGCGTTCGACGAGCCGCCGCAGCTCCGTGTGGCCCGTCCTGAGCAGCCCGGCCTCCAGCGCGTGGCGGGCCCCGGCGTCGAGGCGGTGCAGGAGCAGCGGGTTGTCGATCAGGATCTGCGGGTCGAGCTCGACGCGGTTGCCGAGCGTGTCGCACAGGACGAGGCGCGCGGCGACGCCCTCGCTGTACCGGACGGCGGTGAGGAGGCAGGTGCAGACGTGCTTGCGGCGGCCGAGGCCCCGTACCGCCAGCCAGCCGGGGCCCGCCGTCACCCGCACCGGGTGCAGCACCACGTACAGCAGCGCGGAGAGCGGCACCCACAGACAGACGGCACGGACGGGGCCGAGCGTGCCGTTGGCCCAGTCGATGAGCAGGACGAGCCCGAAGAGCGCGAGCGCGCAGAAGACGCCGGCCCGTACGTCGTGTGCCCAGCTGCGGTCCGAGACGGTCGCGTACGGGGTCTCGGGCCCGTACGGCTCCCCCTCCTCGATCCGTTCGACGCCCGGTCTCGTCCTGTTGTGTCCCATGTGCGGCACCGTAGAACGTCCGCGGGGCCGCGGCCCCGTCCTTGACGTGGTGCATACACACGATGGGTCCTCCTTTACGGAGTACTGACGGATTCGCGCGGCTCCGGCAGGTCGACACTCGGCCGCAACACCCCTGTCGTAATCCCTCTGCATGGTTGATCGTTGGGCCCGGCACACACCTACGTCACGCAGGGGGACGACCAGCATGGCCATCAGCCGCAGGACACTTCTCGGGACGGGTGCGACGGGCGCCGCCCTCGGACTGCTCACCGCGTGCGGGTCCAACACGGGCCGCGACGGCGGCGGCTCGGGAGGCAAGGGCCCGCGGCTCGCGCAGTGGTACCACCAGTACGGCGAACCGGGCACCGAGCAGGCCGTGAAGCGGTACGCGGCCGCGTACAAGAAGGCGGACGTCAGCGTCCAGTGGCGCCCCGGCAACTACGACGAGCAGACCGCCGCCGCTCTCCTCACCGACTCGGGCCCCGACGTCTTCGAGGTCAACGGCCCGTCCCTGGACCAGATCCGGGAGGGCCAGGTCGTCGACCTCACCGCCCTGTTCGACGGCGTGAAGGACGACTTCAACCCGGCGGTCCTCGCCCCCAAGACGTACGACGGGAAGATCTGGGCGATCCCGCAGGTCGTCGACATGCACCTGCTCTACTACCGCAAGAGCCTGCTCGACGACGCGGGCGTGCGGCCGCCGAAGAGCCTGGACGAGCTGGTCGACGCGGCGAAGGCGCTCACCACGAAGGACGTGAAGGGCCTCTTCCTCGGCAACGACGGCGGAGCGGGCGCCCTCGGCGTCACGCCCCTGTACGCGGCGGGCCTCTCCTCCGTCACCGAGGACGGCGAGGTCGGCTTCGACGACCCGGCGGCCGCTCGCGCCCTCGGCAAGCTGCGCCAGCTGTACGCCGACAAGTCGCTGCTGCTCGGCGCGCCCGCCGACTGGTCGGACCCGTCGGCGTTCGTGCAGGAGCTGACCGCCATGCAGTGGTGCGGTCTGTGGGCGCTGCCCGCCGTGAAGAAGGAGCTGGGCGACGACTTCGGTGTGCTTGCGCTGCCCGCCGACGGCCCCGGCGGGAAGCCGTCGCTGCCGGTGGGCTCGTACGGCGCGGCGGTGAGCGCCCGCAGCGACCACAAGGAGGAGGCCAAGGACTTCCTCAGGTGGCTCTGGATCGACCAGGCCGAATATCAGGAGGACTTCGCGCTCTCGTACGGCTTCCACATCCCGGCCAGACTCTCCCTCGCGAAGAAGGCCGGCAAGCTGAAGGAGGGCGCGGCGGCGGACGCGGTGCGCTACTCCACCGAGTACGGCTACTCGGAACCGCTGCTGTGGACCCCGGCGAGCCGCACCGCGTACCAGGACGCGCTGAGCCGGATCATCAAGTCCGGGGCGAATCCGGAGAGCGAGCTCAAGTCCGTCGTACGCAAGGTGCGGGCGGAGCTCGACCGGGTCAAGAAGAAGTCGTGAGCCGTTTCCTGGGCACCCAGAACCGCACCCTCTGGTTCTGGGTCTTCGTCGGCCCGTTCGCGCTCGGCCTGATCCTCTTCACGTACGTGCCGCTCGCCTGGAGCGTGTACCTCAGCTTCTTCGACGCCCACAACACCGTCTCGCCCGACGACTTCGTCGGCTTCGACAACTACACGTCGATGCTGCGGAACGACGCCTTCACCGACAGCCTCGTCACCTTCGCGGTCTTCTCGGCGTTCATCGTCCCGACGACCTTCGTCCTGTCGCTCGCGCTCGCCCTGATGGTGAACCGCCTGCGCCGCGCCCAGGCGTTCTTCCGCTCGGTCTTCTTCCTGCCGGCCGCGTGCAGTTACGTCGTGGCGGCGATGATCTGGAAGCTGTCGATCTTCAACGGGGTGCGGTTCGGCCTCGCCAACACCGTCCTCGGCTGGTTCGGCGCGGACCAGACGGCATGGCTCTCGACCACGGACCCGCCCTGGTACTGGCTGGTCATCGTCACCGTACGGCTCTGGCTACAGGCGGGCTTCTACATGATCCTGTTCCTCGCGGGCCTGCAGCGCATCTCGCCCACCCTCTACGAGGCGGCGGCGGTGGACGGCGCGCGCCCCGGCTGGCAGGTCCTGCGCCACATCACGCTGCCCCAGCTGCGCGCGACCTCGGTCGCCGTCACGCTGCTGCTCGTCATCAACGCCTTCCAGGCCTTCGACGAGTTCTACAACCTGCTCTCGACCTCCAGCGGCTACCCGCCCCACGCCCGCCCGCCGCTCGTCTACCTCTACTACACGGCGCTCGGCCGCGAGCAGAACCTCGGCCTCGGCAGCGCGGGCGCCGTGCTCCTCGCGCTGATCATCGCGGTGGTGACCATCGGCCAGGCGCGCTGGTTCGGCCTGGGCAGGAAGGAGGACTGACCCCATGACCGCACCCGTGAAAGGTCGCGTGCCGGCACCCCGCGACAGGTCCACGGACGACGCTCTGGTCCGAGCGGGCCGCGCCCTGCGCGTCGTCCTCCTCATCGCCCTGGCGCTCCTCTTCCTGATCCCCTTCTACCTCCTGGTGCGCAACGGCCTGGCATCCGAGGACGACATCACGTCCCCCGACTGGACGTTCTTCCCCTCCACGCTGCACTGGTCGAACATCTCCGAGCTCTTCGACGACCCGACGGTCCCGATGGCGAGGGCCCTGCTCAACTCGTCCCTGATCGCGGTGACGACGACGATCGGCACGCTGGTCCTCGCCTCCCTCGCGGGCTACGGCCTCGCCCGCATCCCCTACCGCTACGCCGACCACGTCTTCTACGCCATCCTCGGCACGATGATGGTCCCGGCGGCCGTCACCTTCGTCCCGAGCTTCGTCCTGGTCTCGTCCCTCGGCTGGGTCTCGACCCTGCGCGGCCTGATCGTCCCCACCCTCTTCTCGGCGTTCGCGTGCTTCATCTTCCGCCAGTACTTCCTGGGCTTCCCGCGCGAGCTGGAGGACGCGGCGCGGGTCGACGGCCTGGGCTACTGGCGTACGTACTGGCGCGTGGTCGTCCCGAACTCCCGCCCCGTCTTCGCCGCGGTCGGCACGATCGTGTTCATCGGCGCGTGGAACTCCTTCCTGTGGCCCCTGGTCATCGGCCAGGACCGCGAGGCCTGGACGGTCCAGGTCGCCCTGGCCACGTTCACGACGTCCCAGGTCATCCGCCTGCACGTGCTGTTCGTGGCGGCAGCGGTGTCGATCGTGCCGCTGCTCGTGGTCTTCCTGTTCTTCCAGCGGTGGATCGTGGCGGGAGTGGAGAGGTCGGGGATCGACGACTGAGATCGGGGGTCCGGATGCTGACATCCGGCCGCCACGGAAGGGCGTGATTCTCGCCACCCTTGATAGGGCTTGCGCTCAGATGAGCATCCTTTCGACGGCTGCACTTCTCCAAGGGGTGGCACTCAGTGCCACTGCTCGATCATTCATGAGGTGAACTCACATCTGAGTTAGCTCCGCTCATCTGAGCGTTTTACGGGGCTGGGGGCAGTCTTGCATTCAAGGCTTGAATGAATGATCGGGATCTCGGCTACCGCTCAGTCACTTTCGATCTAGCGGCGGACGGGTGGTTACGGCCGCATGACGCGCAAGTGGACGTACCCAGGTGCCTTCGATCTGGGTATGTTCCTCGCCGTCAGGGCAGCCACCGAGCTCTCGAGGAGTCGAGACCCGTGTCGGAAAACAAAGATCCCCACGTAGCTCACACGAGCGAGAGCGTGAAGTTCGTCTACGACTTCACCGAGGGCAACAAGGACCTCAAGGACCTTCTCGGCGGGAAGGGCGCGAACCTCGCCGAGATGACCAACCTCGGGCTGCCCGTCCCTCCGGGCTTCACGATCACCACCGAGGCCTGCAAGACGTACCTCGACAGCGGCGAGGAGCCCGTCGAGCTGCGGGACGAGGTGAGTGCGCACCTCGACGCCCTCGAGCAGAAGATGGGCAAGAAGCTCGGCCAGTCCGACGACCCGCTGCTCGTCTCGGTCCGCTCCGGCGCCAAGTTCTCGATGCCCGGCATGATGGACACGGTCCTGAACATCGGGCTCTCCGACAAGTCGGTCTCCGGGCTCGCCAAGCAGTCCGGCGACGACCGCTTCGCGTGGGACTCCTACCGCCGGCTCATCCAGATGTTCGGCAAGACCGTCCTCGGCGTCGACGGCGAACTCTTCGAGGACGCCCTGGAGAAGGCCAAGGACGCCAAGAAGGTCACGGTCGACACCGACCTCGAGGCCGCCGACCTGAAGAAGCTGGTCACGAAGTTCAAGAAGATCGTCAAGACGGAGGCCGGGCGGGACTTCCCGCAGGACCCGCGCGAGCAGATGGACCTCGCGATCCGTTCGGTCTTCGAATCGTGGAACACCGACCGCGCCAAGCTCTACCGCCGCCAGGAGCGCATCCCCGGCGACCTCGGCACGGCCGTCAACGTCTGCTCCATGGTCTTCGGCAACCTCGGCCCCGACTCTGGCACGGGCGTCGCGTTCACCCGCGACCCGGCCTCGGGCCACCAGGGCGTGTACGGCGACTACCTGCAGAACGCGCAGGGCGAGGACGTCGTCGCGGGCATCCGCAACACGGTCCCGCTCGCCGATCTGGAGCAGATCGACAAGAAGTCGTACGACCAGCTCATGCAGATCATGGAGACCCTCGAGACGCACTACAAGGACCTGTGCGACATCGAGTTCACCATCGAGCGCGGCCAGCTGTGGATGCTGCAGACCCGCGTCGGCAAGCGCACCGCCGGTGCCGCGTTCCGCATCGCCACGCAGCTCGTGGACCAGGGCCTGATCGACGAGGCCGAGGCGCTGCAGCGCGTCAACGGCGCCCAGCTCGCGCAGCTCATGTTCCCCCGTTTCGACGAGGGCGCGTCGGTCGAGCAGCTGGGCCGCGGCATCGCCGCGTCACCCGGTGCCGCGGTCGGCAAGGCGGTCTTCGACTCGTACACCGCCATCAAGTGGTCGCGTTCGGGCGAGAAGGTCATCCTGATCCGCCGGGAGACCAACCCCGACGACCTCGACGGCATGATCGCGGCCGAGGGCATCCTGACCTCGCGCGGCGGCAAGACCTCGCACGCCGCCGTCGTGGCGCGCGGCATGGGCAAGACCTGTGTGTGCGGCGCCGAGGACCTGGAGGTCGACACGAAGCGCCGCCGGATGACGGTGGGCGAGACCGTCGTCGAGGAGGGCGACGTCGTCTCCATCGACGGCTCGACGGGCAAGGTCTACCTGGGCGAGGTACCCGTGGTCCCCTCCCCCGTCGTGGAGTACTTCGAGGGCCGCATGCACGCGGGCGCCGACGACGCGGACGAGCTGGTCGCGGCGGTGCACCGGATCATGGCGTACGCGGACCGGGTACGCCGTCTGCGCGTCCGCGCCAACGCGGACAACGCCGAGGACGCGCTCCGCGCCCGCCGCTTCGGCGCCCAGGGCATCGGCCTGTGCCGCACCGAGCACATGTTCCTCGGTGAGCGCCGCGAGATGGTCGAGCGGCTGATCCTCGCGGACGCGGACGGCGAGCGCGAGGACGCCCTCAAGGAGCTCCTCCCCCTGCAGAAGCAGGACTTCGTGGAGCTCTTCGAGGCGATGGACGGCCTGCCGGTCACGGTCCGCCTCCTCGACCCGCCGCTGCACGAGTTCCTCCCCGACATCACGGAGCTCTCGGTCCGCGTCGCCCTCGCCGAGTCGCGCAAGGACGCCAACGAGAACGACCTGCGCCTCCTTCAGGCCGTCCACCGCCTGCACGAGCAGAACCCGATGCTGGGCCTGCGCGGCGTGCGCCTCGGCCTGGTCATCCCCGGCCTGTTCACCATGCAGGTCCGTGCGATCGCCGAGGCCGCGGCCGAGCGCAAGACCGCCAAGGGCGACCCGCGCGCGGAGATCATGATTCCACTCGTCGGCACGGTCCAGGAGCTGGAGATCGTCCGCGAGGAGGCCGAGCAGGTCATCGCGGAGGTCGTCGAGACGACCGGCGTCGACCTGAAGCTGGCGCTCGGCACGATGATCGAGCTCCCGCGCGCGGCCCTCACGGCCGACCAGATCGCGGAGGCCGCGGAGTTCTTCTCCTTCGGCACGAACGACCTCACGCAGACGGTCTGGGGCTTCTCCCGCGACGACGTCGAGGCCTCGTTCTTCACCGCCTACCTGGAGAAGGGCATCTTCGGGGTCTCCCCCTTCGAGACGATCGACAAGGACGGCGTCGGCAAGCTGGTCCGCGACGCGGTCAAGGCCGGCCGCGAGACCCGCCCCGACCTCAAGCTCGGCGTCTGCGGCGAGCACGGCGGCGACCCGGAGTCCGTCCACTTCTTCCACGAGGTCGGCCTGGACTACGTCTCCTGCTCCCCGTTCCGCATCCCGGTGGCCCGCCTGGAGGCCGGCCGCGCCGCGTCCCACTCCACGGGCAGCGACCACCGGTAACCCAGCTCCGGGACCGCCGCTGTGTCCCCGACCCTCAGTACCGATGCGGCGGCGGTTCCGGTTCACGATGAAGAGGCGGCGTCCTGTGCGGGGACGCCGCCTCTTCCCTTGCCGTTCGTGGGGCTCAGCTGCCGGTGAGGGAGATGGCCAGATCCGTGATGTTCAGGGGGAACCTGGATCCGGGGGCGTCGGACACGAGCGTGGCGTCGCCCGTGAAGAGATTGACGCTGTAGAGGGAGGGCCTGGTGGCGCCGGAGGCGGTGAGAGTGGCGTAGGCGGTGTTGCTGACCGTCTTGCCGCCCGACGGACTGCTGAAGATGTCCAGGCCCGCGTTGGCCTGCGCGTCGATGCCGAGGCTGCCGGTCGGTGCCAGTGTGCCGTTGTTGGCAGGCGACTGGATGACGATCTGGTCGCTGACCGTGTTGACGTCGAACAACGTGGTCCCGGTGGCCCCGCTCAGATCGTTGTTCGTGTAGGCGGCGGCGGAGACGCCCTTGGTCGTGCCCTCGGCGGGCGGGGTGGTGAGGTTCAGGTCCTGGACCGTCGTGTGGTCGTTGAGGTTGTGCCGCAGGTTCTGGCCGGTGTCGCTGACGACGCGCAGCCGGTCGGCGGCCGGGTTGAAGTCGACGCCGAAGTTCGTGCCGTGCAGCGCGTACTGGAGCTGGGACACCTTGGTGATCACGACGTCCGGGGTGGCCGGCGGGGTCTTGATCGTGTAGATGCCGCCCTTGTCGCCGACGCCGTACATCAGGCCGTTCTGCACCCGGAAGTCGATGCCGATCAGAGCCGTGTCGCCACTGAGGCCGACGATGTCCCTGACCCAGTCGAGCACGTTCGGCCGGTCGGTGGTGAACGTGGCCATCTGGGTGCCGTCACCCGTGATCCCGAACGCACGGAGGCCGGGAGCGGCGGCGGGAGCGGCCGAGCCGCTGCCGGGCGCACTCAGCATGAGCGCTGTCGACGTGGCCATGACCGCTGCCGCCGCCGCGATTCTCTTTCTCGTTCCTGCTTTCATCGGTGATTCCCTCCCGAATGAGCAAGCACCATTGAGTGGCGCGCAGATGAGAGATTTACGGACCGCTGCCAATTAAGGCCGGTCCGCGGTGGCCTCACAAGGAGAACAGACAATGGGCATGCCCCGATCAAGGGATTTTGCGCACTGTGACAAATCGCCCCGGACGTGGTCGTCCCCGATGTGCGCAGAGTGATGAATGCCGTCCGGTTTTCCCCTGTGGGCTCTTCGGCCGGAATGGCATGCTCGCGCGCATGGGCAGCTTCTTCGCCGAGTTGGCCCGGCAGGCATCGGCCAACGCGCGCCGGGAGGTCGAGGCGTACGCGCGCGAGATCGCGGAGTTCGGGTTCCTGGACACGAACTCCCGGGCACGGGCCGAGACGCTGGAGTACTCGTTGTGGTTGCGCCGCCGTACGGTCGAACTCTCCCCGGACAACGGCGAACTGACCGACGCCGACCTCGACTACATCGCCGCGATCGGCGAATCGCGGGCCGCGGCGGGGATGTCGCTGGACGCACGGCAGCGGGTCCTGCGCCTGCACACATCGCTCATGCTGCGCGAGATCAACGAGGCGACCGACGCGCAGCACGGCGTCGGCGTCGGCGTCGGCGTCGGCGTCGGCGAACTCATGCGGATGATGCACTGGTTCGCCCCACAGGGAGAACGCGGCATCCGCGCCTACAGTCAGGGATTCGTGACGGCACTGCGCCACCGCCTGCCGTACGTCGAGCAGGCGGCCCTGCTGGCCAGGTCGCTGCTGAAGGGGGACCCCATATCGGCGGACCTCGCCGCGGCCCTGGGCATGGAACTGCCCGAGCGCTGCGCGGTGGCGGTGATCCGCGTCCCGGACCGGCCCGTCGGCGATCGCGACCTGGAAAGCGAGATCGAGACGCTGGTGAAGACCCACCGCGCGCCGATCACGTGGTGGCCGGGCAAGGGAAGCAGAAGCGGCGAGCTGATCGCCATCATCCCGATGCATCCCGCCGAACCCCCGACGTTTCCGACGTCCAGTACCGCCGAGCTCGCACAGCCGCACTCCGCACCCGACCCGGTTTCCGATCTCGTACGGGACTTCGCCCAGGCCCTGAGCCGCCCCTGCGCCGCCGGCACCGCCACCTCATCGCTGTCCGACGTGGCCGACGCCCTCGACCTGGCCCGGCGGATCAGCAGGACGGCGCCGCTGCGACGGGCATCCGCCCGGCTGCGCCCGCACACCCTGTCCGACGTGTTCGTGGAACTAGCCGTCGCCGAAGCACCGTTCGTCGACGGATGGCTCCACGCCGTGGCCCGGAGCCTGCAACCCGGTCCGGACCTCGTCGTCACGCTTGACGCGTACTACCGCCACGACATGCACCGCGGCGCCACAGCAGCAGCCCTCAACGTCCACCCCCGCACCCTGGACTACCGCCTCCGCCGCACACGGGAGCTCACCGGCATCGATCCGAGCTCGACGCGCGGCGTACGCATTCTCAGCTCAGCCGTCACACGGCGCCTGTCGGAGACGTGGCACTGAACCCTGTCCCAGGGTGCAAAGAAGAAGAGAACGCCGCACCTTCTTGCCGGAATGGGTGCGTCACTGATGCCCGAGTGGGACGATCGGTGGCGATCCCAGTCCGGAGGTTCGGATGGCGACTTCTGCCCCGTCGACCGGCGGCACACCACCGCGGCGCAAGACGCCGGAGCACTGGAATGCGATGGCCTCCCTGATCGCCGCCGGCGTTTCGTTCCTCACGTTCCTGTTCGGATTCATCGGTCTGCCGGCAGCGGGAGTGGATTCGCCCGCCGGAACACCGGCGACCACGACCGTCACGGCCACACAAACCGTCACCGCCACGCCACGAACATCCGCCACGACGCCGGATACACCGGCTGCTTCGTCACCCGGGGTGAACGAAGAAGACCACGCCCCTGCCCTCAAGGCCTCGAAGCTTTCCATTCCGCCTCAGAGCGGTGTCTGCAACGGGAACTTCATGTTCGTCGACTTGGATGAGCCCAGAGCCAATTCCGACGACGCAGGCCTTGTCGACGGGGGACCCTGCATAGAGGGAAGCCATAATTTCTGGCTGAGCAACGATCTGGACATCACGACGAGCATGGCCTCTTTGAGTGCGGCGGGCTGCGACAAGGCCATTCAGACCTCGCCGGCCAACTCCACTTTCCGGCTCAGGAACGGTCTGGACTGGTGCCAAACGACGAGTGAGGGTGATCTGGCGCTGGTGCATGTGGTCAGCACCAGCGACGACGGGAGTCTCGTCATCGAGGTGACCACGTGGTCCACCCCCTCACAAACCCGGTGACAGCCGCTACCCACCGTCTACGGGCTCGTGCAACGCGGCGAGTTCTTCCAGGTCGTTGGCCACCATGACGTGAGCAAGCCGTCCGGCGGCAGTGACGACGGCGGGCCAGGAGGCTGCCGTGAGGTGCGAGGCATCCGTGTCGTCGGACGCCTCGTCCGCCGCCGCGTTGAGCGCCGCGCCCAGCTCCCGCATGAGGGCGACCTCCTCCTCCGTCCGCAGACTCGTGCCGAGGTGGCGCTCCGGTTCGTCGGCGTCGCAGAAGTCGTCGAAGAGCATGTGGAAGACGTGGTCCAGGTTCTCGAACGTCGACGGGTCGAGCCAGACGTCCCGCTGCCAGGGCGGGTTGGCCAGGGACAGGACCGCCGGCACCAGGTGGACCCGGGAGTTGGCCAGACGTCGCGCGTCCTCGTTCATGGCCCGATCCTAGGCCTTCTGAACAGCGACTCCGCCGCTGCGGACATGACGAGGCAGCACCCGGTTCGGAGGTGCTGCCCCTTCCGCATACCTGTGCCGGGTCAGGTCACCGGCTCCGGCAGCGTCATGAGGTGGGGGCGGTGGCGGGCTGCCGCGGTGGTTGCGGCGGGGCCGCCCAGGGCTGCTACGCCGATGAGGCGGGGGCCCTGGTAGTAGGCGTAGAGGAGGTCGCCGTCCGGGGCGTCCGGGTCGCCCTCCAGGAGTTCGCAGCGGTCGCCGAGTGCGGGCTGGCCGAAGGACTGGAGGCGCAGGGTGTACTGGTCGCTCCAGAAGGAGGGGAGGGGCGCGCAGGGCGCGGGGTCGCGGGGCGTGCCGGTCAGAGCCGCGACCAGCGTGCGGGCCGCGTGGCGGGCCGTGTCGCCGGGGACCGACCAGTGTTCGACCCGGCGCGGCACGGGGCCGTAGCGCGGGTTCGGGAAGCGGGCCACGTCGCCGACCGCCACCGCGTGCGGGATGCCGCCGATGCGCAGGTGGGCGTCGCAGAGGATGCCGTCGGTGAGGTCGAGGCCCGGCGTCGCCGCCAGCCACTCCGTGTTGGGGAGGGAGCCGATCGCTTCGACCAGCAGGTCCGCCCGTACTTCCGTGCCGTCGTTCAGGACGCAGCCGTCCGGGGTGAGTTCCGTCGCCAGGCGGCCCATGCGGAAACGTACTCCCCGCGCCTCGTGGCGGAGCCGCAGCGCCCGCGCCAGGTGCGGGCCGAGCGCGAGCACCATCGGTTCCGTCTCCGGCGCGACGACGGTCACCGCGCACCCGGCCGTGCGCGCGGTGGCCGCCACCTCGCAGCCGATGAACCCCGATCCGATCACTAGCACCCGGGCGCCCGCCGCCAGTCCGGCGGCCAGGGCCGCCGAGTCCTCCAGCGTGCGGACGACGTGCCGGGGCGGGCCCCCGGGCATCGGGAGTCTGCGTGGCCGCACCCCCGTCGCGGCCACCAGACCCTCGTACATGTGGACCGATCCGTCGGTCAGTGTGAGCGTGCGCGCCGTGAGGTCGGCGGTGGCGACGGCCGAACCGAGCCGCCACTCGACGTTCTCGACGCTGGGGCGCCTGCGCAGTTCCGTGCCGCTCGTGGGCGCGCAGCCCGCGAGGACGGCCTTGGACAACGGCGGGCGGTTGTACGGCAGGTGCGGCTCGTCGCCGAAGACGGTGATCGGGCCGTGCCAGCCCGCCGCGCGGAGCTGTTCGGCCGCGCGCAGCCCGCCGAGTGACGCGCCCACGACCGCGATGCCGCGGCCCTCCGCACTGCTCGCCCCCGCCATGCCTCAGCCCTCGACCCGGATGGCCTGCAGCGGGCACACGTCGGCCGCGTCCTCGGCGTCGGCGCGCAGCGCGGCGTCGGGCGAGTCCACGTACGCGAGGCGGCCCTCGTCGTCGAGCCGGAAGATGTCCGGCGCGGCGAAGACGCACTGCCCGTGGTCCTGGCAGACGTCCAGGTCGACTGTCACCCTCATGTTCCTGATCAACTCCCGTGCTGTTCCGTAGGGTCGGGGCGGGTTCGCGGCGCCGAGCTCAGCGGTTCGGTGGTCTGATGCCTCGGAACTCCCAGTCGCCGCCCAGCGCCGTGGAGAGGACCTCCTCGGACTCGGTGGGCTGGGCGCCGACATCGGGGCGGATGGGCGTCGGGCCGGTGACGATGTGGTTGGTGAGGCGTCCAAGGCCCTCCGCCTCGACCTCGACGATGTCGCCGGGGCGGACGGGCCGGGAGCCCGCGGGTGTTCCGGAGAGCAGGACGTCGCCCGGTTCCAGGGTGATCGTGCGGGCGATGTCGGCGACGAGATAGTGCATGTCCCACTGCATCTCGTCGGTCGAACCGTCCTGCACGAGCTCGCCGTTGACGTACGTGCGGAGGTACTTGCCGTGGAAGTCCCAGCCGGTGACCAGGCCGGGGCCGAGTGGGCAGAGCGTGTCGGAGCCCTTGACGCGGAGCATCGAACCGGCGTCCGTGTCGCGGAAGTCGTGCAGGCCGTAGTCGTTGGCGACGGTGAAGCCCGCGATGTACGCACCGGCCTCGTCCGGTGCCACGTTGCGGCAGGCGCGGCCGATGACGATGCCGATCTCCCCCTCGTAGTTGAGGTACTTGCAGCCCTCGGGGCGCACGACGGCGCCGCCGTGGCTGTTGAGGGCGGAGACCGGCTTGTGGAAGTAGGTGGGCGCGGGTGGCAGCGTGACGCCGAACTCCCGCACGCGGCTCCGGTGGTTGAGGTGGACCGCGATGACCTTTGACGGGCGCACGGGCGGCAGGTGGTGGGCCTCGGACGTCTTGACGCGGCGTCCGTCGGGTGCGATCAGCTCGTCGCCCTCGCGCACGACCTGGACGGCGGATCCGTCCAGGAGGACGCGGCGGTACTCGGTCGTGGTCGGCCTCGATCCGCTCGCCCTCATGCCGTCGCCTCCGCTTCACGGGCCTCGCCGGTCCAGCCGGCCGCCGGGCGGTCGAACCACAGGTGCATCTGGCCCGTGCCGATGGAGTTCTCGTACGCGCTGTAGGCACGTCCGGGCGCGGTGCAGCGTTCCTCGCCGAGGGCGCCGATCATCATGAGGTAGTGCCCGAACCGGGCCTCCGGCTTGTGGGTGAGGAACTCCGGCATGGTGCGCAGGACTTGGGCATGGTCTCCGTGTTCCAGCCAGTCGATGCGTGCGTGGTCGGCGGCGCGCGCCTCGGGCGTACGGATGTGGGCGGGGTCGCTCGACTCGTGGGCGCGGAGCTCGCGCAGCGGCCAGAACGTGTGCGAGAGGGCGCCGGACGCGATGAGCAGGACCCTGCGTCCGGGGAGCGCGCCGATGCCGTCGGCGAGCGCCCGGCCGAGCCGCAGGTGGTCCTCGGCGTCACCGGTCTGGCAGACCCCGATCGAGACCCACTTCTTCTCGGGGAGGCCGTGGCCCAGGTACGTCCACAGGTTGATGGTGGCGTAGTACACGGGCAGGAAGGAGTCGTCGATCGGGGTGATCCAGGTGCCGTGCTTCTCCGCGAACCGGGCCACGGAGTGGGCGAGTTCGGGGTCGCCGGGATAGTCGTACGGCATGCGGCACATGCCGCGCGGCAGTTCTTCGGAGGTGAACAGGCCGGCGCGGCGGGGCTGCGCGGAGACGACGAACTCGACGGTGGTCGCCCAGTGCGAGTCGAGGACGACCACGGTGTCGTAGTCGAGCGTCTCGAAGACGTCGGCGCGCAGCTTGCGCAGGCCGGGGACGAGGCTGATCTCGCGGCCCTCGTTGAGTTCTTTGCGGACGGGTTCGGGCAGCACGATGGTGGGGACGTGGGCGAGGAGGCCCGCTCCGACGATCTCACCCATGGTCGACCCACCCCTTCGGCGCCGTCACCGTGTTCTTCAGGTCGCAGTAGAAGTCGAAGGACCAGTCGCCGCCCTCGCGCCCGATGCCGGAGCTGCGCGAGCCGCCGAAGGGCGCAGAGAGGTCGCGTACGTAGAAGCAGTTGACCCAGACCGTGCCCGCGACGAGCCGCGCGCCGATCCGTGCCGCACGCTCGCGGTCCCCGGCGGCGAGGGTGGCGGCGAGCCCGAAGCGGGTGCCGTTGGCGAGGCGCACCGCCTCGTCCTCGTCGCCGTCGGGGAACGTCTGGAGGGTGAGGACGGGTCCGAAGACCTCTTCCTGGACGATCTCGGATTCCTGGTCGACGTCGGTGAGGAGGGTGGGGAGGTAGTAGGTGCCGCCCGACACGTCGGACAGCCCGGGGTGGGGGGCGCCGCCGACAAGGGCCTTGGCTCCCGCCACGAGCGCTCGGCGCACGAATCCGTCCACGCGCTCCACGTGCCGGGGGTGGATGCTGGGCCCGATGTCGGTGGTCTCGTCGCGCGGGTCGCCCTGGACCAGCTCGGCCACGCGGTCGAGGAACCGGCCGAGGAAGGCGTCGCGCACGGACTCCTCGACGAGGATGCGGGTGGCGGCGAGGCAGATCTGGCCCGCGTTGTCGTACTGCTCCACGGCGAGGTCGGCGGCGAGGTCCAGGTCGGCGTCGGCGAGGACGAGCAGCGGCGACTTGCCGCCGAGCTCGAAGCTGCACGGCACGAGGTGGGCGGCGGCGGCCGCGGCGATGCGGTGGGCGGTAGGCACGGAGCCGGTGAAGCTGATGCGGCGCACGTCGGGGTGGGCGGTGAGGGGTGCGCCGGCCTCGTCGCCGTACCCCTGCACGACGTTGAAGACCCCGGGCGGCAGCCCCGCCTCGTGCGTGATGTCCGCGAGGAGCGAGGCGGTGAGCGGGGTCCACTCGGCCGGCTTCAGCACGACGGTGGACCCCGCGGCCAGCGCGGGGGCGATCTTCCAGCTGGACAGCATCAGCGGGGCGTTCCACGGCGTGATGAGGACGGCGGGGCCCGCCGGGTCCCAGCTGACGTGGTTGGTGTGGCCGCGGGTGTCGAAGTCGTCGTGGGAGAGGGCGAGGAGGCGGTCGGCGAAGTATCGGAAGTTGTGGGCGACGCGGGGCAGTACGCCTCGACGGTGCGAGCGGAGGAGGGCGCCGTTGTCGGCGGTCTCGACGGCGGCGAGCTCTCCGGCGCGGGCGTCGACGCGGTCGGCGACGGCGTGCAGCAGCGCCGCGCGCTCGGCCGGGGGCGTCGCGGCCCAGCGCGGGAAGGCGGCGTCGGCGGCGGCGACGGCGGCGCGGGCCTCGGCGGCGGTGCCGCGGGCGATCTCGGCGAGCGGGGTGCCGTCGATGGGCGAGTGATCGGTGAAGGTGGCGGGGGAGGCGACTCGGGCGCCGTCGATCCAGTGGCGGGTGTCGACGGGCACGTGGGCGACGGTCGCCGTGTGCGGCGCCGGATGCGTGTCGCGCGCCGGGTTCCCCGGAGGTCCGGGGGTAGGAGGAGCCATCTCTGCCTCCAGTTCGTTTGAACCCAAACAACATTAGGGAGGGGTCGAGGCGGGGTCAACCCCTCGTAGCGGACGGGGCGTTGAGATATTGTTCGACTTACCGTTTGAGCCCAAACGAAAAGCCCGCCTCCGGAAGTCAGCCATGCCGATGCCCCGGCCCACGCCCCGCACCCGCCCCCTGATCGCCCTCCCCCAGCGGTACGCCGCGACGACCTCCGCCCTGCGCTACGCCGCCGTCGTCACCGCGCGCGCCCTCGCCGACGCGGTGTTCCGCGCGGGCGGCGAGCCGTTCATGATGCATCCCGGCCCGCCGGACGAGGCGGCCGACCGCCTCGCGCGCTGCGCCGGCCTGTTGCTGCCCGGCGGCGGGGACGTCGCCCCCTGGCGGTACGCGGCCGACGCCGACGTCCACAGCGCCGTGTACGACGTCGACGACGCGCAGGACGACTTCGACCTCGCGCTCGCCCGCTGCGCACTGTCCCGGGGACTGCCGACACTGGCGGTCTGCCGGGGCATGCAGGTGGTCAACGTGGCCCTCGGCGGCACGCTGCGGCAGGACATGGGCGGCCCGACGGCGGAGCACCGGCACAAGGTGCACGGGGTGCGGGTGGCGGCGGGCTCGGTGGTGGCGCGGGCGCTCGGCGCCGTGCGGACAGACGTGTCCTGCTACCACCACCAGTGCGTGGAGCTGCCCGGGCGGGGACTGCGGGCGACGGCGTGGGCGACCGACGGAACGGTGGAGGCACTCGAACTGCCGGGCGGGGTGGGGTGGTTCGCCGCGGTTCAGTGGCATCCGGAGGACACGGCGGCGGTGGACGGGGGGCAGCAGGGCTTGTTCGGGGGGTTGGTGGGGGCGGCCGGGGGGTGGGCGGAGAGGGATGCGCGCGCGGGGTGACGGGCTGCTCTGCGGGCCAGGCGCGGGGGGGGGGGGGGCGAGGTGGGGGTCAGGTGGTGGGGCGGGGTTTGCGGCGACTGCGGCGCGGGGGCGGCGTAGGAGTCAGGCGGTGGGGCGGGGCTTGTAGCCGCTGCGGCGCGGGGGCCCGAGGTGGGGGGCAAGCGGTGGGGCGGGGTTTGCGGCCGCTGCGACGCGGGGGTGGGGGTGGCCGAGGTGGGGGTCAGGCGGTGGAGCGGGGTCTGCGGCCGCTGCGGCGCGGGGCCCGAGGTGCGGGTCAGGCGGTGGGGCGGGGTCTGCGGCCGCTGCGACGCGGGGGTGGGGGTGGCCGAGGTGGGGGTCAGGCGGTGGAGCGGGGTCTGCGGCCGCTGCGGCGCGGGGGTGGGGGTGCGCCGTTCAGGAGGTTCTGCCTGCGGTCGTCGCCCTTCTCCTCCGTCCGTACGACGATCTTGCGGAGCAGGTCCGCCAGCGTCTCGCACTCCGCGTCCGTCAGCCCCTCCGTGACGAAGGCCTCCTCCGCGTTGAAGGCGGGGAAGACGTCGTTCATCGTCCGCTCCCCCTCGTCCGTCAGCCGGAGCAGGACCAGCCTTCCGTCCTCCGGGTGGCCGCGGCGTTCGAGCAGGCCCCGGCCCATGAGCGTGCGGGCGACCCCCGTCAGCGTGCCCTTGGAGATGCCGGCCTCCTCGGCGACGTACCGCGTCTCCATCTCGCCCCAGATCCAGACCACATAGAGCACGACGAACGACGTCCACGTCAGTTCGGCGCCGCGCAGGACCGAGTTCTCGAAGTGCTGCCGGACCGCCGCGGCCGCGCGGTAGATGTTCGACACCGCGGCCATCTGCTCGTACGCGACGGGTGTGCCGCCGAGCTTGGCCCTGACCGCCTTCTCGGTCTCGTGGATGGTGCGATCGCCCGTCACGTCCGTGCCCTCCTCTTGCCGTACTTCTTGCCGTGGTGCATGCGCCTCCGTACCATCGGCGCCACTCGAATTTCGTACGGGCTCAAACGATAACGCGTCCCGAGCGGACGCGCCCTCCTCTCCCCGGAGTTCGGCATGGCCCTCGACTCCCCCGTCACGCCCGTTTCCACCACTGTCCCCGAACGCCGCATCGGTGTCGCGGGCATCGTCTTCGTCGTCGTCGCCGCGTCCGCGCCGCTGACCGTGGCCGCGGGCGGTGTCCCGCAGTCCCTAGGCATCACGGGAATCCTCGGGATACCGCTCCTCTACCTCCTGACAGCCGTCGTACTCGCGCTCTTCAGCGCCGGGTACGCGGCGATGAGCCGTCACATCACCGGCGCCGGGGCGTTCTACGCGTACACCGCGCACGGTCTCGGCCGCGTCCCCGGTGTCGGCGCGGCCTTCGTCGCGCTGCTCTCGTACAACGCCATGCAGATCGGCATCGCGGGCCTCTTCGGCGCCACCACCTCTGAGTTCATCGACGCCCGGACGGGGGTGGAGATTCCCTGGTGGGTTCTCGTACTGGCCTGCGCGGCCGTCGTCGGGGCGCTCGGCTACCGGCGCGTCGACGTGGGGGTGCGCGTCCTCGCCGTGCTGCTCGTCCTGGAGTTCGGCACAGTGCTCGTCTTCGACATCGGCCAGTTCACCCACGCCCCCGAGGGCGTCTCGACCGCGCCGCTCACCTGGGGCGCCGCCACGGACGGCTCGCTCGGCGTCGCGCTGTGCTGCGTGTTCGCGGCTTACATGGGCTTCGAGTCGGCCGCGCTGTACAGCGAGGAGTGCCGGGATCCGCGCCGTACCGTCGCACGCGCCACGTACATCGCCGTCGGGCTCATCGGCGTCTTCTACGCCGCCACGGCCTGGGCGATGGTCACGGGCGCGGGGACCGGGCGGGCGAATCGGATCGCCGCCGAGCAGGGGCCGGGGATGATGTTCTCGCTCGGCGACGCCAGTCCGGGCACGGTCTTCTCCGACTTCGCCCAGTTCTTCCTGATCACCAGCCTGCTCGCCGCGCTCCTCTCCTTCCACAACGCCGTTGCGCGGTACGTGCGTTCGCTCGGGCGGGAAGGTGTACTGCCCCGCCGACTCGGGGTCCTGCACCGGCGGCACTCCTCGCCGCACCGGGGTTCGCTGCTGCAGACCGCGGTCACCGTCATCGTGATCTGCGTCTTCGCCCTGGCCGGGCGCGACCCCGTCGCCGACGTCTTCACCTGGCTGACCAACCTCGGCGCGCTCGGCGTGATCCTGCTCCTGTTCGCCACGTCGGCGTCGGTCGTCGCCTACTTCGCACGCCGGCCCGAGCTGGGCGAGCCCCTCTGGCACCGGCTGATCGCCCCCGTCCTCTCGGGTGCCGCGCTCGCCGTCATCTTCTGGCTCGCCCTCACCAACTTCAGCGTCCAGCTGGGGGTTTCCTCGGCCAACCCCCTGCGGTGGATTCTGCCGGGGCTCATTCTGGTCGCGGCGGGGGTGGGGGTCGGGTGGGGGGCTTGGCTGCGGGTGGGGCGGCCTGGGATTTATGCGGGAGTTGGGGATGGGGTTGGGGCGGGAACCGGGTCGGGAGCTGGGTCGGGAGCTGGGAGTGAGCGGGAAAAGGGGGACGTGGGTGGTTAGGGACGCGGGTGGTTAGAGGCCCCGCTCCAGCAAGGTGCCGCCGTTCCAGGTGACTCCCACCTGGCGGTAGTACGCGCCTATGGGCTCGTCGACCGTGAGGTCGGCGAGCTCCTCCGTGGGCGCGTCGAAGAGGGTGAGGTCCGCGTCGCCCTGCCACGACTGACCGCCCTCGAAGGCCGCGGCGCCCGAGGCGATCAGTTCGTCGAGGGCCAGGCCCTTCCCGTCGATGGCGGGGAGTTGGCGGTGGTGGGCCATGGGGTGGGCGTTCACGAAGCCGTTCGTCGCGGAGGGTTCGCGCAGGGTCACCACCGCCTGGGCGAGGCGGCGGTCGGCGGCGGCGAGCGTGGCGCCGAAGACGGCGCCGGGCTCGATGCGGGGGGCTGGGCCGTAGGGGTGGGGGCGGGTGAGGTGGATGGAGCCGAGCTTCTTCGGGTAGCCCTGGTGGTTGCCGCGGGCGATGGCGAAGTCCTTGTCGACCCAGATGTAGACGCAGCGGGAGTAGGTGCGGGCGCGGTAGGCACAGCGGACCACCGCGAAGCACTCCTTGTACTGGGCGCGGACGGGGTCGAGCAGCTCGGCCCTGTCGGCGCCGCACGACTGCCAGTCAGCCCAGATGAGGGCGACGGCGCCGGGGTCTTCGGGGGCCAGGTCGAGCGGCTCGGGGAGGAGTTCGCGGACGCGGGCGGGGTTGGTGCGGTACTCGATGGTGAGGAGGTCGCCGGAGTAGTGCCAAGGGGGTGCGGGGATGAGGGAGGAGCGGCCGGTGGCGCTCTTGGGCGGATGGAACCCACGGACTCCGGTCATGCTCGACGCCCCTCCCGGGTAGGTCGTTTGAGCCCGTACGATACGCCGGGGGTGTCACTCTGTCACGGTTTCCGGCGGGGGCGCCTCGGGGTGGGTTCGCCTGCTGCCCGTCTGCGAGTGCGGGGCCGCGGGGGTATGTCCGTACTCGCCATCCCTGCGCCGCGTGGAATGTTTCCGGCCGCCTCGGTTGGCTCGGTGCTGCGTGCGCACATACCCCCACGTCCCCTCCGACGCATGGGCGCCTGCGGCCCGGTAGGTCAACCGCCCCTACTCCCGCTGGACGTTACGGGGTGAACGGGTGGGTGGGAGTGATTCCGCTGCGGAGTAGCGGAGTTGGGGCTGCTGGTCCTGTGGAGCGGTGGCGTACGGGGGCTTGCGAACCCCGCCCCACCTCCCTACCGTTTGAGGTCAAACAAATCGCGCACCGCGCCCCCGGAAAGGCTGGGACACGGGTGAGTGAAGCGAGCGCACGACCACAGGGCAGGGCGACGACCGTTCAGGCCACGGCGACGGCAACCGTGGAGAACCTCCGAGCCGCCGGCACCGACGTCGTCCGCGTCGTCTACCCCGACCTGCTGGGAGCCGACCGCGGCAGAGACGTCCTCGTGGGCCGGCTGCCGAGCGCGTGCACGCACGGTCTGACGTTCTGCAGGGCGGTCTACCACACCACCCCCCGCGGCGACGTCGTCCCCGTCGCGGGCGGACTCGACGCGGGGCTCCCCGACATCTGCGTACAACCGGATCTCACCACCCTGAAGCCCCTGCCGTGGGAGCCCGGCGTCGCCTGGTGCCTGGGGGACAGCCTGGACCCGCTCACCGACGGGCCCGTACCGGAGTCCCCGCGCGCCCTGCTGAAGCGCGTGCTCGCGCACGCCGACGACTGTGCCCCGCACCGGGAAGGCGCCGCCGGGCCGCGTGGACTCTCCGTCGTCGTCGGGCCCGAGTTGGAGTACTTCCTCTGCGACTCCTCCCCCGCCACCCCCTCCGGCTGGACCCCCTACGGCGCCGCCACCGGCAACGTCTACAGCGCCGGGCGGCGCGGCGACCCCGACGGCCATCTGCTGCGCACCCTGCGCCAGTTGGAGGCGCTCGGGATCGGTGTCGTCGCCGGGAACCACGAGTTCGACGGCGGACAGTTCGAGATCAATCTCGACCACTCCGGCGCCCTGGACGCCGCCGACCGCGCCTTCTTCTTCAAGGCCGCCGTCAAGGAGACCGCCCGGCACGAAGGGCGTCTCGCGACCTTCATGGCGAAGCCGTTCAACGGCCTCGGCGGGTCGGGGTTCCACGTGCATCTGTCGCTCGTCGACGGCGAAGGGCAGAACGTCTTCGACGATCCGCGGGCCGAGAACGGGCTCTCCGCCACCGCCCGGCACGCCGTCGGCGGCGTCCTGCGGCACGCCCCCGCGCTCGCCGCACTGCTCAACCCGACCGTCAACTCCTACAAGCGCTTCGGGCCAGACACCCTCGCCCCCTGGCTGATCGACTGGGGTCTCGACAACCGCAGCGCCATGGTCCGCATCCCGCCCGAACGCGGCGCGGGCACCCGCCTGGAGCTGCGCCTCGGCGACGCCTCCGCCAACCCCTACCTCCTCGTCGCCGGCACCGTCGCCGCCGTCCTGCTCGGCCTCCGCGACCGGCCCGAACCGCCCGCTCCGCTGGAGGGGTACGGGTACGACGCGTCCTCCGCGCCCCGCCTCCCCGCCACCCTCCCCGAGGCCCTCGACGCCCTGGAGGCCGACGAGGCGCTCACCGGACTCCTCGGCGAGGACTTCACCGGCGCGTTCCTCACGTACAAGCGCAATGAGGTCGAGCGGTATCAGCAGAGCGTCACGGACTGGGAGTTCGGAGAGTACGCGTTCCTCATCTGAGCGCGCCGGATCAGCCCCTCCCCCGCCGAGACCGGAACGGCCGGGACCGGAAGGCCGGGACCGGAACGGCCGAGCCCTGAAAGGGAGCACCCTCATGCGCACGGACACCCCTCCCCTCCCTCTCGCCGACGTCGACCTCGCCGACAACGACCGGTTCACCGACCGCGACCTGCCCTGGCGGATGTTCGACGTGCTGCGCCGCGAGGACCCCGTCCACTGGCAGCCCGAGCCGCCGCCCAACTCCGGCTTCTGGGCGGTCACCCGGCATGCCGACATCGTGCGCGTCGACCGCGATCCGGAGACCTTCACCTCCGAGATGTTCACCAATCTGGAGGAGGTCGACGACGACTACATCGCGTTGCGCCGGTCACTCCTCGAAACCGACGGACTGCGGCACCGGGCGATGCGGCTCATCCTGCAGAAGCGGTTCACGCCGCGCGCCGTCGCGACGTACGAGACGTTCCTGCGGGGCCTGACCGCCCGTACCCTCGACGCCGCCCTGCCCAAAGGCACGTTCGACTTCGTGCGGGAGGTGTCCGCCGACTTCCCCATCAACGTGCTCGCCCGCATGCTCGACGTCCCGGAAGGCGACACGCAGCAGCTCATCGACTGGGGCAACCGCATCATCGGGAACACCGACCCGGACTACGCCGATGTGCTGCTGGAGAGCGAGGAGAGCGGGCAGTACCGCAATCTGCCCTTCAGGTCGCCCGCGTCTCTCGAAGTCTTCGCGTACGGGCGGGAGTTGGCCGCCCGGCGGCGGGGCGGCAGCGGGGACGACCTCGTGACGGCGCTCGTGAACAGCTCACCCAGGGACGGCGTGCCGCTCTCCGCCACCGACTTCGACAACTACTTCCTGCTGCTCGTCGTCGCAGGGAACGAGACCACCCGGCACGCCATCTCGCACTCCGTGCTCGCGCTCATCGAGCATCCGGAGGAGCGGGAGCGGCTCGTCCGCGACCCCTCGCTCATACCGAACGCCGTGGAGGAGTGCCTGCGCTGGGCCTCGCCCGTCTATCACTTCCGGCGGACGGCGACGCGCGACGTCGAGCTCGGCGGGAAGCTCATCAGGGCGGGCGACAAGGTCGTCATGTGGTTCGCCTCCGGCAACCGCGACGAGGACGTCTTCCCCGACCCGTACCGCTTCGACGTCACCCGCGAGAACAACGACCACGTCACCTTCGGCAAGGGCAGCCCGCACTTCTGCCTCGGCAACTCCCTGGCCCGCCTGGAGATGCGGATCATGTTCGAGGAGCTGCTGCCGAGGCTGGCGGACATCCGCGTGGCCGGTGAGGTGCGGCGGGTGCGGTCGAACTTCGTGAACGGGATCAAGGAACTTCCCGTGACGGTGACGCTCGCCCGGAGCCTGTGACTCCGTGACTCAGCCGCCCGACGTGTCCAGCTCCGCTTCCTCGCTGATGCCCGCGCAGTCGTACGGGTCCTTGAGCCAGCCGTCCGGCAGGACCACGCGGTTGTTGCCGGAGGTGCGGCCGCGCGGGCCGTCCGCGCCGGTCGGCCACGGCTGGTCGAGGTCCAGCTCGCCGAGGCCGTCCTCCAGTTCGGCGAGCGAGGAGGTGATCGCGAGACGCTTGCGCATCTCCGAGCCGACCGCGAAGCCCTTCAGGTACCAGGCCACGTGCTTGCGGAAGTCGATGACGCCCCGCGCCTCGTCGCCGATCCACTCGCCGAGCAGCGTCGCGTGGCGCAGCATGACGGTGGAGACCTCGCGCAGAGTCGGCGCCGCGGGTGCGCCCGTGCCCTCGAAGGCGGCGACCAGGTCGCCGAAGAGCCAGGGGCGGCCGAGGCAGCCGCGGCCCACGACGACGCCGTCGCAGCCCGTCTCGTTCATCATGCGGACCGCGTCCGCCGCCGACCAGATGTCGCCGTTGCCGAGCACGGGGATCTCGGGGACGTGCTCCTTGAGGCGGGCGATGGCGTCCCAGTCGGCCGTCCCGCCGTAGTGCTGGGCGGCCGTCCTGCCGTGCAGGGCGATGGCGGTCACGCCCTCCTCGACCGCGATGCGGCCCGCGTCCAGGAAGGTGATGTGCTCGTCGTTGATGCCCTTGCGCATCTTCATCGTGACGGGCAGGTCCCCTGCGCCGCTGACGGCCTCACGGAGGATCGCGCGCAGCAGCGGCCGCTTGTACGGGAGCGCGGAGCCGCCGCCCTTGCGGGTGACCTTGGGGACGGGGCAGCCGAAGTTCAGGTCGATGTGGTCGGCGAGGCCCTCCTCCGCGATCATGCGGACGGCCTTGCCGACGGTCGCGGGGTCGACGCCGTACAGCTGGATCGAGCGGGGCTCCTCCGTCTCGTCGAAGTGGATCAGCTGCATGGTCTTCTCGTTGCGCTCGACCAGGGCGCGCGTGGTGATCATCTCGCTGACGAAGAGGCCCTTGCCGCCGCTGAACTCCCGGCACAGCGTCCGGAACGGCGCGTTGGTGATGCCCGCCATGGGGGCGAGCACGACGGGCGGCTGCACGGTGTGCGGGCCGATCGACAGGGGCTGCGGCAGGGACGGCATCGATGATCTCCGGGACGGACGACGGGACCCTCCATTGTCCCTCATCCAGCGAGCGGCCGTCCCACCCTCCTCATCCGACGGTCCCGCCCCGCCGCCGACAGCTCCGCGAGCCGCTCCAGCCGCCACCGCCACCCGAGCGGCCCGGCGCGGCCCGGCGCGGCCCGGCGCGGCCCGGCGCGGCCCGGCGCGGCCCGGCGCAGGAGCGTCGCAGAGACGTCGCACCGAACTACCGTCGACAGATGCCCGACGAACTCGACCACCGCCACCGCATGCTCGTTCTCGCGATCTGCTGCACCAGCCTCCTGATCGTCACCCTCGACAACACGGTCCTGAACGTCGCGCTGCCCACCTTGCAGCGTGAGTTCGGCACGAGCGTCTCGGGCATGCAGTGGACGGTCGACGCGTACACGCTCGTCCTCGCCTCGCTCCTCATGCTCGCGGGGTCGACCGCCGACCGGATCGGTCGCCGCAAGATCTTCGTGGCGGGCCTGGTGATCTTCACGCTCGGTTCGGCGCTCTGCTCTCTCGCCCCCAGCCTCGAACTGCTCGTCGTCTTCCGCATGGTGCAGGCCGTCGGCGGCTCCATGCTCAATCCGGTCGCGATGTCGATCATCACCAACACGTTCACCGACCCGCGCGAACGGGCCCGCGCGATCGGCGTCTGGGGCGGAGTCTCGGGCATCTCCCTCGCGGCGGGCCCGCTGGTCGGCGGGGCCCTCGTGGACTCGGTCGGCTGGCGCTCGATCTTCCTGGTCAACCTGCCGGTGGGCCTCGCGGCGCTCGTCCTCACCCTGCGCCACGTCCCCGAGTCCCGCGCCCCGAAGCCGCGCCGCGCGGACCCGGTGGGGCAACTCCTCGTGATCATGCTGCTCGGCGCTCTGACGTTCGCGATCATCGAGGCGCCGCGAGCGGGCTGGACGTCCCCGCTGATCCTCTCCGCGGCGGGCGCCGCGGCGCTCGGCCTCGTCGGACTGCTGCGGTACGAGCCGCGCCGCGCCGAGCCCCTGATCGAGCTGCGCTTCTTCCGCTCGGCGCCGTTCAGCGGGGCGACGGTGATCGCGGTCTGCGCCTTCGCCGCGCTCAGCGGCTTCCTCTTCCTCTCGACGCTCCACCTCCAGGACGTACTCGGCCTCGACGCGCTGCACGCCGGCCTGTGGATGCTGCCGATCGCGGCGTTGGCCCTGGTCTGCGGCCCACTGTCGGGCCGCCTGGTGGGCGGCCGCGGACCACGGATCCCGCTGCTGATCGCGGGCGTGACGATGACGGTGTCGGGCGTCCTGTTCGCCGCGTTCGACGCGGCGGCGTCCGACGGTACGCGCCTGATCGGGTACGTCCTCTTCGGCCTGGGCTTCGGTTTCGTGAACGCGCCGATCACCAACACGGCGGTCTCCGGAATGCCGCGCGCCCAGGCGGGCGTGGCCGCGGCGATCGCCTCCACCAGCCGCCAGGTGGGCACGACGCTCGGCGTGGCGGTGATCGGCGCGGTACTGGCGTCGGGCGTGACGTCTTCCTCGTACGCGAAGGAGTTCACGCGGGCGAGCCGCCCCGGCTGGTGGATCATCGCGGGCTGCGGGCTCGCGGTGCTGGTGCTGGGGGCGGTGACGAGTGGGCGGTGGGCGCGGGAGTCGGCACGGAGGACGGCGGAGCGCCTGGAGGAGCCCGCGGAGCAGGAGGCGCAGAGCGACAGGTCATAGGGGTCATAGGGGACAGATGGAAGGTGACAGGTGACAGGTATCAGATGACAGATATTGAAATCTGTCATCCGTCATGCCATGGTGGAGGCATGCGCACTCTCACTCTCGGAAACACCGGACCCCAGACCTCCGCCCTCGGCCTCGGCTGCATGGGCATGTCCGCGCTCTACGGAGAGGCGGACCGCACGGAGTCGATCGCGACGATCCACGCCGCCCTCGAGGCGGGCGTCACGCTCCTCGACACCGGCGACTTCTACGCCATGGGGCACAACGAAATGCTGATCGGCGAAGCCCTGCGCTCCGCCCCGGCGGCCCGCCGCGAGCAGGCGCTGACCAGCGTGAAGTTCGGCGCGCTCCGCGACCCGGACGGCGGCTGGTCGGGCTACGACGGCCGCCCGTCCGCCGTCAGGAACTTCGCCGCCTACTCCCTCCAGCGCCTCGGCGTCGACCACATCGACGTCTACCGCATCGCCCGCATCGACCCCGACGTACCGGTCGAGGAGACGGTGGGCGCCATCGCCGAACTGGTCGAGAAGGGGTACGTGCGGCACATCGGCCTCTCCGAGGTCGGCGCGGGCACGATCCGCCGGGCGGCGGCCACGGCCCCGATCTCCGACCTCCAGATCGAGTACTCCCTCATCTCGCGCGGCATCGAGGCGGAGATCCTGCCCACGGTCGCGGAGCTCGGCATCGGCGTGACGGCGTACGGCGTGCTGTCCCGCGGCCTGATCTCCGGCCACTTCACCCGCGACCGCAAGCTGGCCGCGAACGACTTCCGCTCGATGAGCCCCCGCTTCCAGGGCGAGAACCTCGACCGCAACCTCGACCTGGTCGAGGCGCTGCGGAAGATCGCCGACCAGAAGGGCGTGAGCGTCGCGCAGACCGCGATCGCCTGGGTGCTCGCGCAGGGCACCCCGCACGGCGCGTCGATCGTGCCGCTGGTGGGCGCCCGTACGCGCACCCGCCTCGACGAGGCACTCGGCGCCCTGGACGTGACGCTCGACGCCGCCGACCTGGCCGCGATCGAGGCGGCGGTCCCGGCGGGCGCGGCGGCGGGCGCCCGCTACCCCGAGGCGCAGATGGCACACCTCGACAGCGAGCACTGATCGCCCCCGGGTACGGTCTAGCCATGGCAGCAACCGCGGCTCCCCTGACCCCCGAGCGCATCCTCGAAGCGACCGAGGAGGTGCTGCGCAGGCACGGCGCGGCCAAGGCCACGGTGGTCGACGTGGCCCGCGCCCTCGGGGTGAGCCACGGCACGGTGTACCGCCACTTCCGCACGAAGGCGGAGCTGCGCGGCGCGGTGACGCGGCGCTGGCTGGACCGTACGTCGCAGGCCCTCGCCGTGATCGTCACCGGCACGGAGCCTCCCGAGACGAAGCTCCGCGACTGGCTGGCGGGCCTCTTCGCCGCGAAGCAGCACAAGGCGGGCGACGACCCGGAACTCTTCGCCACCTACTCGGTCCTGGTCGACGAGAACAGCGACGTGGTGGACGCCCACATCGCGGACCTCACGTCACAGCTGACGTCAATCATCCGAGAGGGCGCGGACACGGGCGCCTTCACGTCCCCCGACCCCGCCCTCTCGGCCCGGGCGGTCTTCGACGCCACGTCCCGCTTCCACGACCCCTGCTACGCGTCCCACTGGTCCCGCCCGGGCATCGAGGACGCGTTCGCGGCGGTCCTCGACCTCACCCTGCGCGGCCTGCGGGCCTGACCGGTGGGGCGACGCGACGAGCCGACCGGCGCCGCCGGCTGCCTGATCGCGGCCGTCGCCGCCGCCGTGGGATTCACGGTCTGGCTGCGCGGTGCCGGGCCCGGTCTGAGCGGCGGCTTCGAGGGCGAACGGGATCTGAGCCTGCTGTACGTGGAGCTGCCCCTGTTGGTGTTCGGGCTCCCCGCGACGGCAGTGGTGGCCTGGGCCCTGACCAACTCCTCCCTGCGCCACAGGACCGGGCGGCCCGCCCGCACCGCGGCCGCGACCGCGGCGTCGGCGATCACGGTGACGGCGCTCGCCTGGGCGGGCCTGATCTGGCTGGACAACCGGGTCGCGCCCTTCATGGGCTCGTAGTGCCGTCCTTCATGGGCTCGTAGTGCCGTCCTTCCGCATCAGCAGGTGGCCCCGCCTGAACCGCTCCCCCTCCCCCGGCTCGCGGAGCATGCGACCCAGTTCCTTGAAGCCCGCCTCGCGGGCCAGGCCCGCGAGGTCGTCGATCGGCCAGCGGTAGGCCGTCGTCACCTTGTGGTCGAAGGGGGTGAGCGGATCGCCCTCCGCCTCGAAGAAGGCGAGCAGGAGGTGGCCGCCCGGACGCAGGGCCCGGTGGAACTCCGCGAAGTACGAGGGGAGTTCTTTCGGGGGCGTGTGGATCAGGGAGTACCAGGAGACGATGCCCCGCAGCTCTTCGCCCGCCGGGGCCAGCGCCTCCGTCGAGCCGACCTCGAAGCGGATGTCCGGGTGGGCCTCGCGGGCCAGGTCGATCATCGCCGGGGAGAGGTCGACGCCGAACGCGTCCAGGCCCAGGTCCCGCAGGAGTGCCGTCACGGGGCCCGGGCCGCAGCCGAACTCCGCGACGGCTCCCCCGCCTTCGGCCCGTACCCGCGCGGCGAACGCGGCGATCCACGCGTGGTCCAGCGAAGGGGCCCGCAGGTCGTCCCGGGGCAGGTCCGCGTACACGGTGGCGATGGCGTCGTAGGCATCCGCCGTCTCGGTGAGGTGCGTGGAAGGAATAGTGGTCACAGGCGGACCCTAGGGCCTGCCTCTGACAGGCCCTAGAGGCCCTCCTCCGTCGGCCTGTGCTCGACGTACTCGATCACCGTGCCGTCCCGGTGGCGGGCCGTGAAGCCCGAGCCCGTGGGGACCTTGATCAAGGGGTCCGTGATCTCCGCGCCCTCCGCCGCCAGGCGGGTCAGATAGGCCTGGGCCGAGTCGACCAGCAGCGTCCCGTGCGTCGCGCGGAACGGCGCCAGGGTCTCCTCCGTGCCCTCGATCAGGAGGAACGCTCCGACCACCGCGAGGTTCAGCCCCTTCTCGGGGTACGCGAACCACATGTCCCGCTCCGTGCCGAGCAGGCGCTCGTAGGACGACGCCAGCGCGTCCAGCGTGCCGGGCGGTGTGTAGACGCGGAGGAAGGGGCGGGGCTCGTGCAGGTGCGTGGAGTCGTTGCGGCGGCGCCACATCGTGGGGGTGGTGCCGGGGCGGGTGGTGTCGGGGCGTGTGGTGTTGTCGGTCATGGGAGCAGCCTCCGCCTCCGGGTGCGGCCCAGCCAGGTCCGCGTTCATGGGGTGATCCCAGGTCATACGCTGGGGATATGGCCAGCAATACGGCGACCTCCGCGCTGCGCTCCGGACTTGGCGGCTTCCTCCGTGCCCACCGCGAGCGGCTCTCCCCCGGTGACGTCGGGCTGCCCGTGACCGCGCGCCGCCGCACCTCGGGGTTGCGGCGCGAGGAGGTCGCGGCGCTCTCCGGGGTCTCCGTGGCCTGGTACACGTGGCTGGAGCAGGGGCGCGTGGACACCTCACGTCAGGTGCTCGACGCCGTCGCCCGCGCCCTGCGCCTCGACGACGCCTCCCATCGGCACGCCCTCGCCCTCGCCGGGTTCGCCCCCGACGCGGCGGAGGCGACGGGCCCGGCAGTCGTCGGGTCAGCGGTCGAGCCGGGGCTCCTCGGCATGATCGGCCGTTGGCCCGACAGCCCCGCGGTGATTCTCGGGCCGGCCCTCGACCTCCTCGCCTGGAACCGCGCGTACGCCGACGTCTGGCCCGACCCCGCCGAACTCCCCGACGAGCGGCGCAACTTGCTGCTCCTGCTCGTCGGTGACGCGTCCCATCAGCGGGTGCTGCCCGGGTGGGAGTCCGTCGTCGTCGATCTCTACCGGCATCTGCGCAGCCGTTCCGACCGTCGGCCCGGGGATGCGGGGTTCCAGTTGCTCACCGCGCGGCTGCGGGACGCCAGGGCCGACCTGGCCGACTGGTGGGGCTGCCGCTCGGTCGGGGACTTCGCCCCGCGCACCGTCGACATCGCCCCGAGAGGTGCGCGCCCACTCCGCGCGTACGACATGAGGCTGCTCCTGAACCCTCAGCCGCAGAACACCGGCGTCCTCGTGATGACGCCCGGCCCCCTCACGACACCGGCGACGAAGGATTCACCGTCGCCTGATGCTCCAGCGTCAGGTGTTCCTCGGCCTTGAGCCACGGCAGGAACTGCGCCTTCCTGCGCCACCCGCACGTCCCGCAGCACAACTGCCGCAGCACGCCCGCCTTCTGGACCTCCACGACGTGCTCGCGGCCGTGCTGGTCCCATCGTCTGACCCTGCTCGTGGTCGTGGGCGTAGGCATGCGCTCAGTGTGCACGGAAGCCCCCGGTTCCATAACCCGGAACCGGGGGCTTCCTGCGGCGTCATGCCGCGGGCGTCAGCAGCCCACGAGGCGCGTGGCGAGGTAGCCCTCGATCTGGTCGAGGGAGACCCGCTCCTGCTTCATCGTGTCGCGCTCGCGCACCGTCACCGCGTTGTCGTCCAGGGTGTCGAAGTCGACCGTCACGCAGTACGGCGTGCCGATCTCGTCCTGGCGACGGTAGCGGCGGCCGATGGCGCCCGCGTCGTCGAACTCGATGTTCCAGTTCTGGCGGAGCGCGGTCGCGAGGCCCTTGGCCTTCGGGGAGAGCTCCGGGTTGCGGGAGAGCGGGAGCACCGCGACCTTCACCGGGGCGATGCGGTGGTCGAAGCGCATGACCGTGCGCTTCTCCAGCTTGCCCTTGGCGTTGGGGGCCTCGTCCTCGATGTAGGAGTCGAGGAGGAAGGCGAGCATGGTGCGGCCGACGCCGGCCGCGGGCTCGATGACGTAGGGGGTCCAGCGCTCGCCGGCCTCCTGGTCGAAGTAGGACAGGTCCTGGCCGGACGCCTTGGAGTGCGCCGACAGGTCGTAGTCCGTGCGGTTGGCGACGCCTTCCAGCTCGCCCCACTCGCTGCCGCCGAACTGGAAGCGGTACTCGATGTCAGCGGTGCGCTTGGAGTAGTGGGAGAGCTTCTCCTTCGGGTGCTCGTACCACCGCATGTTCTCCTCGCGCAGACCCAGGCCGGTGTACCAGTTCCAGCGCTGCTCCATCCAGTACTCCTGCCACTTCTCGTCCTCGCCCGGCTTGACGAAGAACTCCATCTCCATCTGCTCGAACTCGCGGGTCCGGAAGATGAAGTTGCCGGGCGTGATCTCGTTGCGGAAGGACTTGCCCATCTGCGCGATGCCGAACGGCGGCTTGCGGCGCGAGGTCTGCTGGACCTGGGCGAAGTTGGTGAAGATGCCCTGCGCGGTCTCGGGGCGCAGGTAGGCGACGGAGCCGCTGTCCTGCGTGGGGCCGAGGTGCGTGGCGAGCATGCCGGAGAACTGCTTGGGCTCGGTGAACTGGCCCTTGGTGCCGCAGTTGGGGCAGTTGACGTCCGCGAGGCCGTTGGCCGGCGGGCGGTTGTGCTTGGCCTCGTAGGCCTCTTCCAGGTGGTCGGCGCGGTGGCGCTTGTGACAGGAGAGGCACTCGGTGAGCGGGTCGGAGAAGGTCTTGACGTGGCCGGAGGCCTCCCAGACCTCGCTCGCCAGGATCACCGAGGAGTCGATACCGACAACGTCCTCGCGCGAGGTGACCATGTAGCGCCACCACTGGCGCTTGAGGTTCTCCTTCAGCTCGACGCCGAGCGGTCCGTAGTCCCAGGCGGCGCGCTGACCGCCGTAGATCTCACTGCAGGGGAAAACGAAGCCACGGCGCTTGCTCAGGCTGACGATGGTGTCGATCTTGTCGGCGGCCACGGTGCTCTCTTCATTACGACGGCGGACGAAGCAAGTGCTGCGGGAGCAACGGCTTCGGGAGCGAATGCTTCAGGTTACCGGCGGCCTTACCCCCCTAATCAAATCGGTTCCCCGTACCCGTCCTCGCGCACGCCCTCACGGAGGCCTTGTTGACAATCGTTTCCACTTTTGTTGAAAATGAGTGTCATGAACGTACGACGCCTGATACCCACCACCGCCCTCGCCTCCGCCACGGTCCTCGGCCTCACCGCCCTGACCGCCTGCTCCACCTCCGCCGCGGACGACAAGGACGGCAAGCTGGACATAGTGGCGTCGTTCTACCCCATGCAGTACCTCGCCGAGCAGATCGGCGGCGACCACGTCTCCGTCACCACCCTCACCGAGCCCGGCCAGGAGCCCCACGACCTCGAGATCTCCGCCCGGCAGCGCGGCGAGCTCGAAGAGTCCGGCGTCGCCCTCTACCTCAAGGGCCTCCAGCCCGCCGTCGACAAGGCCATCGACCAGTCCGGCATCAAGACCAAGGTCGACGCCGCGACGCTGACCAGCATGGAGAAGCACGGCAACGAGGTCGGCGGGCACGCGGAGGAGCACGACCACGCCGAGGACGAAGAGGGCCACGACCACGGCCACTCCCACGAAGGCGCCGACCCTCACGTCTGGCTGGACCCGGTGAAGTACGCCGAGGTCGCCGAGGGCGTCGGCAAGGCCCTGGAGAAGGCCGACCCGAAGCACGCGAAGACCTACGAGAAGAACACCGCGGCGCTCGTGAAGAAGCTCGGTGGCCTGAACAAGTCGTTCGAGGACGGCCTGAAGAACACCGGCCCTGGATCTTCAAGGGTCTTCATCACCACCCACGCCGCCTTCGGCTACCTCGCCGAGCGCTACGGCCTCACCGAGGAGGCCATCAGCGGCCTCGACCCCGAGGGCGAGCCGAGCGCCAAGCGCGTCAAGGACCTCCAGAAGATGGCGAAGGCCGACGGCGTCACCACGGTCTTCTACGAGACGCTCGTCAGCGACAAGACGGCGCAGACCCTCGCCAAGGACACCGGCCTGAAGACCGACGTGCTAGACCCCGTCGAGGGCATCACCGACGACTCCAAGGGCGACGACTACATGCAGGTCATGCACTCCAACCTCAAGGCCCTGCAGAAGGCCCTGGGCGCCAAGTGACCCCCTCCCAGCGGCTTTGGAGGCCGGAGCGATGAGCAAGTCAACCGAGAAGGACAACGCCGAAAAGGGCGACGCGGTCATATCCCTGCGCAAGGTGACGGCCGAGCTCGGCTCGCGCCCCGTCCTGCGCGGCATCGACCTCGGCGTCGGCCGCGGCGAGGTCGTCGCCCTCCTCGGCGCCAACGGCTCCGGCAAGTCCACGGCCGTCCGCACGGTCATAGGGCAGGTCCCCGTCACCGGTGGCGAGGTGGAGATCTTCGGCACCCCGCGCCGCCGCTTCCGCGACTGGGCCCGCGTCGGGTACGTACCGCAGCGCACCACCGCGGCAGGCGGCGTCCCCGCCACCATCAACGAGGTCGTCGCCTCCGGCCGGCTCTCGCGCACCCGCCTCGGGATCCTGCGCAAGGCCGACCGCGAGGCCGTCGCCCACGCCATCGACCAGGTGGGGCTCTCCGACCGCGCCAAGGACTCCGTCAACGCCCTCTCCGGCGGTCAGCACCAGCGGGTCCTCATCGCCCGCGCGCTGGCCTCCGAGCCGGAACTGCTGATCATGGACGAGCCGATGGCGGGCGTCGACCTGGCCAGCCAGGAGGTCCTCGCCACCACCCTGCGCCGGCAGGTCGCGGGCGGCGCCTCCGTCCTGCTCGTCCTGCACGAGCTCGGCCCCCTGGAACCCCTGATCGACCGTGCCGTGGTCCTGCGCGACGGCTGTGTCCTGCACGACGGCCCGCCGCCGCGCGCGGTCGGCCAGCACGCGCTGCCCGGCCACGACCACGTCCACCCGCACACCGCCGACGCGGAGCCGGTCCGTACCGGCCTGCTCACCTGAGGACGCGAGAGTCATGGAACTCCTCAACTACGCCTTCATGCAGCGGGCCCTGCTCGCCGCCGTCCTGGTCGGCATCACCGCGCCCGCCGTCGGCATCTACCTCGTCCAGCGCCGCCAGGCCCTCATGGGCGACGGCATCGGCCACGTCGCGATGACCGGCGTCGGCCTCGGCTTCCTGCTCTCCACCTCCCCCGTGTGGATGGCGACGGCGGTCGCGATCGTCGGCGCCGTCGTCATGGAGCTGATCCGCTGGTACGGCAGGACGCGCGGCGACATCGCGCTTGCGATGCTGTTCTACGGCGGCATGGCGGGCGGGGTCATGTTCATCAACCTCGCCCCCGGCGGCTCGAACGCGAACCTCCAGTCGTACCTCTTCGGCTCGCTCTCGACGGTCTCCGAGGAGGACGTCTCGGCGATCTGCCTGCTCGCCGCGTTTGTGGTCCTCGTCACCATCGGCCTGCGACGCCAGCTCTTCGCGGTCAGCCAGGACGAGGAGTTCGCGCGCGTGACCGGGCTGCCGGTGCGGGCCCTGAACCTGCTCACCGCCGTCACCGCGGCGGTCACGGTCACCGTCGCGATGCGCGTCGTGGGCCTGCTCCTGGTCTCCGCGCTGATGGTGGTGCCGGTGGCGGCCGCCCAGCAGCTCACCCGGAGCTTCGCGGCGACGTTCGCGGTCTCCGTGGCGATCGGCGTCGCGGTGACGCTCGGCGGAACGGTGACGTCCTACTACCAGGACGTGCCGCCCGGCGCGACGATCGTGCTGCTGACCATCGGCGTCTTCATCGCCCTCACGGTCCTCGCGACGCCGCTGGCCAGGCGCAGGGCGCGGGCCGCGGCCGCCGCCGCGGCGGCCGGTGATCCCGCGGAGTGCACGGTCCCGGCCCAGCCGGTGGCCAAGACCTGACCTGCGTCCGGGGCGACCTGGCACAATGGCCCGGCAGGCCCAGACCAGAGCGCAGACGCGAGGAGGCAACCGTGGGAGCCCCGGTTCGAGGCAGGTCGACCCGCCAGCGTGCGGCGGTGGCCGCGGCACTCGACGACGTGGACGAGTTCCGCAGTGCGCAGGAGCTGCACGACATGCTCAAGCACAAGGGCGACTCGGTCGGTCTGACCACGGTCTACCGCACCCTCCAGTCCCTGGCCGACGCCGGCGAGGTCGACGCTCTGCGCACCAGTGAGGGCGAGACGGTGTACCGCCGTTGTTCGACCGGCGATCACCACCACCACCTGGTCTGCCGCATCTGCGGCAAGGCCGTCGAGGTGGAGGGCCCCGCGGTGGAGAAGTGGGCCGAGGCGATCGCGTCGGAGCACGGCTTCGTGAACGTGGCGCACACGGTGGAGATCTTCGGGACGTGCCAGGAGTGCGCGAACAAGTAGCGGTACGCACGTGTACGTATGAGGAGGGGCCCGCACCGTCGGTCTGACGGCGCGGGCCCCTCCTCACGTCCGGTGAGGTGCTAACTGTTGGCGATCTGCTCCTCGTTGGGGATCGCCCCGCCGAAGCGGCGGTCGCGCGAGGCGTATTCGAGGCAGGCACGCCACAGGTCGCGCCGGTCGAAGTCCGGCCACAGGACGTCCTGGAAGACCATCTCGGCGTAGGCGCTCTGCCAGAGAAGGTAGTTGGAGGTGCGCTGCTCGCCGCTCGGGCGGAGGAAGAGATCGACGTCCGGCATGTCCGGGTAGTACAGGTACTTCGCGAACGTCTTCTCGTTGATCTTGGACGGGTTGAGCCGTCCCGCCTTCACGTCCTCGGCGAGGGCCAGGGCCGCGTCCGCGATCTCGGCACGGCCGCCGTAGTTCATGCAGAAGTACAGGGTCAGCTTGTCGTTGTCCTTGGTCTGCTCCTGGGAGATCTCCAGCTCCCGGGCGACCGACTTCCACAGCTTGGGCATCCGGCCCACCCAGCGCACCCGCACGCCCAGGTCGTCCAGCTGGTCGCGGGTCTTGCGGATGAAGTCGCGGTTGAAGTTCATCAGGAACTTCACCTCGTCCGGGGACCGCTTCCAGTTCTCGGTGGAGAAGGCGTAGAGCGAGATCGCGCCGACACCCATCTCGATGCTGCCCTGGAGCACGTCGAGGACGCGCTCGGCACCGACCTTGTGCCCCTCGGTGCGCGGCAGGCCGCGGTCCTTCGCCCAGCGTCCGTTGCCGTCCATGACGATCGCCACGTGCTGAGGGACCAGCTCGCCGGGGATCTTCGGCGGTCGCGCGCCCGAGGGGTGGGGCTCGGGCAGCTGGTACTCGCGGCGGGACCGTCCGAGGATTCCGCGTCGTGCCATGGGGTCTCTCTCTCCTACCTAGCTGTTCACGTACTTTTCTCTACGTACCGCAGTGAGCGCAGTCCGCGCTCCAGGTGCCAGTGCAGATAGGCGGAAACGAGCCCGCTGCCCTCCCTGGCGTGCCGCGCCTCGCACGCGTCCGCCGTCTCCCAGTCGCCGGTGAGCAGCGCGCCGAGCAGCGTGAGCGTCTCCGCCGACGGCACGACGCTGCCGGGCACCCGGCAGTCGACGCAAATCGAGCCGCCGGCGGCGACCGAAAAGAAGCGGTTGGGGCCCGGCATGCCGCATTTCGCGCAGTCGGTGAAGCTGGGCGCGTAGCCGTTCACGGCGAGGGAGCGGAGCAGAAACGCATCGAGTACGAGGTGAGGCTCATGCTCCCCCCGCGACAGGACGCGCAGCGCGCCGACGAGCAGCAGATACTGCTGCACCGCGGGCTCACCCTCGTGATCCGTGAACCGCTCGGCGGTCTCCAGCATGGCGGTCCCGGCGGTGTACCGGGCGTAATCGGTCACGATGCCGCCACCGTAGGGAGCGATGGTCTCACTCTGCGTGCAGAGCGGCAGCCCCCGCCCGATCAGCTCGCTCCCCCGCGCGAAGAACTGCACGTCGACGTGCGAGAACGGCTCGAGCCGCGCCCCGAACTTCGATTTGGTCCGCCGCACACCGCGGGCGACGGCGCGTACGCGGCCGTGACCGCGAGTGAGCAGCGTGATGATGCGGTCCGCTTCACCCAGCTTCTGGGTGCGCAGCACGATGCCGTCGTCGCGGAACAGACTCATGGGTCCATTCTCGCGTACGGATCGGCCTCACAGGTCGTCGGGGAGCAGTCGGAACGCTCGATGCGCGGTCAAGGGACGCATCATCCGGAAGTGCGCGTCGGCGGTCAGCATGTCGGCGGTCTGGAAGGCCGCCGCGAGGGCCACGTTCATGGCATCCGCCAGACCGACACCCTTACCGTCGGCCGCGTCGCCGTACCCGCGCATCACCGCCATGGCCCCGCGCAGATGCGGAGCCGTCTCCGGGATCTCGAAGCGGCGGGCTTCCGCCTGGCGCGCGATGAAATCGAGGGCTGTCATGGACGCCTGAGCCCCGACCCGCTGCGTCAGCAAGTAGTCGAGTTCGGTGAGCACCATGGGTGAAACGATCAAATGTCCGACGCGGGCGAGCGCCTCCTTGTGCGCGGCATGGCGCGGATCCTTCGGTGTGAACAGGCGGTACAGGGCGTTGGTGTCCGCCCCGTCCACTCACGTCAGGGCACCTCGCCCCGGCTCCTCGCGTTCGCGTACGCCGTCGCCGCGCGCAGCCGCTCCGCGGTCGTCGCCGTGCGGACGGCCTCCGGGGCACAGTCCCACTCCCGGCCCCCTCCGTAGGGGCGCAGCTGGACGTACGGGCCCTCGTGGCCCATCACCCGGCCCACCTGACCGCTCCGGGTGTCCACGACGTACGCCCCGACGGGCAGGTTCAGCGGACAGTCATTCATGGCGCACTCCTCAGCACGGCGGCGAGACGTGCCGACGTGTCGATGGAACAACCCCCCAATTCGATCCTCGGACACGGGGTTTCCCTCGCGATCGACGCGGGGTCCATCCTCAATGTCGGCAGGGTAATTCCCACCCGTGCGAGTGCGGCGCGCAATTCCTTCACGGTGTCCTCCGCCTGTTCGATACATGCCACTGCGTGCTGCTTTCCGTCCGCCTTCACGTGGCTCCCCTTTGCCTTCGGATTTCACTCTTCTCGCCCCTACGGTGGCGCACGCGACCTACACTCGGCAGGAGTCTGTCCTCTACAACTGCGAGGCAGCGAAAGGCGGTTGGCCATGGCCAATGGTTCGAGGCAGGCGGCATGGGAGTTCTTCGGCGCGGAGCTGAAGCGGAGACGGGAGGACGCGGGGCTCAGCCAGTCGGCGCTGGGGGTCCGCGTATTCGTTTCCGGGGGCTACATCGGCCAGTTCGAGCAGGCGATTCGAAAACCTCAGCTGGATGTGGCTCAACGCATTGATGAGGTGCTACAAACCGATGGCTTTTTCGAACGGTTGTGGCGAAAGCTGATCAAGGATCAACCCTTTACCGAGTACTTTGCGCATGCGGCGGAGTTGGAACGGCTGGCGACGAAGATCTGCGAGTTCGAGCCGGCCCTGATCCCCGGCCTGTTGCAGACCCCGGATTACGCTCGGGGACTGTTCATCGCAAGCAACCCGTTCGCGACGGGCGAGTACATCGAGGACCTGCTCAGGATCCGCATGGACCGCGCGGCGATCCTCAAGGACGCCACACGCCCGGTGTACTGGGTGATCGTGCACGAGACCGCAGTGCTCATCCCCGTCGGCGGATCCGACACCATGGCCGACCAGCTCGCCTACCTCGGCACCATGGTGCGCGAGCACAAAGTGGTGCTGCAGGTGATTCCGTTCGCAGCCGGGGCCCACCCGAGGATGGGCAAGATGATGAAGCTCATGGAGTTCGAGGACGCGCCGCCAACTGTCTATACAGAAGGCGTGCATTCATCGAGCCTGCTCGATGAACCGACAGTGGTGAAGCGAGTACAGGCGTCCTACGATCTGCTCAGGGCCGTCGCGCTGTCACCGGAGGCGTCCCTGGCCCTGATCGACTCTGCGGCGGAGGACTTCCGACAATGCGCAAGTACGACCTGAGTGGCGCCCGCTGGCGCAAGAGCAGTTACAGCAGCGGCGATGACAGTGACAACTGCGTCGAGGTCGCCGACGGAGTCCCCGGCGTCGTCCCCGTACGGGACAGCAAGGCCCCCCAGGGCCCCGCCCTGGTCATCGGCGCCGGCGCCTGGACCGCGTTCGTGACGCACGCTGCGGCTACTGACGGCTGATCGCCCTCGTCACGCCCGCCGCGATCGTCGTCGCCAACGTCCACCCCAGCGCCACCAACGCGTACCCGAACCACTGGTACGCCCCCGCCGCCGCATACGCCCGCTCCTGCCCGAAGTCGACGATCGGCAGCAGCAGGTCCAGCGTGTACGCCAGCGCGTTGAACTCCGGGGACTCGTCCGGCTTCAGCGCGGGCGGCTGCCGCAGCGCGAACGTCACCGTGCCGACCAGCACGAGCGACAGCAGCCACGCCGCCGCCCGCGTAGGCCGGAACCCGTAGCCGACGGTCACGTCCTGGAGGTACCCCCAGGCCCGCGCGTACGGAGGCAGCACGGCCCGATGGCGCCGCTGCTTCGCGAGCTGCACCGTGCGGGCCGCCGCGTCGTCGCCGACCCGGCGGTACGCGGCGGTGAGCTGCTCGTACGCGTGCTGAACGAAACCGTCGGTGTCGCGTTCGAACACCTCAAGCCGTCGCTCGACCGGCGCGTTCGGGCCCAGTCTGTCGTACGTCAGACCATCGAGGCGGACGTGGTCCGGCCAGGTCTCCGGGGCGATGTGGAGAAGCTCGAACTGCGAGCCCCGCAGCGTGACCAGACCGTCCACGCGCGCGGCCCGCTCCATCCACAGACACGCGGCGATCACGCCGCTTGCCCGCAGGGCAACCCCGCCCGGGTTGGAGAAGTGCGCGTCCTCGAAATTGACCTGTCCCGGTATGCGGGCGCCCAGCAGATTGACCCGCCCCTCCGCCCGTAGCCGCTGCGCGCGCAGGTTGGTCCCACCACTGAGCGTGGACGCGTGGAGCGCCGTCCCCCCGGGATTGCTCAACACCGCATCGTCGAACGAGATGTTCCCCGCGACCGTGGCACCCTCGATGCCGACCAGGCCGTGAGCCGTGAAGCCCGCGTCGGCCCCCAGGTCGCCCTCGATCGTGGCACGGTGCAGCGCGAGGATCGGCTCGGACGCCCCCGCCGCACCCACGACGCCCAGTTCCGCCCCGTCGAGCAGGACCGCCCCCGCGATCCGCGCACCGGCGAGCCGGACAGGGCCCCGGACGCGGCACCCCGACATCCGCAGCAACCCGTCCACCCGCAGGGTCGTCGCGTCGAAGCCGGGCAGCACAGACTCGCCCAGGTTCAGCTGGCGCAGCCTTGCCCCGTACAGATCCGGCGTCTCGTCGAAGACGCAGGCCCACAGGTGGACCGCTGCGTCCACCTCCGCGTACTGGAGGTCGAGCCGTCCGGTGATCCGCGCGCCGGCCACCCGGAGGACCGGGACCTCGCCCTCCTGCCGGGGCCCTTCCAGGAGCAGCGCCCGCAGCACCTCGGCCCGCACGGTCCGCTCCGGGCCCTCCCTGAAGTCGACGGCCCGCCCGAGCGGGTACGCCTCCCACACCAGCCGCTCATCGGCGGTCAGTTGCCCCGTATCCACCCGCGCGACTTTAAGCGAACCCGCCCGCCAGCGCCTGCGCCTCCGCATAGGAAGGGATGCCCTCCGCCTGCGGCGTACCGTCCGCCACGGACCGTACCGCCGTCACCGCCGCCCCCAGCGCCGCCCGGAACAGGAGCGAGCCGCAGCTGACCCGCCCGACGCCCGCCTCCGCCAGCTCCGCCATCGCAGGGCCCTCGGAGGCGTGGAGCACGTTGAGCGGGGTGTCCCCCAGAGCCGACGTCAGCTCGTTGATCATCCGCAGGTCGCGCAGGCCGGGCACGAACACTCCGTCCGCACCGGCCTGCCGGTACCCGGCGAGACGGTCCGCCGTCTGCCCCTGGCACCGCGCGCCCCGCAACCAGCGCGTATCCGTCCGGGCGTTGATGAACAAGCGGCCTCCCACCGCCTCCCGTACCGCTGCCAGGATCTCCCCCTGGTGCCCGGCGTCTCGCAGCGTGCCGTCCGCGCGGCCGTCCTCGATATTGACGCCGACGGCTCCTGCCTCGGCCAACTCCACCGCGACAGCGGCGACTTCCGACGGGTCGTCGCTGAAGCCTCCCTCGATGTCCACGCTGATCAGCGCGTCCAGGCGCGCCAGGCCCCGGGCCAGCCCCACCGTTTCCGCCCGGGTCGCCCCCGTACCGTCGGGCAGGCCCGCCGCGGCCGCCACGCCCAGGCTGGTCGTACCCACTGCACGGAATCCGGCGGCGAGCAGTGCGGCGGCGGACGCGTGGTCCCATGCGTTGGGGAGGAGCAGGGGCGCGCCGGGGCGGTGCAGGGACCGGAATTCCTCGTATGGAAGCGTCGTCGTCATGCCATGACGGTACGAGCGGGACCTTTCGGCACCCACCGAAGGATGGCTTCGTCTCGGCGTGCCGCGCGGGAGAAGAACAGTACGGTGCGAAGCTCATCGCGGCGGCCGAGTTCGCGATCGCCTCCTTCGGCTATCTGTACTCCGTCGGGGAGCCCGCACGGGTCGTAGCGCGTGAGTCTCCGAGAGGTGGGCGTCCCGCTGCGAGCGGGGCACCCATGCGCTTTCGCGCGCACAGCGCGTGGCTCAAGATGTGGGCATGAAGAGTGACTTGTTCTCCAGCGACCACATGGCCCAGCCGGCCCACGCGCCCGGCATGACCCTTCAGAGCGCCAAGTCCATCAAGTACGCGGTCAGCGGCGAGATGCACGCCCGGCAGGGCGCGATGATCGCCTACCGGGGCGACCTCCAGTTCGAGCGCAAGAGCCAGGGCGTCGGCGGCATGCTGAAGCGGGCGGTGACCGGCGAGGGGCTGCCGCTGATGGCGGTGCGCGGCCAGGGCGAGGCGTGGTTCGCGCACGAGGCGCAGAACTGCTTCATCGTCGACATCGAGCCCGGTGACGTCCTCACCGTCAACGGCCGCAACGTCCTCTGTTTCGACGCGACCCTCTCGTACGAGATCAAGACGGTGAAGGGCGCGGGCATGACCGGCGGCGGCCTGTTCAACAGCGTCTTCACCGGCGCGGGCCGCCTCGGGCTCGTGTGCGAGGGAACGCCCCTGGTGATTCCCGTCTCGCCGCAGCAGCCCGTGTACGTCGACACGGACGCGGTGGTCGGCTGGACCGCCCAGCTCTCCACCTCCCTGCACCGCTCGCAGTCCATCGGCTCGATGATCCGCGGCGGCTCCGGCGAGGCCGTGCAGCTGAAGCTGGAGGGCGAGGGGTACGTCATCGTGCGGCCGAGCGAGGCCACGCCGCAGAAGCCGCAGCAGCACTGAACCCTCGCGGGGCGGCGCCGGGACCACCGGCGAGCGTGGCTCGACCTGCGGCAAGTACCTTTCGTCTCATGGTTCTTGACCAAGGCAACCGGAGTCTGCGGCTGCGTCCGCCGCGCCACCCCCTGGACCGCCGCGCCGTCGCCTGGTGGCGTACACAGCTGCTGCTGACGGTGGCCGCGCCCGTCGCCGTCCTCGGCCTGCTCGGCGCGCTCATCGCGCCCGCCCGCTTCTGGCTGCTGCTGCCCGCCGCGGTCATCGCGGTGCCGGGGGTGCTCGTCGGCGTGCTGCTGCCGCTGTGGTGGTACAAGGTCCACCGCTGGGAGGTCACCGACGACGCGGTGTACGTGCGGACGGGGTTCTTCTGGATGGAGGGACGGATCGCGCCGATGTCGCGGCTCCAGACCGTCGACACGATGCGCGGGCCCGTCCAGCGGATCTTCGGGCTGACCACCGTGACCGTGACGACGGCGTCCGCCCGGGGCGCCCTGAAGGTCAAGGGGCTCGACCACGAGACGGCCGCCGAACTCGCCGAGCGGCTTGCGCTCGTCACCCAGGCGACGCCGGGGGACGCCACGTGAGCGGCCTCGCGGCGACGAAGTCGGAGGCCGGACAGGACGCCGAGCAGGACACGGACTGGCAGCGGCTCGACCGGCGTTCGCTGCTCCTCACCGTCCAGATGACGGGCGGCGTCGTGACCGCCATCGGCGTGCCGGTCACCCTCAGCTTCCAGGGGTGGGTGGCCATGGGGCCGGTCATCGCCTGGGCGGTGGGCATCAGCCTGTTCGTCATCGGCGGCGGCGTCGGCATCGACGCGCTGCGGCTGCGCCACAGCCGGTACCGCGTCGGGCCCGAGCGGGCCGAGCTGCGCAGCGGCATCCTCTTCGTCAAGCACCGCTCCCTGAGCCGCGAGCGCATACGCTCCGTCGACCTGGTCGCCCACCCGCTGCTGCGCCTCCTCGGCCTGGTGGAGGTCCGCATAGGCACCGGCGAGCAGAGCGCGGGCCAGGAGGCCACGCTCGAACTGCGGCCCGTGCGCAGGGCGGAGGGCGAGCGGCTGCGGCGCGAGCTGCTCAACCGGGCGGCGGCGGGCGGCGCGTCCGACGTGGAGGGCACGATCGCCTCCCTCGACCCGCGCTGGATCCGGTACGCCCCGCTGTCCTTCGTGACCTCCGCGCTCGCCGCCGCGGCGGGCGGCGCGGTGATGCAGGTCAGCGAGTGGTTCGGGGTGCAGGAGGACGTCATCGAGTGGGTGGGCGACGTGTTCCGCGGGATGTCCGTGACCGGCATGGTGCTCGCGCTGATCGCGCTCGGGCTCGCCGTCGGGTCGGTGGGCGCGCTCGGGCTGTGGGTCGAGATGTGGTGGAACTACCGCCTGGAGCGGGAGCCCGGCGGGACGCTGCGGGTGCGGCGCGGTCTGTTCACGACCCGCTCGGTCTCCCTGGAGGAGGCGCGGCTGCGCGGTGTCGACGTGGTGGAGCCGCTGGGCCTGCGGCTGTCGGGGGCGGCACGCGTGGACGCGGTCGCCACGGGTCTGTCGCGGCGCGACGAGGAGGACCAGGCGGGGCCGAGCACGCTGCTGCCCGCGGCGCCCCGGCGGCTCGCCGACGGAGTCGCGGCGCAGGTGCTGCGGGAGCCGGTGACGCCCACGGCGACGGAGCTCGCGCCGCACCCCCGGGTGGCGCGGGCCCGCCGGATCCGGTGGGCGGTGTCGGCGGCGCTGGCGCCCGCGCTGGTCCTGCTGCTGCTCGGGGCGCTGCTCGGCGTGCGGGTGCTCACGTATCTGGGGGTGGGCACCGCGGTGGTGCTCGTGCCGGTCGCGGTGGCGCTCGCCCGCGACGCGTACCGCAGCCTGGGGCACGCGCTCGACGGCGACTATCTCGTCGTGCGGTCCGGGACCCTGCGCCGCTCCACGGTGGCGCTGCGGCGCGGCGGGGTCATCGGGTGGACCGTCAAGCAGTCCGTGCTGCAGCGCCGCGCGGGCCTGGTGACGCTGAGCGCGACGACGGCCGCGGGCGCGCAGGCGTACGCGGCGTACGACGTGGGGGAAGCGGAGGGTCTCGCCTTCGCGGAGCGAGCGGTACCGGGACTGCTCGCTCCGTTTTTGGAGGGGCGGAATCCCTAGCGGGCGTCGGCCGTCTTCTCGTACCCGACGAGACGCACGCACACGGTGAGGCCCTTGATCGCCTCGTCGAGCTCCGCGAGGCCGGGGTAGCTCGGCGCCACGCGGATGACCGCGTCGCGCGGGTCGTCGCCGTGCGGGTGCGTCGCGCCGGCCGGGGTCAGCACGATGCCCGCCTCGGCGGCGCGGCGCACGACGTCCTTGGCGCAGCCGTCCGGGACGGTGAGGGTCACGAAGTAGCCGCCCTTGGGCGAGGTCCAGGTCGCGAGGCCGGTGCCGCCGAGCTCCTCGTCCAGGATCCGGGCGACCGTCTCGAACTTGGGCTGCAGCAGGGCGCGCTGGCGCTCCATGTGGGCGCGTACGCCGTCCGCGTCCTTCAGGAACATGACGTGCCGCAGCTGGTTGACCTTGTCGGGGCCGATCGACCGCTTCTGGTTGTTGGCGAGCAGCCACTGCACGTTGGCGGGCGAGGAGCCGAAGAAGGCGACGCCCGCGCCCGCGGAGGTGATCTTCGAGGTGGAGCCGAAGACGAACGCGCGGTCCTCGTGGCCCGCGGCGGCGCAGGCGGCGAGCAGGTCCGCGATCTCGGCGGGCTCGTCGGTGAGGTGGTGGGCCGCGTACGCGTTGTCCCAGAAGATGCGGAAGTCGGGGGCGGCGGTGGGCATCGCGGCGAGGCGCGCCACGGTCTCGTCGCTGTAGACGACGCCGTCGGGGTTGCTGTACTTCGGCACGCACCAGATGCCCTTGACCGCCGGGTCCTCGGCGACGAGCCGCTCGACCTCGTCCATGTCGGGCCCCTCGGCCGTCATGGCCACGGGGATCATGTCGATGCCGAACCGCTCGCAGAGGCCGAAGTGCCGGTCGTAGCCGGGCACGGGACACAGGAACGCGATGCGCTCCTGGTCCACCCAGCGCGACTCGGCGCCGGGCAGCACGCCGAGGAGGGCGTGCACGATGCAGTCGTGCATCAGCTCCAGGCTGGAGTTGCCGAGCGCGAGCAGCTGGCCGGCGGGCACCTGGAGCAGCTCGGCGAAGATCTCCCGGAGCTCGGGCAGGCCCTGGAGTCCGCCGTAGTTGCGGACGTCGGTGCCGCCGGCCGCGGTGTACCGGGTGCCGGGCAGGCTCAGCAGCTCCTCGGCGAGGTCGAGCTGCTCGGGCGCGGGCTTGCCCCGGGTCAGGTCGAGGGAGAGCCCGCGTCCCACGAGGGCGTCGTAGTCCTTCCGGGCCTGCTCCAGCAGGCCGTCGAGGGCCGGGGCGTCGGGGCTCAGCTCGGTGGTCATGGTGGTGCCTCTCGCAGGTGCCGCTTCGGCGGGCGTCGTGGACTTCGGTGGTGGAGCGTGCCGAGGATACGTACCGGCGCGACACCACGCCGCGCACGACCGCACCGCGAGACCGCGGCTCCGCTGCGCTGCTACCCACGGGCCGGGTTCGGACGCCGTGCGTGCGGCGTGATCAGGAGCACACGGGACGGGATCGAGGCGACCGCCGCAGTCGCCGAGCCCGCCTCGCGTCATCGTCGGTCACATCATCCGACCTTTCCTCGACGGAAACCCCTCTCCCCGCCGCTGCGACGCCTCGTATGCCCGCCCCCGTCGACCGAGTTGGCCTCCTCGCACCCCATCCGGCCCAGTACTGCTGGGACGCCGTGCCGGAGACCTTGACCGGCCCTCCCGCCCCTCTTATCGTCGCCACGCCACCCATGACGTAGGACGTGGGACCTCTTAGGTAGGCAAGGGAGAAACAGTGACCGATCTGCCCTCTCTGACCATGTGCCGTGCCGTCCCGCCGGACCGCCGGTCCTTCCTCAAGTACACGGGTGCGCTGGGCGCGGCCGCCGCTGTGGGCACCACGCTCTCCGCCTGCTCGTCGGGGCCCGAGTCCACCAACGAGACCGGGGGCGGCGGGCAGGGCGGGAGTGCGACGCTCATGGCCGTCATCGGGTACGGGAACGACGGGAGCTGGGATCCGACCCAGACCGCGTCCGCCTTCGCGATGGCCGGGAACGAGCACATCTACGAGGGGCTCCTCGGGACCGATCCGATCAGCCGTGAGCCGTACGCCGCGCTCGCCACCGAGCTCCCGAACGACCTGAAGGCGACGACGTGGAAGTTCACGCTGCGCCCGGGCGCCAAGTGGCACGACGGCAAGCCCGTCACCGCCGACGACGTCGTGTTCGTCTTCGAACGGATCCTCGACCCCAAGACGCAGACCCTCGCCAAGGGGTTCTTCGAGGGGTGGCTCAAGGAGGTCAGGAAGGTCGACGCGACGTCCGTCGAGCTGATCCTCCAGTTCCCGTTCCCCGACGGTGCCGCCCGCCTCTCCCTCGCCAAGATCATGCCGAAGCACGTCTTCTCGAAGCCCGGCGCGTGGGACGAGGCGACGAAGGGGAAGGCCGTCGGCTCGGGGCCGTACAGGATGGCCTCGCACCACCCGAAGTCGAACACGACCTTCGAGGCCTTCGGCGACTACAACGGACCGCGCAAGGCCGCGTTCAAGAAGATGAACTGGCTGACCATCGTCGACGCCGCACCCCGCGTCGCGAAGATCTCCGGCAGCAGCGCCGAGGCGGAGATCGCCGACAACATCCCGTACGCCAACATCGGGCAGCTGAAGAAGAGCGGGATGACCGTCGAGGGCGGGGCCGGGATGAACAACTTGTTCCTGCTCTTCAACACCGCCCACAAGCCGTTCGACGACGTCCGCGTCCGGCAGGCCCTGCACTACGCCATAGACCGCGAGAAGATGATCCAGGCCGCCCTCAAGGGGCACGGCAGGGCGGCGACCTCGTTCCTCAACGAGTCCAACCCCGCCTACCGGCCCGCCAAGACGGTGTACGGGTACGACCTGGACAAGGCGAAGAAGCTGCTCAAAGCCGCCGGCGTCGGCAAGCTGAGCATCAACCTCATGGCCGTCAACGTGAGCTGGATCGTCGACTGCCTGCCCACCATCCAGGACGGCTGGGAGAAGCTCGGCGTCGACGTCACCCTCGACCCGCAGGAGACCACCGCCGTCTTCACCAAACTGGACCAGAAGAAGGACTTCCAGGTCGTCGCGGCCGCCTCCAACCCCAACCAGTTCGGGCTCGACGCCGACCTGATCATGCACTACAACTACGGCCCCGAGAACATCTGGATGGGCTACGCGCGCTGGGCCGACAACGCTGTCGCGAAGAAGCTCTTCAAGGACATGGACCAGGCCACCCGCGAACCCGAGGCGTCGAGGAAGCGGGCCATGATCCAGGACTACATCGACACCGTGGCGCAGCAGGCCGTGCTCTATCCCGTCGTGCACAACGAACTCATGACGGCCTGGGACCCGAAGAAGATCACCGGCGTCAAGGCCCAGCCGTATCCGGGCATCAACCTCCTCCAGGCCAAGTGGGTATGACGGAAAGCCAGTTCAGGAGTCGTACGCCGTGACCGCTGTCCTCAGAATCCTGGCCCGCCGCGTCGCCCTGCTCGTGCCGCTGCTGCTCGGCATCGTGCTCTTCGTCTTCCTCGTGATGCGCTTCTCCGACGTCGACCCGGCGTCCGCGTTCTTCCAGGGCGCCAACCCGACCCCCGAGCAGCTCCAGCGGTTCCGGGAGGAGAACGGGCTCCTCGACCCGCTGCCCGTCCGCTACGTCGTCTTCGTGGGCGACCTGCTCCAGGGCGACATGGGCATCAGCGTCCTCAACCGCTCCCCCGTCGTCGACCAGATCGCCACCGCGCTCCCGCTCACCATGCAGCTCACCTTCCTGGGCCTCGGCATCGCGGTGGTGCTCTCCCTCTCCCTCGGCATCACCGCCGCGATCTACCGTGACCGGCTGCCCGACCAGCTGATCCGCGTGGTCTCCCTGACCGGCGTCGCGGCGCCCGGCTTCTGGCTGGCGCTGCTGATGATCCAGTACCTGGCCGTCGACCTCGGCTGGTTCCCGACCGGCGGCTACATCAACCCCGCCGACTCCTTCACCGGCTGGCTCAGGACCATGACGCTGCCCGCCCTCGCGCTCTCGCTGCCCGTGGCGGCGGGCCTCACCCGCATCATCCGCACCGCCGTCGTCGAGGAGCTCGACAAGGACTACGTACGGACGGCCATCGGCAACGGTCTGCCCCCGGTGGTCGTCGTCGGCCGCAACGTCCTGCGCAACGCCCTCATCAACCCCCTCACCGTGCTCGGCCTGCGCGTCGGCTATCTGCTCGGCGGCGCGGTCGTCATCGAGACGATCTTCTCGCTGCCCGGCATGGGGAAGCTGATGATCGACGCCGTGAAGAACGGCGACCCGGCCGTGGTGCAGGGCGTCGTCATCACCACCGCCGTCGGCTTCGTGGTCGTGAACCTCGTCATCGACGTCCTCTACCTGCTGGTCAACCCACGCCTGAGGGGGACGAGTTGACGTACACCCCGCCCGGAACCCGCAGGGCGCTCGCCGAGCGGCTCGCCGTGCCCGGCATCCGGCTCCGCTCCCTGCGCAAGCTCCCCGTCCTGTCCCGCGTCGCGGTCGGCGTCGTCGCACTCGTCGTCTTCGTGGCGCTCTTCGCCCCGCTGCTCGCCCCGCACGACCCGCTCGACCAGCAGCCCCAGGCCGGCGGCACCGGCGCGCCCTCCGCCGAGCACTGGATGGGCCAGGACAGCCTGGGCCGGGACATCCTCAGCCGGCTGATGTACGGGGCGCGCTGGTCGCTCGCCATCGGGCTCGGCGCGACCCTGCTCGCGCTCGTCGCGGGCGCGGTCATCGGTGCGGTCGCCGCGACCTCCCGCAAGGCCGTCGACGAGACGCTGATGCGCTGCCTGGACGTCGTCATGGCGTTCCCCGGGATCGCCCTGGCCGCCGTGCTCGTCGCGGTGTTCGGCGGCGGCATCGCCGTCCTGATCTGCGCCATCGCCTTCCTGTTCACCCCGCCGATCGCCCGTGTCGTACGGGCCAACGTCCTCGACCAGTACGGCGAGGACTACGTCGTCGCCGAACGCATCATCGGCGCCCGCACCCCGCACATCATCGTCCGCCACGTCGCCGTCAACTGCGCCGCGCCCATCCTGGTCTTCTGCACCGTGCAGGTCGCCGAGGCCATCGTCTTCGAGGCGTCGCTCTCCTTCATCGGCGCGGGCGTGCGGCCGCCCGACCCGTCCTGGGGCAGCGTCATCGCGGACGGCAAGAACATGGTCCTCATCGGCGGCTGGTGGGCGACGGTCTTCCCCGGCCTCCTCATGCTGATCACCGTCCTCGCCCTGAACGTCCTCTCCGAAGGCGTGTCGGACGCGTGGGCGGCGCCCTCCACCCGCGACGTCACCGGCACGGACCGCGCCCAGGACCGCCTGGAGGCACCGGAGCCCGGCAGCGGCCGCGTCCTCGAACTGCCCGGCCTGACCCGGGCGGCCCACCGCCTCCGCTCCCGCGCCCGCCCCCTCCCCACCGGCACTCCGGTGCTTGCGGTCACCGGCCTCACGATCTCTTTCCCGCAGCGTCACGGGGGCGTCGACATCGTCGACGGGATCAGCTTCGACGTACGCCCCGGCGAAGTCCTCGGCCTGGTCGGCGAGTCGGGCTGCGGCAAGTCGCTGACCGCGCTCACGGTGATGGGCCTGGAGCCGAAGGGCGCCCGGGTCGGCGGCCGCGTCACCTTCGACGGACAGGACCTGACCGCCCTGCCGACGCGCGCTCGACGCCGCCTGCTCGGCCACGACATGGCGATGATCTACCAGGACGCCCTGTCCTCCCTGAACCCGGCGATGACGGTCCGCTCCCAACTCAAACAGGTCGTACGCCGAGGCGGCCGCCGCACGGCCCCGGAACTCCTCGAACTGGTCGGCCTGGACCCCGACCGCACCCTGCGCAGCTACCCGCACGAACTCTCCGGCGGCCAGCGCCAGCGCGTCCTGATCGCCATGGCCCTCTCCCGCGACCCGAAGCTGATCGTCGCCGACGAGCCCACCACGGCCCTGGACGTCACCGTGCAGGCGCAGATCATCCAGCTCCTGCTCCGCCTCCGCGAGGAACTCGGCTTCGCCCTGATCCTCGTCTCCCACGACCTCGCGCTCGTCGCCGACGTCACCGACCGGGTGGTGGTGATGTACGGCGGGCAGATCGTCGAGACGGGCGTGACGGCGGACCTCGTGGAGTCCCCCGAGCACCACTACACACGGGGCCTGCTCGGCTCGGTCCTCTCCCTGGAGTCGGCGGCGCAACGCCTCACGCAGATCAAGGGCGTGGTCCCGTCCCCGGCGGACTTCCCGCCGGGCTGCAGATTCGCGGACCGCTGCCCCCTGGCGAACGAGGTATGCCGCGAAACGCCTCCCCGGCTGGCGGGTACGCCAACACACTCCACGGCCTGCCACCACCCGGCGGACGAGGCATCGCGAACCACCGCGGGGGGCCTGTCAGACGCGCCTCCAGGAGGCTTTTCAGAGGCGCCTCCGGAGGGCCGCTCAGACGCGCCTCCGGGGGGCCTTTCAGGGGCGCGGGGAACTGCGCGACCAGCCACAACGGACCGGGAGCCGACATGACCACCCCCAACGGCTCCGGCGACTCCGGCAGCGCAGGCTCCCCAGGGGCGCGGGGAACTGCGCGACCAGCCACCACCCACCGGGAGCCGACATGACCACCCCCATCATCGAGTTGGACAACGTGCACGTAGTGCACAAGGCCCGCTCCGGAGGGCTGATCTCCCGGGACCACGTGTACGCCCTGACAGAAGCAACAGTGGCCCTCGCCCCCGGCGAGACCGTAGGCATCGTCGGCGAATCCGGCTGCGGCAAGTCGACCCTGGCCAAAGTCCTCGTCGGCGCCCAGCGCCCCACGAGCGGCACCGTGTCGTTCCGGGGCCGCGACCTGTGGACGATGCCGCCGGCGGAACGCCGTACCTCCATCGGCACCCGTACCGGAATGATCTTCCAGGACCCGTCGACCGCCCTGAACCGCCGCCTCCCGGTGAGCCGCATCCTTCGGGACCCCATGGACGTGCACAAACGAGGCACCCCGAGGGAACGGGACGAGCGCGTACGGGAGTTGATGTCCCTGGTGGGCCTGCCGAAGAGCCTCGCCGAAGGCCTCCCGGGCCAGCTGTCCGGCGGGCAGCGCCAGCGCGTCGCCATCGCCCGCGCCCTAGCCCTCGAACCCGACCTCGTGGTCGCCGACGAGCCGACGAGCGCCCTCGACGTGTCCGTACGCGCCCAGATCCTCAACCTGCTCCTCGACCTGAAGGAGCGCCTGGGACTCGCGCTCGTCTTCGTGTCCCACGACATCCAGACCGTGCGCAGGATGAGCGACCGCGTCGTCACGATGTACCTGGGCCGGATCGTCGAGGAGTCGCCGGCCGGGGCGAGCCTGACCCGCGCCCGGCACCCGTACACGCGCGCCCTGTTCTCCGCCACGCCCGGGCTGCTCGACCCCATCGACCCGATCCCGCTCGTCGGTCCCGTGCCCTCGGCGACCCGGCCGCCGAGCGGCTGCCCGTTCCGCACCCGCTGCTGGAAGGCGGACGAGGTGTGCGCCACCGCCATGCCGGAGAGCCGGCCCGCGGGTGACGGACACCGGTTCCGCTGTTTCCATCCCGTGGCCGAGGGGGAATCGACCCACGACCTCGTCACGCAGGCCGCCGCCACGGCCGGAGCCACGGACAGCGCCACCGTCCTCCACAGCGCCACCCCCAGGGAGCATCCATGACCATGCCCGCCCCGCTGACCGGTGTCGTCCCGCCCGTCTGCACGCCCCTGACACCGGACCGCGAGGTGGACGTCCCCTCCCTCACACGGCTCGTCGACCACCTCGTCGCGGCCGGCGTCGACGGACTCTTCGTCCTCGGCTCGACCTCCGAGGTCGCGTACCTGACGGATCGGCAGCGCACCCTCGTCGTCGAGACCGTCGTCCGCCACGCGGGCGGGCGGCTCCCGGTCCTGGCCGGGGCCATCGACATGACCACGCCCCGCGTCCTCGACCGCGCGCGGGCCGCCACCGAGGCGGGCGCGGACGCGGTCGTGGTCACCGCGCCCTTCTACACGCGGACCCATCCGGCCGAGATCGCCCGGCACTTCCGGCTGGTCGCGGAGGGCTGCGGGGCGCCCGTCGTGGCGTACGACATTCCGATGGCGGTGCACACGAAGCTGCCCGCGGAGCTGGTCCTGGAGCTGGCCGGGGACGGTGTGCTCGCGGGCCTGAAGGACTCCAGCGGCGACGAGGGCGCGTTCCGGCGCGTGGTCCTCGGCAAGCGGGCGGAGCCGGGGCTCGCGGGGTTCGGTGTCCTGACGGGGTCGGAGCTCACGGTCGACTCGGCGCTCGCGATGGGCGCGGACGGCGTCGTGCCGGGGCTCGGGAACGTCGACCCGGAGGGGTACGTGCGGCTCCACCGGGCCTGCCGGGAGGGTGACTGGGCGCGGGCGCGGGCCGAACAGGAGCGTCTGTGCGGGCTGTTCGGGATGGTGTCGGTGGGCGATCCGGCGCGGATGGGCGGCAGTTCCGCGGCGCTCGGCGCGTTCAAGGCGGCGCTGCACCTGCGCGGGGTCATCGACTGCCCGGCCACGGCGGAGCCACAGATCCCGTTGTCGGCGGCGGAGACGGAGCGGGTGGGCAAGCACCTGGCGACGGCGGGACTGCTGTGAGACGCCGCCGGATGCACTGAGGCCTACTTGAGGGACGTGTCCCCGAGCGCCTCCAGCACCTGCCGAAGCCCCTGCGCGCCCTGCTCGACCAGTTCGCGGTCCACCTCGTCGAGCACGCGCGCGTAGTTCGCGAGGTGGTCGGCGAAGGCGGCGCGGGTGACCTCGTGGCCGCGCTCGGTGAGGCGGATCTTGACGGTGCGGCGGTCCTCCCCGTCGCGTACCCGCACGACCAGGCCCTTGGCCTCCATCTTGTCGATGCGGTTGGTGATGGTGCCGGAGGACACCATGGAAGCCTTGAGGAAGGTGCCGGCGGTGAGGGCGTAGGGCGGACCCGAACGCTGCAGCGTGGTCAGGACGTCGAACTCGCCGACGTCCAGGCCGTGTTGCGCGGCCGTGGCCTTGACCGTCCTGTCGACCAGCAGACCCAGGCGCTGGATGCGCCCGAAGAGTTCGACCGGCCAGAGGGCCTCCGCCAGGTCGGGGCGCTCCGCGACCCACTGGTCGATGACCGCGTCCACGACGTCGCTCATGGCCGCCACTCCTCTCGGTACGGACTGTCTCGCCGGCAACCCTATCAGCGCTGACTCTCTCATTCTTGGGTCTCTTAGTTTCGAGATACTTGTTTCTAAGAGTGTCATCTGCTTCTATCTCACTATCGAGATTGTCGAGGTTGTTGAGACCTCCCCCCGACAGGAGCACCCGTGTCCGAGCTGACCCTGCACCCCACCGCCCAGGACCTCCTCTTCCGCGAGGCCCGCACCGCCAACACGTTCACCGCGGAGCCGGTCGCCGAGGCACAGATCCAGGCGGTTTACGACCTGGTCAAGTACGCGCCGACCGCCTACAACCAGTCGCCGTTGCGGATCGTCCTCGTCCGGTCGGCCGAGGGCCGCGAGCGGCTCGGGGAACTCATGGACGAGGGCAACCGGGCCAAGACCCTGACCGCCCCGCTCGTCGCGATACTCGCCGCGGACAACGAGTTCCACGAGGAACTCCCGGCACTGCTCCCGCACTTCCCGCAGGCCGCGGACCTCTTCTTCGCCGACCGCCCGGTCCGCGAGGAGTCGGCGCACCTCAACGCGACGCTCCAGGCGGCGTACTTCATCCTCGGCGTGCGCGCGGCAGGCCTCGCGGCCGGGCCGATGACCGGGTTCGACTTCCCCGGCGTGCAGAAGGAGTTCCTCGACGACGACCACACGCCGCTGATGGTCGTGAACATCGGCCGCCCCGGACCCGACGCCTGGTACCCGCGCTCGCCGCGCCTCACCTACGACCAGGTCGTCACCACCGTCTGACCCGCACCGGTCAGCGCCGCCCCACTCCTCCCCGCCCCTGCCACCTCCCGGAGCCGCCGGCATGTCCTCCTCCACCGCGACCACCCGCACCCACACCCTCGCCCGCCCCACCGCCGGCCCCGCCCCGCGTCAAGTCCCGGCCCTCTGGCTGGCGTTGCTCGCCGCACCGGTCGCCGCCGGTGCCAACAGCGCCGTGCTGATCCTTCCCGACATGGCGGCATCACTCGGCGTCGGCGCGGCCGACGCCACCTGGCTCGTCACCGTCTTCGCCTGGGCCATGGCCGTCGGCACCCCGCTCATGGCGGGCCTGCTGCGCCGCAGGGGCCTCGGCGCCGCCCTCAAGCTGAGCGCCGCGCTGATCGTGGCCGGTACGGCGGTGCTCGCCGCCGCACCCTGGCTGCCGCTGGCCATGGCGGGCCGGGCGGCGCAGGCCGCGGGCGGTGCGGGCCTGGTCACCGCGGCGATGAGCCTGGCGGGTTCGGTCCGCAGGATGGGCGTGATCACCGCGGGCTTCGGCACGGTCGGCGCGGTCGGACCGCTGCTCGGCTCGACGGTCGCGGGCGCGGCGTCCTGGCGGGTGGCCCTGTCCGCCGGCGCGGTCGCCCTCCTCGCGCTGCCCGCGGTCATGCGCCGCGCCGACCTGTCGGCACCGCCCCGCTCCACCCCCTTCGACGGCCGGGGCGCCGTCCTGCTCGTCCTGACGGCGACGTCCCTGGTGCTCGTCCCGCGCCACCCGCTGCCCGCGGTGGCCGCCGCGCTGGTGTCGGCCGTGCTCCTGGCCCTGCACGTCCGCGCACGCCCCACCGGTTTCGTGCCCGCCGCGCTCCTGCGCTCCCGCGTGTTCGTCCCGTCGGCGGCGCTGGCCTGCACCCTCGCGACCTCGTACTTCGCGCTGCTCTTCACCGTCCCGCAGCTGCTGCGCGACCGCACCGACTGGTCGTCGTCCACGATCGGCACCTACCAGCTGGTCGCCCTCCTCGTGGGGTCGGCGCTGTCCATGGCGCTGGCCGCGGCCGCGGGCCGGATGACCCGCCCGCGCGTCCTGACGATCCTGCTCGCCTTCGGCGCGGCCGCACCGCTCACCGCGGTGTTCACCCCCTGGGCGCCGCTGCTCCTGCTCGTCGCGACCCTGGCCGTCTTCACCACCAGCGCCGGCCAGGCGACGCTCGCGGTGTACGCGACGGCGGCCACCCCGACCGCGCAACGCCCCACCGCCATCGGCCTGTTCAGCCTCTGCTACCAGCTGGGCGGCGCCTTCGGCCCGGCCGTCGCCGCGGCGATCGCCCTGAGCTGACGATCAGGACCGCCACCGCTCAGGGCGAGACCACGGATCCCGGCGCGACCAGGCCCGACTCGTACGCGATGATGACGAGTTGGGCCCTGTCGCGTGCGCCCAGCTTCCCCATGATGCGGCTGACGTGCGTCTTCGCCGTCAGTGGACTGAGGCCCAGCGTGTCGGCGATCTCCTGGTTGTTCAGGCCGCGCGCGACGAGCCGCAGCACCTGCCGCTCCCGCTCCGAGAGCCCCTCGGGCCCGCCCTCGACCGGCACCCCCGCGTCCGGCGCCCGCAGCACCCGGGCGATCAGCCGGGCCGTCGGCCCCGGCGACAGGAGGGAGTCGCCCGCCGCCACCGTGCGGATGGCCTCCAGGAGTTCGGCGGGCTTGGTGTCCTTGACCAGGAAGCCGGACGCGCCCGCGCGCAGCGCGTCGACGACGTGCTCGTCGGTGTCGTACGTGGTCAGCATCAGGACCTTCACGCCCGCCAGGTCCTCGTCGGCGGCGAGCAGCCGCGTCGCCTCGATGCCGTCGAGGTCGGGCATGCGGATGTCCATGACGACGAGGTCGGCGCGTTCGGAGCGGGCCAGGTCGACCGCCGCGCGCCCCGTGCCCGCCTGCCCCACGACCTCCATGTCGGGCGCCGAGTCGACGAGCATCGCGAACGCGGCCCGCACCAGCGTCTGATCGTCGGCGAGCAGCACGCGGACCGGCACCGTCACGACAGACCTCCCAGGGAAACGGGGGCGAGCGGCAGCACCGCGGACACCAGGAATCCCCCTTCGGGCCGCGGCCCCGCGTCCAGGGTGCCACCGACCGTACGGGCCCGCTCCCGCATTCCGAGAAGCCCGAACCCCGGCGCGTGACCGTCCCCTTGGGCACGTCCACCGCTTCCGTCGTCCGCGACCCGCACGCACAGCGCCGTGTCCTCCGTGCGCACCGACACCCGCACGGTGATGCCGGGCCCCGCGTGCCGTACGACGTTGGTGAGCGCCTCCTGCACGATGCGGTAGGCCGCGGCGCCCACGGCCGCCGGAGCCGGACACTCCGCCACCGCGAGCTCGACGCGGGCGCCCGCGGTGCGGGCCGCGTCGGCGAGGTCGGAGAGGCTGTCGAGGCCGGGCAGCGGCCCGCGCGCCTCGACCGCATCCGCCCCGTCCTCGTCGTCGGTGCCGGAGCGCAACACCTGGAGCGTGGCCCGGAGTTCACCGCGTGCGGAGCGGCAGGTCTCGGCGACGTCGTCGAGCGCCTTCGCCACCGCGGCACGGTCGAGCCGGTCCGGGTCGGCGGCCAGGACGTGCGCGGCGACGGACGTCTGGACGCCGACGAGGGTGATGCTGTGCGCGAGCAGGTCGTGCAGGTCGCGGGCGACGCGCAGCCGTTCCTCGGCGACCCGGCGGCGCGCCTCCTCCTCGCGGGTTCGTTCGGCGCGTTCGGCGCGCTCCACCACGGAGGCGACGTACTGCCGGTGCATGCGCACGTACAAGCCGAGCAGCAGGAACGCGACGATCCAGCCGGAGATGCGCAGCGACTGGGCGCCCTCGGCCAGTCCTTCGTGGAACTTCACGCTCAGCATGACGCCCATGACGCCGACGCCGATGAGGAGCGTGGTGCGGGGCCGGGTGCGGGAGGCCACGGTGAACAGCGCGACCATCGACACGGCCATGGGCGCGGTGTGGTTGTTGCCCAGCGAGTGGTAGGTCAGCAGGATGGCCATCAGGGTGACCATGACGCGTACGGGGGCGCGGCGCCGCCAAACGACGACGACGTGGGCGGCGAGCAGCAGCGCCCAGCCGAGCAGGTCGGGCGTCTGTCCGTTGTCCCGTACGACCCGCACGATCACGACGGCGCTGGCGGCCATGACGAGGGCGAACAGGGGGTCCGTGCACAGCCGTTCGCCGGGGGCGGGCGAGCCGAGTAACCGCTCGACGAGGTTGTGGCGGACGGGGCCGCACCGCGCGCCGGGACCGGTCTCGAAGAATTCCACCGCTCCATCTTCCGGCACGCGGGCGCCCCTGTGGGAGGGGTTCGGCACACGGGCGCCCCTCCGGCAGAGGAGGGACGCCCGAACCGGCCGGCTCAAGGCGAGGGAACCCGGACGGGCTCGGCCTCGTGGGTCGGCGGCGGAACCGCGGCGGCGGGCCGGGACAGCGGTCCCGGCCACCACACCTTCCTGCCGAGCGCGACACTCGCGCTCGTCACGAGGTACGTGCGGACCAGGAACGTGTCGAGCAGCACGCCGACGGCGATGACGAGTCCCAGCTCGACGAGGCTGACCAGCGGCATGCTGGTGAGCACGGCGAACGTGGCGGCGAGGACGAGGCCCGCGGAGGCGATGACACCGCCGGTGGTGCGCAGCGCGGTGAGCGCGGCCTCGCCCGGTTCGGCGCCGTTCAGGCACTCCTCCCGCATCCGGTGCATCAGGAAGATGCCGTAGTCCACGCCGAGTGCGACGAGGAAGACGAAGGAGAGCAGCCCGAGGCCCGGGTCGGTGCCGTCGAACCCGAAGAGCGGCCCGAAGACCAGCCCCGCGATGCCGAGCGACGCGCCCCACACCGCGACGACCGCGGCGAGCAGCAGCAGCGGCGCGACGATGCTGCGCAGCAGGGCCACGAGGACGAGCAGGACAGCGCCGAGGACGAGCGGCACGACGATGTTCTGGTCGCGGGCGTTGGTGTCCTTCAGGTCGAGTTGCTGGGCGCTGGAACCGCCCACGTACGAGCCGTCGAGCCCGTCCCGCAGCGCTTCGATGGTCGCGGTCTCACCCTTGGACTCGGGTGCGGACGTGGCGGTGACGGTGATCTCGGTCCAGCCCTCGGCGGTCCGTCCGCGCTCCGCGCGGCCCACGCCCTCGGTGTCGCGGATGCGCGTCAGGGAGTCGTCGGCCCGCCCGGTCGGTGTCATCACGGTGATGGGCTGGGTGTTCAGCGCGGGGTAGGCGGCGGCGAGGGTCTCCATGGCGGACACGGACTCGGGGGTCTTGGTGAAGGAGTCCTCCTGCTTGAGCGCGCCGGGCAGGTTGAACGCGCCGAGGGCGAGCGCGCCGAGCAGCACGGCGCCGCTCGCGAGCACGGTGAGCGGCCTGCGCCCCGCGGAGTCGCCCATCGCGGAGAAGAGGCTGCGGCGCTGCTTGGGTGTGCTGCCGAAGGCGGGCACGAGCGGCCAGAACACGCGTCGGCCGAGCAGGACGAGCACGGCGGGCAGCAGCGTCAGCATGGTGACGAGCGCGCACAGCACGCCGACGGTGCCGAGCGGCCCCATGCCGCGGCTGCTGTTGAGGTCGGCCGCGAGGAGGCAGAGCAGTCCCGCGGCGACGGTGCCGGAGGAGGCGAGCACGGCGGGCCCGCAGCCGCGCAGGGCGGCGATCATCGCGTCGTAGGGATGCTCGATCCTGCGCAGTTCCTCCCGGTAGCGGGAGACGAGCAGCAGCGCGTAGTCGGTGCCCGCGCCGAACACGAGGATGGTCATGATGCCCGAGCTCTGCCCGGTGACCGACGTCCCGAAGGCCTCGTACAGGCCGTACGCGACGCCCATCGCGAAGTAGTCGGCGACGCCCGCGACGGCGAGCGGCACGAGCCACAGGAAGGGGCTGCGGTAGATGACGATGAGGAGCAGCGCGACGACGCCCGCGGTGGTGTAGAGCAGGGGTCCGCCGAGCGAGTTGTAGACCTCGCTCGCGTCGGTGTCGAGGGCCCCCGCGCCACCGACGTCGACGCTCAGCCCGTTCTCGCCGTGCGTGGTGTCCCGCACGTCGTTGACCAGCGCGTCCCGCTTGTCCTCGTCCTTGCCGGGCTCGGTGCTCGCGATGGGGTACATGAGGGTGGCGCCGTCCTTGGACGGTACGGCCTCCGGCTTGCCGACGAGCTTGTGGGCGCCGGCGATCTCCGCGACCTGGTCCGCGGCCGCCTTCCGGTCGGCGGCGGTGAGCCCGCCGTCCCGGTGGTAGACGAGCACGAGCTCGGTGGCCTCGCCGCCGGGCAACTTGTCCTGCAGCTCGGCGACTTCGGTGGAGGACGCACTGGCCGGAAGGTAGTCGACGGCCCGGTCCGTCTGGACGCCGGAAAGCTTCGACGCGAACGGCGAGGCGACCGCGAGGACGACGATCCACAGCCCCAGGAACACCCAGGGCACGGCGCGCCGCCGCCGCGCCGGTGCGGCCTCGTTCTGAATGGCCCCCATGACGGGCCCCTTTCCACAGTGGTGACAGGTTCACGCCCTACCCTCCCGTCGGCCGGTTGAATTTCCCTCGGGCCGTGGGGCGAGACGGGGGTTACACCGCGGGGAGGCGGCGGGCCGGCACTACTCCCCGCGGAGTACGCGCAGCGCCTCCCGGGGGCGACTCCAGTTCCCGGCACCGAGACAGAGAAGGACATACCGCCGCCCGACGGTCCGAACCTGGAGGCTGTCGGCACCGAAGATACGGACGGCATCGTGGAGGAGGGTGCCGTAGCGGTCGGCGGCGCGGCGGGGGTGGAGGGACCACAGCAGGGCGTACGCGTGACTGGTGCGGGCCAGCCAGGTCCAGGCGTGGTCGGGTCCGTGCAGGCGCTCGTGGTCGGCGACGAGGGCGGCGAGCTCCGCGACGGCGGTACGGCCGCGACCGGTGCGGCGGGCCAGCCGGCCGAGCCCCAGCCGGGTCTCGAGGGTCCACCGGTGCTCGGGCCCGTGGATCCGCTCGTAGTCGGCGGCGAGTTCCCGCATGACTGCCAGGGCCTCGCGCCAGCGTCCCGAACAGCGCAGAGCGCTGGTCGCCCACCAGCTGCGTTGGGCGAGCGTCCACGGATGATCGGGGCCGAACTCCTCGGTGAGGTCGTGGAGCAGGCGCCGTTGCAGGGCGACGTTCTTCCACACCCGGCCGACGGCTACGTAGGCGGCGCCGAGGTTGCGGCGGGCCGTGACGGCCTCGTCGCTCAGGGGGCCCGAGCGGCGTTCGTGCGCGGCGAGGACCCGTTTGCGGACGGTGAGCGCTTTGAGGCGGCGCTGACGTCTGCGGAGGGGGTAAGCCGTCCTGCTGAGCGCGTTGACCGTGTAGGGGTGGTCGGGGCCGAGGACACGCAGGTAGGACGCGTACAGCTCGGTCGCGACCCGTCTCGCTTCACGCCACTTCTTCCTCCCGGACAGGGCCGACGCGTACTCGCCCCGGACGGCGAGCGTCACCAGATGGTCGACGCCGTACACGCGGACACTTTCGGCGAGGGCATCCTCCGCCAACTCCACCTGCTCCTGGTAGCGCCACAGCGTTCCGTGGGCCCACGCCAGGCTGCGGCGCGCCGTGAGTGTGTCGCCGTGATCGGAGCCGCGCAGTCGGATCATGTCGTCCAGCACCTGTCGACGCAGCGCCAGGGCCTCCTCGTACCGACCGCACTGCCCGTAGGAAACGGCGAGAGCGGCGCGCGAGCGCACCACCTCCACGTGGTCCTCCCCGTACAGCCGGGCCAGCTCGGTGACGTTCTCCTCCTGCAACGCGCAGATCTCGGTCCAGCGGCCCAGGCCGCCCAGGGCGCGGGCGAGATGGGCGCGCACCCGCAGAGCCTGCGGATGGCCGGCGCCGAGGGCCTGCGTGGTGTCCAGCAGCGATCGCCTCAGCAGCGTGACGGCCTCCTCGCCCCGCCCCTCCTCGACGAGCACCATGGCGAGATCGAGACGGATGGCCAGAACGCGGCGGTGAGTGGGACCGAAGACGGCCTCCGCGTCGGCGAGCACCTCCCGCGCCGTGGTGACCGCCTCCGCGGTGCGCCCCACCGAGGCGCACCCGTCGACGTACTGGGCCCGTGCTTCGAGGGTGTCCGGGTGGTCCGGCCCCAACAGGCTTGTGTAGTCGGCGAGTACGTCGCGGTGGACCTGATACGACTCGCTCTCGTGCAGTCCCTTGCCCAGGGCACGCGCCAGGTTCAGCCGCGCGGAGAGGACGCCGCGGTGGTCCGGACCGTGCAGTTCGGTCAGGTCGGCCACGATCCGCCGGTGCAGGCCGATCGACTCCTCGTCGTGGTCCATCCGCAGCAGACAGAGCGCGACGGTGTCCCTGATGTCCGCGGTGTCCTCGGAGAGGTCGCCGAAGACCCGGACGGCGTCGGCCTCGGCCCGCCGGGCCTCCGTCAGGGCCTCGTCGTACCGCTCCGCGGAGAGGCAGTTCAGGGCGAGGGCGTGCCGGCTGTGGATGGTCTCGGGGGCGTCCTCCCCGTCCGTCTGCACACGCTCCGCGAGGAACTCCCGGAGCAGCGCCACACCTTCCTCCGCCCGGCCCGCCGATCCATAGGCGTCCGCGAGCGTCCGCCAGGGCCAAAGCTCCCGGGCACTGTCGGCGGCGGCTCCCGGCGAGGCGTCGGCGCGCACCCCTTCCGTGAGCTCGGAGCGCATGCGTTCGGAGAGGGCGACTGCCTCGGCGAGGCGGCCGGCGGCAGCGTAGGAGCGCGCGAGGCGGCCGCGGGCGGAGAGGGTGACGGCGTGCTGGGGACCGAACAGCCGCTCGGCGTCGCGCACCACGGTCTCGTACAGGGTCACCGCGGGCTCGAACCTGCCCGCTGCCTGGCAGGCGTCGGCCAGGTCCTGACGGGCCAGGCACACCTCGCGCTCGTCGGGATCCGCCGCGGCCTCCAGCAGCTCCAGGCACCTGCGCCGGACCGTGACGGCCTCCGCGACGCGACCCGCTCGCGCGCAGACGTCCCCCAGAGATTCCAGGGCGGACGCGGTGACCGACCCGGCGGCGTCCGGGGCCGCGTCGCAGACGGCCACGACCTCCCTGGCCACGCTCAGCGCCCGCGTCAGGTCGCCCACCTCGACGAGGTGCTCCTCGGCCACCCAGCTCCGCAGGTCGATCAACGGCTCCATGGCGGCCGCGCCCCGGCCCTCCACCTCGGGCCGCAGCGCGCTCCACAGCGCCTCGATCTGGTCGGCGAGCTGTCGCCCACGCTCGCGCAGCCGCCATGCGTGCGCGGACGGCACCAGCTGTCCGTCGAGGTACCCGACGACCAGGTCGGCCGCCCGGTCCAACGTCCCTTCCTGCCGCGCCCGCTCCCGCAGCACCCGCTGCACGAGCCGGTGCACGGCGACCGCGTCGCCGCCGACCCGCGTGATGACCGACGCGTCGACGAGCGCACCGAGCACGTCGTCGACCGCCCCTGCTTCCTGGCTCCCCACCGCCCCGGCGAGCAGCTCACGCGGCACCCCGTCGGGCGACAGCACGGACAGGGTGTCCAGCAGCACCCGGACGAGCCCACCACCGCACCGCCCCTCCACCTCCTCCACCGCCAGCAGAACCGCCTCCCCCACCCGATGCGGATACCGGTCCCCCGGCGCCCTGGCCAGCACCTCCCGCACGGGATACGTCCGCAGCCGCTCCAGGTACCCCCGGTATCCGACGCCCCGCCCCCGGATCACCTCCGCCGCCTGCGCGAGGGCCAGCGGCAAGTAGCCCAGCTCGGAGGCGAGTTCCGCGGCCCCGTCCGGGGCCCCGCACTGCGACCGTTCGCGCAGGAAGTCCAGCGCCTCCTCCTCCGTGAACACGTCCACGTCGACCAGCGCGCCGGCGATGTTCCCGAAGGACCGCACCGTTGTCGTCACGACGACCTGCGCCCGCCCCGCGACGGGGAGCCACGCGGCGACCTCGTCCGGGTCCGTCGCGTTGTCGACGACGATCAGGCACGGCAGCTCGGGGTGGGAGCCGATCCAGCCGAGGGCGGCGCGGGCCGCCGTGGCCACGTCGTCGCCGGGGGCGCGCACGCCGAGCCGGTCGGCGAGTTCGGCGAGGCCCGAGGCGAGGCGGCCGCCGCTCTCCGCCGCGATCCACGCGACGACGGGCCAGCCCTCCACGATGCGGCGCCGCGCATAGGCCGCGGCGAGCTGCGTCTTGCCGACCCCGCGCGCGCCGGTGACGGCGTGCACGACGGTGAGGCCGGGTGCGTCCGCCGCCTGTTCGAGGCCCGCGAGGAGGTCTTCGCGGGGCTGGAAGCCACGGGGTCGGAGAGGGAGTTCACCCATGCGGACGAGTACGCGGGCAGGGTCGGGGATGGAGTCACGGACGGGAGCAGAATCCGACGGACCCGGACCCGGACCCGGACCCGGACCCGCAGCCGGAGCCGCAGCGCGCGCGTCGACCACCGCCCGCCCCACCCACGCCGCCCCCGCCGTCCCCCCGAGCGTCGCCACGACGGTCGCTGCCGCGACCCCGACGGCGATCCGGCCCTCCTCCGCGGAGGGCAGCAGCGGCACGCGGATCGCGTAGAACAGGACGAACACCCCGGCGAACGCCAGGGTGTTCAAGAGGATCACGGCCGCCCAGCGGACCCCGTCCTTGCGCACGCGGGCCGGGTTCGGCTCAGGACGGTGTCCGGGCCGTCGCGAGGAGGCGTGTCACGTCCTCCGAACAGATCGTCAGGGCGCAGCCCGCCGTGCTGAGCACATCGCGTTCGGCGGGGGTGTAGGGACCGTCGGCGAGGGCGATGCGTGCGCCCTGGAGGAGGAGCGCGTCGCGGCCCGCGGGGGCGAGGTGCGGGGCCAGCGGGCCGAGGGCCTCGTGGAGTTCGATGGCGAGGCCGGGGGCGCAGTCGGGTTCGGCAGCGCGCCCGGCGTCCGTGGCGAGCGCGTCGACGAGGGCGACGAGGCGGTCCTCCGTACAGTCCTCGTGGCCCGCGCCCTGCAGCGCGCAGACGGCGGTTTCGAGGACGGGGCGCGAGCCCGTGCCGCCCGTGGAGAGGACGGCGAGGACGATCGTGTGGACGGCGTCGCGGAGCATCGCGGAGAGCCGGGTGGTGGTGGGGTGGTCCAGGACGTCAGGGTCGAACAGGTCCTGGCAGGCGGCGCACTGGATGACGGGGCCGCGGGTGCCGCGCGGCAGGACGGGCACGCCGAGCAGGACGAAGCGGCGCCGGCCGGTGAGGCGCTGGTAGTTGCGGTCACCGCCGCACGCCGGGCAGAAGAACTCGCCGTCACCGACGGCGTCCCAGGCCGTGTTCATGCCGACCACGCGCCTGCACAGCGCCCGCCCGCGGGAGACCGGCTTGGCGGGGATGCGGGAATTCCGGCCGTTTCGTCCCCGATCTGGCAGCATCACGCACCTCCGTAACTCCCCGGCTGCATTGCCGTGTTGGCGTGATGTTAGCCACATCGATGATGTGGCGTCAGCACCTCGTACAGGAGAGCGAGCCCGACATGGCCGGGAGATGACGCGGCCCCGCCCGCCGGAAGGGCGGACGGGGCCGGGCGCGGAAGGGCGGCGGACTAGCGCGCCGCGCGGTTGACGGCGGACACGACGGCCTTCAGGGAGGCGCGCGTCGTGTTCGCGTCGATGCCGATGCCCCACAGCACCTTGTCGCCGATCGCGCACTCGATGTACGAGGCGGCCTGCGCGGACGCGCCCTCGCTCATCGTGTGCTCCTGGTAGTCCAGCAGGCGTACGTCGATGCCGATGCCCTGCAGCGCGTCGAAGAACGCGGAGATCGGGCCGTTGCCCGTGCCGGTCAGGACGGTGTCTGCGCCGTCCAGCGTGGCCTCGACGGTGAGGCGGTCGACGCCGTCGGTGTCGGTCGTCGTCTGGCCGTTCTTGACCTGAATCCGACCCCAGGGGTTCGCGGGGTTCGGCAGGTACTCGTCCTGGAAGACGCTCCAGATCGCGCCGGGCGTGACCTCGCCGCCCTCGGCGTCGGTCTTCGTCTGGATGATCCTGGAGAACTCGATCTGCATGCGGCGGGGCAGGTCCAGCTTGTGGTCGTTCTTCAGGACGTACGCGATGCCGCCCTTGCCGGACTGCGAGTTGACGCGGATGACGGCCTCGTAGGACCGGCCGACGTCCTTGGGGTCGATGGGCAGGTACGGCACGGCCCACTCGACGTCGTCGACGGTCTTGCCCGCGGCGGCGGCCCGGGACTCCAGCGCGTCGAAGCCCTTCTTGATGGCGTCCTGGTGGGAGCCGGAGAAGGCGGTGTAGACCAGGTCGCCCGCGTACGGGTGGCGGGGGTGGACCTCCATCTGCGTGCAGTACTCGTACACGCGGCGGACCTCGTCGATGTCGGACAGGTCGACCTGCGGGTCGACGCCCTGCGAGAAGAGGTTCATGCCCAGCGTCACCAGGTCGACGTTGCCGGTGCGCTCGCCCTGGCCGAACAGGCACCCCTCGACGCGGTCGCCGCCGGCCATGACGGCCAGCTCGGCGGCGGCGACGGCGGTGCCGCGGTCGTTGTGCGGGTGGATGGAGAGGCAGACGAACTCGCGCCGCGACAGGTTGCGGGACATCCACTCGAAGCGGTCCGCGTGGGTGGAGGGCGTGGAGCGCTCGACCGTGGCGGGCAGGTTGAGGATGATCTCGCGGTCGGCGTCGGGCTGCCAGACGTCCATGACGCCCTCGCAGACCTCCAGCGCGAAGTCCAGCTCGGTGTCGGTGAAGATCTCGGGGCTGTACTGGTAGCCGAAGGTCGTGCGGTCGTCGAGCAGCTTGTCGGCGTACTCCATGACCAGGCGCGTGCCGTCGACGGCGATCTGCTTCACGGCGTCGCGCGAGCCGCGGAAGACCACATCGCGCCACACGGGAGCGGTCGCGTTGTACAGGTGGACGGTCGCGCGCCGGGCGCCCTTCAGTGACTCCACCGTGCGCTCGATGAGCTCTTCGCGCGCCTGCGTCAGGACGGAGATCGTCACGTCCTCGGGGATCGCGTCCTCGTCCTCGATGATCGACCGTACGAAATCGAAGTCCGTCTGGCCCGATGAGGGGAAGCCGACCTCGATCTCCTTGTAGCCCATGCGGACCAGCAGGTCGAACATGGCGCGCTTGCGGGCCGGCGACATCGGGTCGATCAGCGCCTGGTTGCCGTCGCGCAGGTCGGTGGAGAGCCAGCGGGGAGCGACCGTGATCCGGTTGTCGGGCCAGGTGCGGTCGGGGATGTCGACCTGCTCGTACTGCCCGTACTTGTGGATCGGCATGGCAGTGGGGCGCTGGAAGTTCGGCATGTGCGGGGCTCCTCGGAAGTGTCCTGAAGGACGGCCGACGGTCTTAGCGCAACGCCGAACTCCGCGGGGAGGGGGTCGGCCTCGACTACAGGCCCTCGCCGCGGCAGCTAAGGAGAAGCAGCCCGAATCGCATGATGTGCCGCAGCCTAGCCGAGCCGCACTCGATCGCGCGGGCCCGTATCAGTATGCGGGACCGTGGCCGGATAAACCCCTAGTGGTGATCAATCCCTCTATTTCAGCAATCATGGTGGCAGGTAGTGACAGCGGCATGACCCAGTGCCACATTGCCGCCATGACCGTCAACCCACGAGCCTTCGAGCCCGTCTTCTGCACCATCGTGCCGCCCCACGTCCTGGACACGCTCGCCCAGAGCCAGGACCCCGCGCTCGCCGCGCCCGCCCGCCGAACGCTTGAGCGGGACTCCATCGAGCGCACGCACCGCCGCCTGACGACCGTCATCGGCGCGCCCAGCGCCGCCCCGCCCAAGGAAGCCGCGGCGGGCAAGCCGCACCGCACGATCTACGACGCCAAGCACCGCACGGAGCTCCCTGGCCGCAAGGTGCGCGGCGAGGGCGACAAGCCCGGCAAGGACGCCACCGTCAACCGCGCGTACGCGGGCCTCGGCGCGACCTTCGAGCTCTACCAGAAGTCGTACAACCGCAACTCCATCGACGACAGCGGCCTGCCGCTGAACGCGACGGTCCACTACGGCGAGGAGTACGGAAACGCCTTCTGGAACGGCGAGCAGATGGTGTTCGGCGACGGCGACAACGAGATCTTCCTGGACTTCACCATCCCCGTGGACGTCATCGGCCACGAGCTCACCCACGGCGTGGTGCAGTACACGGCGAACCTCACGTACTTCGGCCAGCCAGGCGCCCTGAACGAGTCGATGGCGGACGTCTTCGGCTCGATGATCAAGCAGTACACGCTCGGCCAGACCGCCCAGGAGGCCGACTGGCTGATCGGTGCGGGCCTGCTCGCCCCGCGCGTCACCGGCAAGGCGCTGCGCTCCATGAAGGAGCCCGGCACGGCGTACGACGACGACGTGCTCGGCAAGGACCCGCAGCCCGCCGACATGGACCACTACGTGCGCACGGGCCGCGACAACGGCGGCGTGCACATCAACTCCGGCATCCCGAACCGCGCGTTCTACCTGGTCGCCGACGCCCTCGGCGGTCACTCGTGGGAGCGGGCGGGACAGATCTGGTACGCGGTCCTGACCGGTGGCGAGCTGGCGCAGGACGCCTCCTTCACCGACTTCGCGAAGCTGACGGTGGCCGCCGCGCGCACGAAGTACGGCGACGGGGACGAGCTCAAGGCCGTCATCGACGCGTGGTCCACGGTCAAGGTCCCCGCGACCGACTGATGACGTGCTACCGGCCGCCCGCCCGGTGGAGTAGACAGGACCCATGCGTATCCAGGTGAAGCGGACCGGAGGATTCGCGGGCATCGACCGGCACGCCGAGGTGGACACCTCGGAGCTGGCCGATGCCCCGGAATGGCACGCCCTGGCCGAACAGGCCGTGGCCGAGGGTCGGAGCGCCCCGCCGATAGGGGTGCCGGACGGCTTCAACTACCAGCTGACGGTGGACGGGCGGACGGTGTACTGCTCGGACCCGCGACTGACGGAGCCGCAGCGGAAGCTGATCTCCCGGGTGCTGAAGGAGGGCTCATAACCACGGGCACGACAGAAACTTGAGGGTTGTTCACTTTTTCCGTGCACGGCCATTGACTTCCGTGTTCGCCGGTACGGAAGATCCCGCCCATGGCAGCGAGCGCGGCACCGGCGAGACCACCGTTCCCTGAGTTCCCCGGCGACTTCCTGTGGGGCGTCGCCACATCGGCCCACCAGATCGAGGGCGCCGCCGACGAGCGCGGCGCCTCCGTCTGGGACGCGTTCACGGCCGTGCCGGGGAACGTGAAGGACGGCTCGACGGCCGCGGTGGCCTGCGACCACTACCACCGCTACCGCGAGGACGTGGCGCTCGTCCGCGACCTCGGCGTGGACGCGTACCGCTTCTCGGTCTCGTGGCCGCGCGTGCTGCCCACCGGGGCGGGCGCGGTGAACCCGGCGGGCCTCGACTTCTACGACCGTCTCGTCGACGAACTGTGCGCGGCGGGCGTACGGCCCGTGCCCACCCTCTTCCACTGGGACACCCCGCTCGTCGTGCAGCAGTCGGGCGGCTGGCTGGACCGGCGCACCGCCGAGAAGTTCGCCGAGTACGCGGCGGTCGTCGCGGCCCGCATCGGCGACCGCGTCACCAAGTGGATCACCCTCAACGAACCGGCGGAGCACACCCTGCTGGGCCACGCCCTCGGCCAGCACGCCCCCGGCGAGCGGCTCCTGTTCGACGCGCTGCCCGCCGCCCACCACCAGCTCCTCGCGCACGGCCTCGCCGTACGGGCGCTGCGCGCGGCCGGCGCCCGCGACATCGGCATCGCCAACTCGCACGGCCCGACGTGGCCCGCGTCCGCCGCCGAGGACGACACGGCCGCCGCGGACTTCTACGACCTGCTCCTCAACCGCCTCTTCGCGGACCCGCTGCTCCTCGGCGCCTACCCGGAGGGCATCGGGGAGCTGATGCCCTCGGCGGACCTCGCGGCGGACCTGAAGGTGATCTCCGAGCCGCTCGACTGGTACGGGATCAACTTCTACCAGCCGACGAAGGTGGGCGCGCCGCTGCCCGAGGGCACGGCGGCGGAGTTCGCGGGCGTCACGCTCCCGCCCGAACTCCCCTTCTCGCCGCGGCGGATCGACGGCTTCCCGGTCACGGACTTCGGCTGGCCGGTCGTCCCCGACGCGCTCCCCGAACTCCTCGCCGCGTTCCGCGAGCGGTACGGGGACCGGCTCCCGCCCCTCATCGTCACCGAGAACGGCTGCTCGTACGACGGACTCGACGACCAGGACCGCATCGCCTACCTAGACGGCCACCTGCGGGCGCTGCACCGCGCGCTGGAGTCGGGCGCGGATGTGCGCGGCTACTTCATCTGGTCGCTGATCGACAACTTCGAGTGGGCGGAGGGGTACCGGCAGCGGTTCGGGCTCGTCCACGTCGACCACGCCACGCAGGTGCGCACGCCCAAGGCGTCGTACCACTGGCTGCGCGAGGCCCTGCGGGCGCGCCGCCCATGACGCCGGCCGCGTCGGCCGCGCTGCGGGAGCCGTCCGAGCGGGTCGGCCGCGGCTGGACGGCCTCGCTGTCGCTCGCGAACGGCGCGATCTGGGTGGGCTGGTACGGGCCGCTGCAGATCCTGCTCGCCGTCCAGGCGGAGGATCTCGCGCCCGCGGGCACGTCCAAGGAGACCGTCCTCGCGTGGGTGACGGGCGTCGGCGCGGTCGTCTCCCTTGCCGCGAACCCGCTCTCCGGCGCGCTCTCGGACCGTACGACGTCCCGCTGGGGCAGGCGCACCCCGTGGATCGTGGCGGGCACGGCGGGCGGCGCGCTCTCGCTCCTGTTCCTCGCCGCGGCGGACTCGGTGTGGTGGCTCGCGGCGGGGTGGTGTCTGGTCCAGCTCACCCTGAATGCCGCGTTCGCGGCGGTGACGGCGGCCGTGCCGGACCGCGTGCCGCGGCTGCAGCGGGGTTCGGTGGGCGGGTGGCTGGGGGCGGCGCAGCTGCTCGGCGTGGTGGTGGGGACGGGGCTCGCGACGGCGGCGGGCGGAACGGTCGGCGGGTACGCGGCCTGCGCGGTCTTCACCCTGGCGGGCGTCCTGCCCTACGTCGTACGCCACCGGGACCTGCGCCTGTCCGCCGCCGACCGGCCACCGTGGTCCCCGCGGGACTTCCTGGCGGGCTTCCGGCTGAGCCCGCGCCGCCATCCGGACCTGGCGTGGGCCTGGCTGACCCGGTTCCTGCTGAACGTCAGCAACTCCCTGGTCCTGCTCTACCTCCTGTACTTCCTCCGCGACCGCCTGCACCGCCCCGATCCGGACGAGGGCGTGCTGATCCTGACGGCGGTGAACGGCGCGACGATGCTCGCCACGGTCGTGGTGGGCGGCGCCTGGTCGGACCGGACGGCCCGCCGCAAACCGTTCGTGATGTGGTCGGGCGCGCTCATGGCGGCGGCGACGGCGCTATTGGCCCTCTGGCAGACCTGGCCCGGCGCGATCGTCGCGGCGGCGGTGCTCGGCATCGGCTTCGGCGTCTTCACGTCGGTGGACTTCGCCCTGATGACGGACGTCCTCCCCACGGCGGCGGACCGCGGCAAGGACCTCGGCATCATCAACATCGCCAACTCCCTCCCCCAGGTGGCGGCCCCCGCTCTGGCGGCCCCGATCGTGACCCACCTGGGCGGCTACCGCACGCTGTACCTGACGGCGGCGGCGATCGGTCTGGCCGGGTCGGTCCTGGTAACCCGGATCAGAGGGGTGAGATAGCGGAGCGGCGCCTCAGAAGCCGAGCTTGCGCAGCTGGCGCGGGTCACGCTGCCAGTCCTTGGCGACCTTCACGTGCAGGTCGAGGAAGACGGGCGTACCGAGCAGCGCCTCGATCTGCTTGCGGGACTTGATGCCGACGTCCTTGAGGCGCTTGCCCTTCGGGCCGATGATGATGCCCTTCTGGCTGGGCCGCTCGATGTAGACGAACGCGTGGATGTCCAGCAGCGGCTTGTCGGCGGGACGGTCCTCGCGGGGCAGCATCTCCTCGACCACGACCGCGATGGAGTGCGGCAGCTCGTCCCGCACACCCTCCAGCGCCGCCTCGCGGATCAGCTCCGCGACCATGACCTGCTCGGGCTCGTCCGTGAGGTCGCCCTCGGGGTAGAGCGCGGGGCCCTCGGGCAGCAGCGGCACGATGAGGTCCGCGAGCAGCCCGACCTGCTGGTCGCCGACGGCCGACACCGGCACGATCTCGGCCCACTCGAAGCCGAGCTCCTTGCCGAGCTGGTCGATGGCGATGAGCTGCTCGGCGAGCGCCTTGCTGTCGACCAGGTCCGTCTTCGTGACGATCGCGATCTTCGGCGTCTTCTTGATGGAGGCGAGCTCCTTGGCGATGAACCGGTCGCCGGGGCCGAGCTTCTCGTTCGCGGGCAGACAGAAGCCGATCACGTCGACCTCGGCCCACGTGGTGCGCACGACGTCGTTCAGCCGCTCACCGAGCAGCGTGCGCGGCTTGTGGAGCCCCGGCGTGTCCACCAGGATCATCTGCGCGTCGGGCCGGTGCACGATGCCGCGCACCGTGTGCCGCGTGGTCTGCGGCTGGTTGGCGGTGATCGCCACCTTCTTGCCGACCAGAGCGTTCGTGAGGGTGGACTTGCCCGCGTTGGGGCGGCCGACGAAGCAGGCGAAGCCGGCGCGGTGGACGGCCTCGGACGGCTCGGCTGAAGACGGGGTACGAACGCTCATGGCGCCCATTGTCCCTGATCCCCGGAGCCCCGCCGCACCGACCGGCGCCACGGGCGGTTCGTGCCCCTCAGGCGCGCGCTTTCAGCCCCTCCGGCGTTTGAGGAGCGGGGTCCGGGGCGGAGCCCCGGTTTCGGGAAGGGGCGGGGTGGGGGAACAGACCTCAACCCGCCTCGACCCGCACCCGGACCTCCCCGTCCACCCCCGCGAGGAACACCGGCGTCCCGACCCCACCCAGGTCCCGTACCGCGGCGAGATCCTCGTCGGTGACCGCCTCCGCCCCGGAGACGACCGCCGCCGCCTCCAGCGACTCCGCCCCGGACGCCACGGCCATGGCGACCGCCGTCCTCAGCGCGGACAGCTGAAGGGAGTCGAGCGCGACCGTCCCCGCCACATACGTGCGTCCCGTCTCGTCCCGCACCGCCGCCCCCTCGGGCACACCGTTGCGGGCCCGGGCCGAACGGGCCAGGGTGACGATCTTGCGGTCCTCGGGGTCAAGCGCGGCGCTCTCAGTCATGCCCCGAGCATACGGGGCACGCCCGCCCTGCCCGCCACCGGATGGAGCGGCGACTACCCGGCCACCGGATAGATCGACCCGCGCCGCCCCTCGGGCGTGGCCAGCCACGCCAGCTTCCCCGCGGTGTCCACCTCGGCGTCCGGCATCGGCGTGTGCAGCGCGATCGTGAGGTCGGGCCTGGCCGGCACCTTCAGCTGCGTCGACTCCAGGAACAGCGTCCCGACCACCGGGTGCTCGATCTCCTTGGCGACCTGTCCGCCGGGCAGGATGTCGCGCCGCTCCCACAGCTCGACGAACTCCGGGCTCATCGCCTTCGCCTCGGCGATCACCGCGGCGAACCCGTCATCGTCGGGATGCTCCGAGCACGCGGCCCGGTACATCGCCACGACCTGCGGCGCGTTCCGCTGCCAGCTCTTCGCGCGGGTCCGGTAGATGGGGTCGGTGAAGAAGGTGAGCAGACAGTTCTCGGAGGTCTCCGAGCGCATCCCGAGCACGGAGGCGGCCGCGTCGTTGTACATGACGCAGTTCCAGTACGCGTCCATGATGTGCGCCGGCTGCGGCATCCACGTGTCGATGAGCCGGTGCAGCCCCTCGCACATCTCCTGGTCGTCCCTGGCGACCTCGGGCCGCGGCGGATTGAGCCCCGCCAGCACGTACAGATGGCGACGCTCGGCGCCGCTCAGCTTCAGGACGCGCGCCACGGAGTCCAGGACCTGCGGCGACACGGAGATGTCGCGGCCCTGCTCCAGCCACTGGTACCAGGACGCCCCGACCCCGGCGAGCACGGCGACCTCCTCGCGGCGCAGGCCCGGCGTGCGGCGGCGGGCCCCGCCGTCGGGAAGCCCGGCCTCCGCGGGGCTGACCCGCGCGCGGCGGCTCATCAGGAACTCCCGGAGCTCTCCCAGCCGACGCGCCTTCGAGGCGTCCGTGTCCGACGTGACCGGCACTGCTGCTGCCATGTGGCGCTCCCCCAAGCCCTGACTGGTGTTCCGACCACCAGCATAAGTTCCCGCTCCCCACGTCTATTCCGGCCGAAGCAAGCTCTTGACCATGGCGATCGACACCACCACTGCCCCGTCCCCCCAGGCCGCTCCTCCGGCGCCGCAGCCGCACGGCCCCAAGCTCTCCACCCGCGACAAGCTCGTCCTCTTCGTGCTCTGCGCCGCACAGTTCATGGTCGCGCTGGACTTCTCCGTACTGAACGTCGCACTGCCTGTGCTCGGCCCCGACCTCGGCATGAGCCACTCCGCGCTGCAGTGGGCGGTGACCGCCTTCGCCCTGCCGTCCGGCGGCTTCCTGCTCCTTTTCGGCAGGACCGGTGACCTCTTCGGGCGCCGCAAGCTGTTCCTCGCGGGGCTCGCGCTCTTCGGCCTCGCCTCACTGCTCGCCACGTTCGCGTGGGACCCGGCGTCGTTCCTCGCCGGGCGCGCGCTGCAGGGCGTGGGTGCGGCGGCCATCGTGCCGACCGGCATGTCCCTGCTGACGACCACGTTTCCCGAGGGTCCGGCGCGCGACCGCGCGCTCGGCATCTCCGGCACGCTGCTCTCGCTCGGCTTCACGGTCGGCATGGTGCTGGGCGGCGTACTGACCGACACCCTCGGCTGGCGTTCCACGATGGGCCTGCTGACCCTCTTCGCCCTGATCGTGCTGCCGCTGGCGCCGGGCCTGCTGCCCGAGTCGCGGACCCCGGACCGCCCGCGCCTGGACATCCCCGGCGCCGTGACGGTCACCGGCGGTCTGCTCTCCCTGATCTACGCCCTGTCCACGGCGGCCGAGCGCGGCTTCGGCGGCACGGACGTCATCGTCACGCTGATCGCGGGCGTGCTGCTGCTCGCCGTCTTCGGATACGTCGAGTCGCGCGCCGAATCCCCGCTGGTCTCGCTGCCCATGCTGCGCCGCCGCACGGTGGCGTGGGGCAACCTGGGCGGTCTGGTCACGTTCTCGATGATGTCGACGGTCGTCTTCGTGCTGACCCTCTACTTCCAGGAGGTCCTGCACCTCTCGGCCTTCGAGACCGGCCTGATCTTCGGTGTGCAGGGCGTCCTGTCCGTGGTCGCCGGTGTGTACGCGCCGAGGATCATCGGCCGCTTCGGTGCCCGCCGCACGCTGGTGGGTTCGCTCGCCGGGCAGGGTGTGCTGGTCGCGGCGCTGCTCGGCATCGGCGGGGGCGGCTGGTCGGTGTGGCTCGCCACGGCCGCGGTGTCGGTGGCGAGCATGTTCCACCTGGGGGCGATCGTGTCGTACGGCGTGACGGTCACGTCGGGCGTCCCCGACGCGGAGCAGGGCCTGGCGACGGGCCTCGTCACCTCCACCCAGCAGGTGGGCCTCACCGTCGGCATCCCGGTCCTCGGTGTCCTCGCCACGACGGTCCCGGATCTGCTCACGGGCACGCGGACGGTCCTCGCGATCGACGCGGCGGTGGTCTTGGCGACGGCGGCGCTGGTCTCGCTCGGCCTACGTCGGAAGGCCTCGCGCGCTTGAGGCCTTCCGATTCGGCGACGGCCCGGCTCTTTCAGAAGCCGGACGTCGTCGAACTCCGCGGCTTCGATGCCCCGGCCAGGGTGAGGAACGCCGACCAGGCCTCCGGCCCGAAGACGAGCACAGCGCCCCGGGGGCGGGTGGAGTCGCGCACACGGACCGACTCGCCGATCCGGGCGACCTCCAGGCAGTTGCCCGAACTGCCGTCACTCGCGCTGCTCTTGCGCCACGTCCATGAGCCGCCCACGCTCGTCCTCCACCCCGGGTGCGGAAGGCCAGCCATCGCTTCCCGCGCGCGGCTGGTGCAGGGACACGCAGCACCTCTTCCAGAGTAACGGGACGTCACGCAAATATGAACGAGCCGATTCTCGCCAAGGTCGCCTGCCCTGCACGGAGTTACGCCTTCGCCACCTCCTGTGGCACGGCATCCTGGATCAGGGCCTCCAGGTCGTCCTTGCCCTCACCCATCCGGACGGCGAGGGCACGCAGCAGGGCGGGCATGTCTTCCTTGATGGCGAGGTCCTCCAACTCCCAGAACCGCTCCAGGTAACGACCGGTCTCCTCCGGGGCGTCGGTGACGTACGAGTCGCCGCGCGGGTTCTCCAGATAGAGCGAGTCCGGCATCTCGTCCACCTCGAACTCGAAGTGGCTGAAGGGGCCTTGAATTCCTGCATGGGCCCCCACACTGAACGGAAGGATCTGGATGGTGACGCTCGGCCTCTCCGCCAGTTCGGCGAGTCGCTCCAGTTGGGCCCGCATCACCCCACGCCCGCCCACGTGCCTGCGCACGACCGCCTCGTCCAGGATGTAGAAGACCTCCCGCCCTCCCGAGGTCAGCAACTCCTGACGGGTCTGGCGGACTTCCACACTGCGTTCCAGGCGTTCCTCGGGAATGTCCTTCTCGTAGGAGAGCATGATCGCGCGCGCATACTCCTCGGTCTGCAGCGAACCCGGCATCAGCAGCGCCCCGTAGTGCCGGACGATCGACGCGGAGGACTCAAGTGCGAGGAACTGCAGGAACTCTTTGGTGTAAAGGTCGCGGTACTCACTGAACGGCATGCGCCGACTGCCTCTGGCGAGGTCAAGGAGCTCCTCGATCTTGCGGCGGTCCCGGATGCCGTAGGCGTCCAGCAGGGGGCGCAGGTCATTGACGGAGACCCCCACCTCACCGGACTCGATCCGGATCAGTTTGGAAGAGCTCCACTCCATTTTCGCGGCGACCTGCCGCTGAGTGAGACGTGCGGCGGTCCGCGCCTTTCGGAGCTCGGTGCGCAGCCGCAGCCGCTGAAGTGCCGCACTTGGCGCGCTCATGATGGCTCCACCTCCAACCGGACCGTGCGAGGTGCAACATAGCAGACTAGCAGCTTACTCATCGAGACCTTCCGGGACGACACTTCACGCCACTGTCAGGAGACCTCGGAGCGCAGGAACGCGCAACCACGGGGGCAGTCCGAGGCCGACAGTTGCCGAGTAGCTATATCGCACTTGGCGAGGCCACGATGAGCAACGTGGACTTCAGTACTACCCATGTCGCAGCGTCCGGGCTACGATATGGCAGAGGGTAGCCTGCTCAACTGGCAACAGCCGCAAGGAGGTTGAGAACAGAGCCGATTCGGTACGGACTCACTCCATCGAGTGCGTCGCCGCCGCTGAGTTCCCCCTTCCTGGCGCCACCCGTTCGTGGCTCGCCGCGGTATCCACGACTTGCGTGGAACCAGGAAGGAGTACAGCCCGATGGCCGAGAAGCCTGACGGGCGCCGCACCATCAGCACGTGGACCGAACGGGCCGCACTGTCGGCCCCGTGGGTGAGCCTCTTGGTGATGATCCAGGAGATCATCGACAGGTGGGTGCTGCCCCACGTGTGAACGCGAACCGGCCCCGACCTGAGGCCGGGGCCGGCTGCGGCGGACGCCATCGCACAGACGTTTCCACTCCGAGTTCCTTGGCCGGCAGCCCGGAGTGGGAGCGTTTTCGGATCCGCCTGTCACTCCATTCTGCCCGCCCCACCACCCCGATGGCGAGGGGCTGTTGGGACACTTCGCCGAGCGCCTGCCCGGCCCCGCACGCCCCTCAGGGGCGGTCGAGCCGCAGCCGCTGCGCCCGGGGCAGTTTCGCCACCACCAAGTCGTACGAGTCCTCGATGAGCTCCCGGATCTGCCGGTCGGGCAGGCCGCCGTCGACGGTCACCGTGTTCCAGTGGCGCTTGTTCATGTGCCAGCCCGGCACGATCTCCGGGTGCGCCGCGCGCAGCCGGTCGGCGATGTCCGGCTCGCATTTGAGATTGACCTTGAGCGGTCGCGCGTCGAGGGTCGTGAGCGCGAACATCTTCCCGGCCACCTTGAAGACCGACGTCTCCGGCGTGAAGGGGAAGTCCTCCACCGCGTCGTTGAAGGAGAGACAGAACGCGCGCAGGCCCTCGGGCGTCACCCGGACTCCCCCGCCTTCTCCGCGCCCTGCTGCTCGGCGTGGGCGCCGTCGTCCGGCACGGGCTCCACGAGCACCGTCATGATGCGGTTGCGGCGGCCCGCCGCGGACTCCGCGGTGAGCTTCAGCTCGCGCCCGTCCGGCAGCGGCACCGTCGCGGAGGCTCCCGCGATCGGGACGCGGCCCAGCTGCTTGGCGAGGAGGCCGCCGACGGTCTCCACGTCCTCGTCGTCGAACTCGTCGAACCCGAAGAGCTCCCCGAGGTCGCCGATGTCGAGGCGGGCCGTCACGCGGTAGCAGCCGTCGGCGAGCTCCTCGACGGGCGGCAGCTCACGGTCGTACTCGTCGGTGATCTCGCCGACGATCTCCTCGAGGATGTCCTCGATGGTGACGATGCCGGCGGTGCCGCCGTACTCGTCGATGACCACGGCCACGTGGTTGCGCTCCTGCTGCATCTCGCGCAGCAGGTCGCCCGCGTTCTTCGTGTCGGGGACGAAGGTGGCGGGACGCATCGCCGTCGACACCAGCTCCGACTCGCTGTCGCGGTTGATGTGCGTCTTGCGGGCGAGGTCCTTCAGGTACACCATGCCGACGATGTCGTCCTCGCTCTCGCCCGTCACCGGTATGCGGGAGAAACCGGAGCGCAGGGCGAGGGTGAGGGCCTGGCGGATCGTCTTGAACCGTTCGATGGCGACCAGGTCCGTGCGTGGGACCATGACCTCCCGCACGAGCGTGTCGCCCAGCTCGAAGACGGAGTGGACCATGCGCCGCTCCTCGTCCTCGATCAGCGACTCCTTCTCGGCGAGGTCCACCATCGCGCGCAGCTCGGCCTCGGACGCGAACGGACCGCGCCGGAAGCCCTTGCCGGGCGTGAGCGCGTTGCCGATGAGGATCAGGAGCGGCGGGATCGGGCCCATGATCCTGGCGAGCGGCAGCAGGATGTAGGCCGCGGCGGTCGCCGTGTTCAGCGGGTGCTGGCGGCCGATCGTACGGGGGGAGACGCCCACCGCGACGTAGCTGACCAGGACCATCACGCCGATGGCGACCGCGAGGGCGTGCCAGGTCTCGGCGAACTCCTGGAGGCAGGCGTACGTCACGAGGGCTGCCGCGGCCATCTCGCACGCCACCCGCACGAGCAGCGCCACGTTGAGGTAACGCGTCGGGTCGGCGGCGACCTGCGCGAGCTTCGCGCTGCCGCGTCGCCCCGAACGGACCGCCTCGTCGGCGCGGAAGCTGGAGACACGGGCGATGCCCGCTTCGGCGCACGCCGCGAGCCAGGCCACGACGACCAGGGCGACCGCGCCGGCGATCAGTTGAGGATTCATGGCGCTACGAGACCGTGGGCGCCGGGGACGGGCCGGTCAGGCCCTTCTCGGCGCGCCAGCCGTCGACGATCGCGGCCTGCAGGCCGAACATCTCGGCCTTCTCGTCGGGCTCCTCGTGGTCGTACCCGAGCAGGTGCAGGACGCCGTGGACGGTGAGGAGCTGGAGCTCCTCGTCCATGGAGTGCTCCGTCGGGGCGTCCTTGCCCTGCTTGGTGGCGACCTCGGGGCAGAGCACGATGTCTCCGAGGAGGCCCTGCGGGGGCTCGTCGTCGTCCTTCATGGGCGGCCGCAGCTCGTCCATGGGGAAGGACATGACGTCCGTGGGCCCCGGCAGGTCCATCCACTGGATGTGCAGCTGCTCCATGGCGTCGGTGTCCACGACGATCACCGAGAGCTCGGAGAGCGGGTGGATGCGCATCCGTGCCAGGGCATAGCGGGCGATGTCGAGGATCGCCTGCTCGTCGACCTCGGTTCCGGACTCGTTGTTGACGTCGATCGACATGGTGCTGCTGGTCTACTTCCCGTTGTTGCCGCCGCTGCGGCTGTCGTGCTGCTCGTACGCGTCGACGATACGGCCGACCAGCTTGTGCCGGACCACGTCGTTGGACGTGAGCCGCGAGAAGTGGATGTCCTCGACGCCGTCGAGGATCCGCTGCACCTCGCGCAGGCCGCTCTTGGTGCCGCCGGGCAGGTCGACCTGGGTGATGTCACCGGTGATGACGATCTTCGAGTCGAAGCCGAGGCGGGTCAGGAACATCTTCATCTGCTCGGCGCTGGTGTTCTGCGCCTCGTCGAGGATGATGAACGCGTCGTTCAGCGTCCGGCCGCGCATGTACGCCAGGGGGGCGACCTCGATGGTGCCCGCGGCCATGAGGCGCGGGATGGAGTCGGGGTCGAGCATGTCGTGCAGCGCGTCGTACAGCGGGCGCAGGTACGGGTCGATCTTCTCGTACAGCGTGCCCGGCAGGAAGCCGAGCCGCTCGCCCGCCTCGACCGCGGGGCGCGTCAGGATGATGCGGTTGACCTGCTTGGACTGCAGGGCCTGCACGGCCTTGGCCATGGCGAGGTAGGTCTTGCCGGTGCCCGCGGGCCCGATACCGAAGACGATGGTGTGCTTGTCGATCGCGTCGACGTACCGCTTCTGGTTGAGGGTCTTGGGGCGGATGGTGCGGCCGCGGGACGAGAGGATGTTCTGCGTGAGGACCTCGGCGGGGGTCTCCTCCGCGCCGTTGCCGTTCTCGTCCGCCCTGAGCATGGCGATCGAGCGTTCCACTGCGTCCTCCGTCATCGGCTGACCGGTGCGGAGCACCAGCATCATCTGGTCGAACAAGCGCTGGATGAGAGCGACTTCGGGGGCGCTGCCCACGGCGCTGATCTCATTGCCCCGGACGTGGATGTCGGCCGCCGGGAAGGCCTTCTCGATCACCCGCAGCAGGGCGTCGCCGGAGCCGAGGACCGTCACCATCGGGTGGTTGGCCGGGACGGTGAAGTGGGCTCGGGCCTGGCCCTGCGCGTCGGTGTGAGTCGTGGGTGTCTGAGTCATGGGCCGGCTCTGTAGGCCTGCTCATCCTCCTCGTGCGGGGCTTGGTGGCCGCTCGACAGCCTTGCTCTCCCAAGAGTACGACGCGGCACTGTCAGTGCCGAAGGCCTTTTCCTCCCTTCCGCCTCAGCTCTCCCCCGCCGCACCGACCACGACGCCCTACGCCGACCGGAACCCGATCGTCGGCACGGCCCTGCGCAGCGGCCACGGGCGGGCCGCGGCGGGCAGGAGGGACTGGAGGAAGGCGTAGCGCCGCAGGGCCAGGGGGTCCTGGTCGTCGAATTCGCGGACCCGGCGCCACCACGCGCCGACCTCCGCCCAGCCGGGCGCCGACAGGGAGCCGCCGAACTCCTGGACGGAGAGGGCCGCGGTGAGGCCCGCGAAGGCGAGCCGGTCCGCGAGGGGCCACTCCGCGAGGGTGCCGGTGACGAACCCGGCGACGAAGACGTCCCCGGCGCCGGTGGGGTCGAGCGCCTCGACCTCGATGGCCGGGACCTCCGCGGTCTCGCCGGTCCGCCCGTCCACGGCGTACGCGCCCTCCGCGCCGAGGGTCACCACGGCGAGCGGCACGTGCTCGGTGAGGGCGCGGGCCGCGGCGCGGGGGCAGGAGGTGCGGGTGTAGCGCATCGCCTCCTCCGCGTTGGGCAGGAACGCCTCGCAGTGCTCCAGGTCGGCGAGGCCCGCGAGGTCCCAGCGGCCGGTGTCGTCCCAACCGACGTCGGCGAAGATGCGGGTGCCGCTGCGTGCGGCCTGCGCGATCCAGGGGGCGCGGGTGCCGGGGGTCAGGGAGGCGACGGCGGCACGCGCGCGTGGCGGGCAGGAGGGGGCGCCTCCGTCGGGGGCGTCGGCGTCCGGCGGCGGCTCGTGGCCGTGGCTCACCATGGTGCGCTCTCCCTCGTACGCCATGGAGACGGTCACCGGGGAGTGCCAGCCGGGCACGGTGCGTGAGGGGGTGAGGTCGATGCCCTCTCCCTGTTCGAGTGCGTCCCAGCAGTACTCGCCGTAGTGGTCGTCCCCGAAGGCCGCGGCGAGCGAGGTGTGCAGCCCGAGGCGGGCGAGGGCGGTCGCCATGTTGGCGACGCCCCCGGGGCTCGATCCCATGCCGCGGGCCCAGGACTCGGTCCCGCGCACGGGCGCCGAGTCGAGGCCGGTGAAGATGATGTCGAGGAAGACCGTGCCGGTGAGGTAGACGTCGCAGTCCGGATCCCCGGCTCTGCGGGCCGCTTTCAGCGGGTCGACGGTGGGCTGTACGGGTACGACCATGCAGGCAACGTAACGGACGATGCCTGAAGAGGCTCGCGGTTACCGGCCGTGGACCTAGGGCCTGTGTCGGAAGTCCCGCCTGCCCGGCCTCCGGGCGGACGACGGGACTTCCGACACAGGCCCTACCAGCGCGGCACGGCCGGAGTGGTCCATTCCGGGTCGGCGGCCCGCATCGCCGCCGCGTCGTCGCGCTCCCGCAGCGCACGGAAGTCGTCGTCGAGCCAGCGCGCGTGCAGGGCGGCGAGCTTGTCCCGGTCGAGTGCGACGCCGAGGCCCGGGGTGTCGGTGACGGCGACCTTGCCGCCGGTGAACCGGAGCCGGGAGGTCAGGACGTCCTCGACCTGCCACGGGTAGTGCGAGTCGCAGGCGTGGTGCAGGTCGGGGACGGTGGCCGCCACGTGCGTCATCGCGGCGAGGCTGATGCCCAGGTGCGTGTTGGAGTGCATGGACACGCTGACGCCGAACGTGCGGCAGACGGCGGCCAGTTCCCGGGTGCGCCGCAGTCCGCCCCAGTAGTGGTGGTCGGAGAGCACCACCTGCACGGCACCCGTCCCGAAGGCCTCCGGTATCTCCTCGAAGGTCGTCACGCACATGTTCGTGGCGAGCGGGACCCGCGTGCCCGCGGCGACCTGCGCCATGGCGGGCGTGCCGAGCGCCGGGTCCTCCAAGTACTCGAGTACGTCGCCGAGTTCGGCCGCGACCTTCAGGGACGTCTCCACGGACCAGGCGCCGTTGGGGTCGAGCCGCAGCGGCAGGCCGGGGAAGGCCGCGGCCAGCGCGCGGATCGCGGCGACCTCCTCGTCGGGCGGGAAGACGCCGCCCTTGAGCTTGAAGGAGGTGAAGCCGTACCGCTCGGTGAACAGGCGGGCCTGGGCGACGATCCCGGCCGGGTCGAGCGCGGCGCCCCACCCCTCGTCCGGCTCGCTCGCGACGCCGGCCGGGTGCCCGGCCCACTTGTAGAACAGGTACGCGCTGTACTCCACGGCGTCGCGCACCTTGCCGCCGAGCAGTGCGTGCACGGGCAGCCCGAGCGCCTTGCCGAGGGCATCGAGGCAGGCGACCTCGAACCCGGAGACGACGGACAGCCGCAGCTTGTCGGCGGTCTGCACGCCGCGCAGACCGCCGACATCCACCGAGTCGTCGACCCGCGCGGCGTCCACGGCCACGTCGTCCGCGAGTGTGAACAGCCCGTTCAGTTCGGACACGTCGTGCCCGACGAGCCGCCCGGCGAACGGCCGGGCGAGCTCCAGGTACTTCGAGTCCCCGTACGTCTCCCCTATGCCCGTCACTCCACCCTCGGTGACCACCTCGATGATCAGGCGGGGCGTGTAGGGCTGATGCACGCCCTGGGTGTTGAGGAGCGGCGGATCGGCGACGAGGACGGGCGTGAGACGGACGTCCGCGATGACGAGACTCTGTCCATACATGAGAACGGAGACTAGGTACGCGAACGTCGAGCGTCAATGGCGCACCCGGAGGGCTAGAGCTCGGCCTCGATCAGATCGGCCGCGCGTGCCGCGCCGCCCTCCGCGCGCACCTGCTCCCTCAACTCGGCGCACCTGCGCGCGACCTCGGGGTCCGAGGTCAGCTCCAGAAGCGCGGTCCGCAGCACCTCACCCGTCGCCTCCGGCGTGTCGACGCGCCGCGCGACACCGAGCTCCACCAGCCGGTCCGCGTTCATCGGCTGCTCCGCGCCCTGCGGCACGGCGATCATCGGCACACCGGCGTGGAGACCCTCGCCACTGCTGCCCATCCCGGCATGCGTGACGAAGGCGTCGGCCTGCTCCAGGACGGCCAACTGAGGTACCCAGGAACGGACTTCGACGTTGCCGGGCAGGCCGTCGCCCAGCTCCGCGGGATCCACGTGCCTGCCGATCTGCAGCACGACGTGCCACCCCGGCAGGTCCCCGAAGGCTGCCACGCACTGCCGGTAGAACTCCGGCTGCACGGTGTACGCCGAGCCGAGCGAGACCAGGAGCACCTTCTCGGCGTCCGAGGGCCGCACCCAGCTCTCCCGCGCGGCGCGGTCGCCGAGGCAGGGCCCGACGAAGTCGACCCGCGTGGCGTCGACGGTGTCCGCGTGCGGCTGCATGGCCCGCGGCACGGTGGCGAGGGCGCGCGGCGGCACCCCGGAGAACTCCGCGACGTCCAGCGTGGTGGCCCCGCACCCGGCGAGCCACTCCTTGAAGCGGGCCTCCAGGGCGTCGGCGCCCGGGAGTCGGGCGAGATGCGCGCCGACGTCCTCCTGATAGCTGCCCCACGCCACGAAGGTGGGCGACAGCTGGACGAGCGGCCGTCCCTGCGTCTCGGCGAGCGCACGGGCGACGTACGCGCCGATGTCGTACAGGTACAGGTCCGCGGGGTCGTCGTCGTACGCCGCGCGGAGCTGCGGGAGCACCGCCATCGCGTCGTCGAGGAAGAGCGAACTGGCCTCGATCGGGTCGTCGGGCCAGATGTTGTCGCGGAACGGGAGCGTGGACTCGTACGCGACGAGTTCGGCGCCGGTGGGCTCGATGAGCCCGGCGGTCGCGGGGTCGTTGGCGTACGTCACGCGGTGGCCGCGCGCCACCAGTTCACGGATGACTTCGAGACCGGGCAGCACGTGGCTGACCATCGGGACGCCGACCATGGCGATGTGGGCAGGGCGGCGGGAGAGCCGACGAGGCATGGGTGTTCCTCCAGGAACGGAGAGCTACGGATCCGCGGCGGTGCGGATGTGGACACGGCGGCCCGCCGCCACGGTCCTGTCCGGACGGGCGGGGGCCTGCTGGGGCCGTGTCAGCCGTAGATCTGCGCGATGGAGTCCATGCCGGGGACCCTAGCCCGGCACCCGGCGATCAGTCGAACGAATATCAGTCGAAGGCATAGGCGTCGACCTCGGCGAGGTACTTCGCCCGCAGTGCCTCGTCCGCCGCGTCCCGGTCGAGGAAGCTCGCCAGGAAGGAGTTGCGGGCGAGCGTGCGCAGCCGCTCCGGGTCGAGGCCGAGGGCCTCGCGCACGGCGTGGAAGTTGTCGTCGGCGTACCCGCCGAAGTAGGCGGGGTCGTCGGAGTTGACCGTGCACATGAGGCCCGCGTCCAGCATCCGCGGCAGCGGGTGGTCCTCCAGGACGTCGATGGTGCGCAGCCGGACGTTGGAGAGCGGGCAGAGCGTGAGCGGGACGCGGTCGCGGACCAGGCGCTCCACCAGTGCCGGGTCCTCCACGCAGCGCAGTCCGTGGTCGACGCGCTCGACGCGCAGGACGTCGAGGGCCTCCGTGATGTACGCGGGCGGGCCCTCCTCCCCCGCGTGGGCGACGAGCCGTAGGCCGCGGGCGGCGGCGGCCTCGTACACCTTCTTGAACTTGGCCGGCGGGTGGCCGACCTCGGCGGAGTCCAGGCCGATGCCGATGATGCGGTGGAGGTACGGCTCGGCGGCCTCCAGCGTCCGCATCGCGGACTCGGCGGACTGGTCGCGCAGGAAGCACATGATCAGGCGCGTGGAGACGCCGTGCCGTTCCTCGCTGCGGTCCAGGGCGCGGGCGAGCCCCTCGACGACGGTGCCGATGGGGACGCCGCGCGCGGTGTGGGCCTGCGGGTCGAAGAAGATCTCGGCGTGCCGGACGCCCTGTGCGGCGGCGCGGGCGAGGTAGGCGTCCGCGAGCTCCTCGAAGTCGGCCTCGGTGCGCAGCACGGCCATGAGCCGGTAGTAGAGGTTGAGGAAGGTCTGGAGGTCGTCGAAGAGGTAGGCCTCGCGGAGCTCTTCGGTGTCGGCGTAGGGCAGTTCAACGCCGTTGCGTGCGGCGAGCGCGAAGGCGAGCTCGGGTTCGAGGGTGCCTTCGATGTGGAGGTGGAGTTCGGCCTTGGGGATCGGCATGGTGCGGTCTCGCTCAGGTTCGCTCGGGGGCTCAGGTTCGCTTGGGGAGGGGTACGCGCGACAGGTCGCGGGCGACGGTGAGTTCGCCGTCGAATCCGGCGGCGCGGGCCTGCTGTTCGTACAGGCTCGGGTCGGGGTAGCGCTGGCTGAAGTGGGTGAGGACGAGGTGGCGGACGCCCGCGTCGACGGCGACGCGGGCAGCCTGCCCGGCAGTCAAGTGGCCGTGATCGACGGCGAGTTGCTCATCTTCATCGAGGAACGTCGACTCGATGACGAGCATGTCGCAGCCCTCGGCGAGGGCGTGCACGCCGTCGCAGAGCCGGGTGTCCATGATGAAGGCGAACCGCTGTCCGCGCCGCACCTCGCTGACCTCTTCGAGGGTCACGCCGCGCAGGCTGCCCTCCTTCTGGAGCCGGCCGACGTCGGGCCCGCCGATGCCGTGCTCGGCGAGGCGCTCCGGCAGCATCCGGCGCCCGTCGGGCTCGGTGAGGCGGTAGCCGTACGACTCGACGGGATGGGAGAGCTTCATCGCGTCGAGGGTGTACGCGGGCGTGACGTCCAGGGGGCCGTCCGCGGCCACCGGCGCCTCGGTGAGCCGCACGGTCTCGCGGTAGGCCGTCGCGTACCGCAGCCGGTCGAAGAAGCGCTGTCCCGACGCCGGGTAGTGGGCGGTGACGGGGTGCGGGACCCGGTCGAGGTTGATGCGCTGGATCACCCCGGCAAGGCCCAGCGAGTGGTCGCCGTGGAAGTGCGTGACGCAGATCCGGTGCAGGTCGTGGGCGGCGACCCCGGCGCGCAGCATCTGGCGCTGCGTGCCCTCGCCGGGGTCGAACATGATGCCCTGGCCGTCCCAGAGCAGGACGTAGCCGTTGTGGTTGCGGTGCCGGGTGGGGACCTGGCTGGCGGTGCCGAGCACCACCAGTTCACGTGCGGACAAGGAGGACGGTCCCCGCTATCCGGGGGGCCACTGGAGGCCGCGGCCTCCCAGGACGTGCGCGTGCGCGTGCCAGACGGTCTGGCCCGCGCCGGACCCGGTGTTGAAGACGATGCGGTAGCTGTCGGCCTTCTCCTCGGCGGCGACCTCGCCCGCCTCCCGCAGCACGTCCGCGGCGATCGCCGGCTCGGCGGCGGCGAGCGACGCGGCGTCCGGGTAGTGCGCCTTGGGGATCACCAGGACGTGGGTCGGCGCCTGCGGGTTGATGTCACGGAAGGCCACGGTCGTCTCGGTCTCCCGGACGACGGTCGCCGGCACCTCACCCGCGACGATCTTGCAGAACAGGCAGTCGCTTTGCGCTTCGCCCGCCATGGGCCGCCTCCTGGGTCAGTGAAGATCAGTACGCTTCGCATGCTATCGGCCCGGCGCCACGGGGCCCGGGCGAGGTCGCCGGGGCACGGCCACCGGGCGGGATCGCCGGAGCACGGCCGCCAAAGCACGGCGTCGCGGCCCAGCCGCCGGGGCGAGACCGCCGGGGCACGGCCGCCGGGCGGGATCGCCGGGGCACGGCCGCCGGGCGGGATCGCCGGGGCACGGCCGCCGGGCGGGATCGCCGGGGCACGGCCGCCAAGGCATGGCGTCGCGGCCCAGCCGCCGGGGCGAGACCGCCGGAGCACGGCCACCGGGCGGGATCGCCGGAGCACGGCCGCCAAGGCATGGCGTCGCGGCCCAGCCGCCGGGGTGAGACCGCCGGGGCACGGCCACCGGGCGGGATCGCCGGGGCACGGCCGCCAAGGCACGGCGTCGAGGCACCGCCACCTCAACGAAGTCGCCGGGCCCGACCGCCGGGGCGCGGCCACGGGGTGGGACGGCCGCGGCCCGGCCGCCGGAGCACGGCCGCCGGGTGCGGTCGTCTGGTCGTGTCACTCCGTGCCCGGCAGCTCCGGGGGCGTCTTCGCCGGGTTCTCCGTCAGGGCGGCCAGTGCGATGCGGATCGCCTCGTCCAACTGCGGGTCGCGGCCCGCCGCGTGGTCGTCCGGGGTGGTGACCACCTCGACGTCCGGTTCGACGCCGTGGTTCTCGACGCCCCAGCCCTCGCCCTCCAGCCAGAACGCGTACTTCGGCTGCGTCACCAGCGTCCCGTCGACCAGGTGGTAGCGGCTGTCGATGCCGATGACGCCGCCCCACGTGCGGGTGCCCACCACGGGCCCGATGCCGAGCGCCCTGATCGCGGCGTTGACGATGTCGCCGTCGGAGCCGGAGAACTCGTTGGCGACGGCGACGACCGGACCGCGCGGCGCGTCCGCCGGATAGCTGAGCGCGCGGGAGCCGCGGGGCAGGTCCCAGCCGACGACGCGGCGCGCCAGCTTCTCCACGACGAGCTGCGAGGTGTGCCCGCCGCGGTTCTCCCTGACGTCCACGACCAGTCCCTCGCGGGCGACCTCGACGCGCAGGTCGCGGTGGATCTGCGCCCAGCCGGGCGCCTGCATGTCGGGCACGTGGAGGTAGCCGAGACGGCCGCCCGAGTGCTCGTGGACGTACGCCCGCCGGTCGGCGACCCAGGCGTGGTAGCGCAGCGGTTCCTCGTCGTCGACGGGGACCACCACGGCGTGCCGGGCGTCACCGCCGCCGGACGGCGAGACCGTCAGCTCGACGGCCTTGCCCGCGGTGCCGACGAGCAGCGGCCCCGGCCCGGCCACCGGGTCGACGGGCATGCCGTTCACCTCGATGACCGCGTCACCGGGACGGACCGCGACGCCGGGCGCGGCCAGCGGCGACCGCGCGTCCGGGTCGGACGTCTCCGAGGGCAGGATCCGGTCGATGCGCCACAGGCCGTCCTCGCCGCGCGCGAGGTCCGCGCCGAGGAGTCCCTGCCGGTGCGCCCCGCCCCCACCGCCGCGCGGGGTGACGTAGGCGTGCGAGGTGCCGAGTTCGCCGTGCACCTCCCACAGCAGGTCGACGAGGTCGTCGTGGGTGGCGACGCGGTCGAGGACGGGGCGGTAGCGCTCCAGTACGGCGTCCCAGTCGACGCCGCCCATGTCGGGCCGCCAGAAGTTGTCCCGCATGAGGCGGCCCGTCTCGTCGTACATCTGGCGCCACTCGGCCGCCGGGTCGACGGTGTGCCGGATGCGGGTGAGGTCGACGGTGATGTTCGACGCGCTGTCCTCGTCGCCGGAGGCGCGCCGGTCGCTGGGGACGACCTTCAGCTTGCCGTCGGTCCACAGCAGGATCCGCTTGCCGTCGCCGGTGACCGCGAAGTGGTCGGCGTCCGCGGCGAGTTCCTCGACGCGGCGGTCCGCGAAGTCGTACCGCTCCAGCTCGGTCCTGGGGTCCGGGTCGTGCGGGGTGGCGCGGGAGGCGCCGAGGACGCCGCGCACCGGGTGGCGCAGCCACAGCAGACCGTCCTTCGCGGCCCGCAGCGTGCTGTAGCGGGCGGCCTCGACGGGGAACGGCACGATGCGGTCGGCGAGCCCGTCGAAGTCGATGCGGGTGACGGGCGCGCCCTCGCTGTCGGGGGTCTCGGCGCCGTCCTGCGCCTCGAAGGGCCTGCCGTGCCGCTGCGGCCCGAAGGGGGACGGCGTGGTCGCGGCGAGCGTGATCAGGTGCGGCCGGGAGCCGCCGACGAACGCGAGGTCGAAGACGTGCGCGTCGTAGACCGGGTCGAAGGAGCGGGCGGAGAGGAACGCGAGGTGCTTGCCGTCAAGGGTGAACGCGGGCGCGTAGTCGCGGAAACGCAACGGGGTCGCCTCGGCCACCGACAGGTCGGCGGTGTTGGCGAGCTTCAACTGCCGCAGCGGGCTGGGGCCGGGGTGCGACCAGGCGAGCCAGGCGGAGTCGGGCGAGAAGACGAGCCCGGTGGCCTCGCCGTCCTCACTGCGGTCCACCTCGCGCACCTCGCCGCTCTCCCGCTCGACGAGCAGCACGCGTCCGTCGTGCGAGGCGACGGCGGCGCGGGAACCGTCGGGGGCGACGGCGAGCCCGAGGACCCGCCCGAGCTGTCCCGCGGCGAGTCTGCGCGGGGTGGCGCCGGGCGCGGAGCCGGTGGCGGGCGCGAACTCCAGGGCCTCGTCGCCCTCCGCGTCCGTGACCCATACGACGTGTTCCTCGCCCTGCACCCGGAACGTACGCGGCAGCCGGGCGCGCACCCCGTGCTCGGCGGCGAGCGCGCGGGCGGGGCCCTCGCGGTGCGTGACCCAGTGGACGGAGCCGCGCACGGAGACGGCGCTGCCGCGTCCGGTGTGGTCGGGGGCGGCGGCCCCGAACCAGCGGGCGGCGCTCACGGGGTGCGGCTGCAGGTCGGTGCGCTGGCCGCCGAGGCGCAGGTCGACGCGGCGGGGCTCGGCGTCGAACAGGTCGTCGAGGAGCCAGAGTTCACCCGCGGACACGTAGACGACGCGGGTGCCGTCGGTGGCCGCGTGGCGCGCGTAGAAGCCGTCGAGCGGGGTGTGGCGGCGCAGGTCGGAGCCGTCGGGCAGGGAGGAGTAGAGGGCGCCGACGCCTTCGTGGTCGGAGAGGAAGGCGATGCGCTCGCCGACGACGAGCGGGTACTCGATGTTGCCGTCGAGCTCTTCGTGGACGCGTACGAAGCGCGACTCTCCACCGGCGGGGGCCGTGCCGTCACCGGGGGCCACGCCGTCCCCGTCGGTGCGCCGGATCCACAGCTTGCCCGCAGTGCCGCCGCGGTACCGCTTCCACCAGGCGGCCTCACGCCCCATCGGCGCGGAGAGCAGCAGGACCTGCCCGTCGGGGCCGTGGGCGGCGTCGCCGACGGGTCCGTACGGCAGGGTGGCGGCGGGGCCGCCGTCGAGCGGCACGGCCCGCGCCCAGCTGCGGCGCAGGGAGGCCTGGCCCGCCGTGCTGATGGCGAGGACCTGCCCGTCGGGCGTCCACCCGCGCACGGAGGTACGCCAACTCCCCCAGTGCGTCAGCCTCTTGGAGGGGCCGCCGTCGACGGGCGCGATGTGCACCTCGGGGGCTCCGTCGCGCGTGGAGGTCCAGGCGACGGTCGTGCCGTCCGGGGATATGCGGGGATGGTTCACGGGCATGTTGTCGGCGCTGACCCGCCAGGCCCGGCCCCCGTCGAGGGGCGCGACCCAGACGTCGTCCTCTGCCGCGAACGCGAGCAACTCGCCGTGGATGTGCGGGAACCGGAGATATGCGCGGTGCGCTGCCTCTGTCACACCGACCAGCCTAGGCAGGCTCCGGGCGGGCCGTCAGGGGGACGATCATTTCCCGGGCAGGCAGTCGCAGGTCGGCTCGGGCGGGGGCGGGTCCGCGGTGACGGTCACGGTGACGGTGGAGGTGGGCGCGGGGTCGGGCTCCTGGTGGGTGGGCGGGGTGGACGGCTGGTCGCCCCCGTCGTTCCCGCCGTCACCGTTCCCGCCGCCGTTGCCGTTGCCGTCACCCGCGTCGCAGTTGCCGAGGACGTCGACGCGGAACCACTGCTTGCCGCCGACCTTGGCGGTGAGGTTGCCGCGTACGCAGGCCCCGTCGACGACGGAACTCACCCGGCCCTTGACGCTGATGTCCGTGCCGTCGTCGGTCTCGCCCTGGCAGTCCACCTCGATCACGGACTCCGTCTCGCCGGAGGCGCCGCTCGGTGTGACCTTGTCCTTGAAGCTCGCGGTGCAGCTGAGCCAGGACACGTCGGCACCCTGCCGCTCCAGCTCCTTGGTCCCCATCTCGTCCACGGTGAGCGCGACCGCGGAGGTGTTCATCCCGCCGTTCACGGGATCGCACGCGGTGACTCCCAGCGCGGCGGCGCCGGCGAGCCCGACGGCGTACAGGATCGTCCTACGCCGTGTCCCCGACACCCGGCCGCGTAACCGCCTCAATGCCCCCATAGGCGGCAGAGTGCCACCGCGGACGCCGGTCCGGTAGACCGCATGCGGCCATGCTCAGGTGCGCAGCAGAAGCCACTCCTGCAACTCCACCAGGTTCCCCTCGGGATCCTTGAGGTAGGCCACCCGCATGCGTTCGGTCACGGGCGCGGGCCCGTGCGCGAGGACGGCCCCGCGTCCGACGATGTCCGCGCAGTACGCGTCCAGGTCGTCGACCCTGAGCACCACCAGCGAGCGGTGCCCGGTCGCCGCGTCGGCGAGCTCACCGAGCAGCCCCGCCATCATCGCCCGGTCCTGCAACGCGATGCCCGCCGAGCCGACGGCGGGACTGAACTTCTCGTACGGTCCGTCCTGGGCGCCCGACTGGGGCTTGAGGCCCAGCACTTCGCCGTAGAAGCGGTAACAGGCGGGGAAGTCCGCGACGAGCAGACGCACCTGGGCGAGTTCCAACGCATCCCCCGTGGGGTTCGGTCAGGACCAGCGGCCGGTGCGTCCGAGGAGGAGCGCCGTCGCCGCGGTCCCGGCGGTCGACGTGCGCAACACGCTACGCCCGAGCCGGTACGGCTTCGCGCCCGACTCGGCGAACACCGCGAGCTCCTCCGGGGAGACGCCCCCTTCGGGCCCGACCACCAGCACGATGTGCCCGGCCGCGGGGAGTTCCGCCGTGGCCAGCGGATCGCTGCTGCCCTCCTCGTGCAGGACGGCCGCGAAGTCGGCGTCCGCGAGGAGCGCTGCGACCTGCTTCGTCGACGCGGCGTCGGCTACCTCGGGGAAGCGGACCCGGCGCGACTGCTTGCCCGCCTCACGCGCGGTGGCCCGCCACTTGGCGAGGGCCTTGAGGCCGCGCTCGCCCTTCCACTGCGTGATGCAGCGCGACGCGGTCCACGGCACGACGGCGTCGACGCCGGTCTCCGTCATCGTCTCCACGGCGAGTTCGCCGCGGTCGCCCTTGGGCAGGGCCTGGACGACGGTGATACGGGGCGACTCCTCGGGCTCGTCGGCCACGGAGTCCATGTGGACGATCAGCCGGTCCTTGCCCTCGGTGTCCACGACCACGCACTCCGCCCAGCGCCCGGCGCCGTCGGTCAGGACGACGTCCTCACCGGCGCGCAGCCGCTTCACGGAGACGGCGTGCCGCCCCTCGGGCCCGTCGAGCACGTAGCGCCCGCCGCCGCCCGCGTCGAAGTGGTCGACGACGAAAACCGGGGCGGTCACGCGGCACCCTCCGCATCCGACGCGACCTTCGCCTTCGCCTCGGCCAGTTCGGCGGCGAGGACCTCGACGAGCTGTCCTGCGGGCAGTTCGCGGGCGAGCCGGTGGCCCTGCCCGGCCCAGAGCGCCATGGCCTGCGCGTCCCCGGCCTTCGCCGCGGCCTTGCGCACGGCGCCGGTGAGGTGGTGGACCTGCGGGTAGGCGGCGGGGGCGTACGGGCCGTGCTCCCGCATGAAGCGGTTGACGAGGCCGCGCGCGGGGCGCCCGGAGAACGCCCGGGTCAGCTCGGTCCGCACGAAGAGCGGGTTGGTCATGGCCTGCTTGTGCAGCGGGTTCGCACCCGACTCGGGGGTGACGAGGAAGGCCGTGCCGAGCTGTGCGGCGTCGGCGCCCGCGGCGAGTACGGCGGCGATCTGTGCGCCGCGCATGAGCCCGCCGGCGGCGACGATCGGGATCTGCACGGTCTCACGCACCTGCGTGATGAGGGAGAGCAGCCCGATCCCGGCCCCGTCGGTTTCCGGGTTGTCCTTGTGGGTGCCCTGGTGCCCGCCCGCCTCGATGCCCTGCACGCACACGGCGTCGGCGCCGGCCCACTGGGCGGTCTGGGCCTCCTCCGCGGTGGTGACGGTGACGACGGTCAGGGTGTTGACGCGGGCGAAGGCGTCGAGGACGTCACGGGTGGGGCAGCCGAAGGTGAACGAGACGAGCGGCACGGGGTCGTCGAGCAGGATCGCGAGCTTGGCGTCGTACCCGTCGTCGCGTCCGCTGTCCGGGTCGCCGAGCTCCGTCTCGTACCAGGTGGCCTCGCCGGCGAGCTGGTTGCGGTACACCTCGACGGCCGCGGCGTCCGCGGTGTCGGGCTGCGGCATGAACAGGTTGACGCCGAAGGGGCGCGAGGTGAGCCCTCGCAACTGTTTGATCTCCTGGTACATCCCGTCGGCGGTCTTGTACCCGGCGGCGAGGAACCCGAGCCCTCCGGCCTCGGCGACGGCCCCGGCCAGTGCGGGCCCGGAGGCACCGCCTGCCATGGGGGCCTGCACGATCGGGAGACGACAGAGCTCGGTCAGCGCGGAGGACATGACGGCATCGTGCCACGGTCCTCTTCTCCCGCCGAATCGCGCACCCCGCGCCGGTGTGCGCCACCCGTCTGCCCCTTCCCCCGCACCGGCGGCCGCGGCCCGTCCCGGGCTGGTCGCGCAGTTCCCCGCGCCCCTGAAGGGGCGCGGGACGGGGGGGTTTTAGGGGCGCGGGGAACTGCGCGACCAGCCCCCACGCAGCCGCAGGCGAAGACAAAGCCCCCGGCGACGGTCAGAGCCGTCGCCGGGGGCCGGGGAAACACCGCTCAAGGCGCTACCGCCCGTTGAACGCGTCCTTGAGGCGCGAGAACAGCCCCTGCTGCCCCGGCTGGAACTGCCCCGTGGGCCGCTCCTCGCCGCGCGCCTTCGCCAGTTCCCGCAGCAACCGCTCCTGCTCGGGGTCGAGCTTCGTCGGCGTCAGGACCTCGACGTGCACGATGAGGTCACCGCGACCACCGCCCCGCAGATGCGTGATGCCGCGCCCGTGCAGCGGAACGGACTGCCCCGACTGCGTGCCGGGCCGGATGTCGATCTCCTCCAGGCCGTCGAGCGTCTCCAGCGGCACCTTCGTGCCGAGGGCCGCCGCGGTCATCGGGATCGTCACCGTGCAGTGCAGATCGTCGCCGCGCCGCTGGAACACGGCGTGCGGCAGCTCGTGGATCTCGACGTACAGGTCACCGGCGGGGCCGCCGCCGGGCCCGACCTCGCCCTCGCCCGCGAGCTGGATCCGCGTGCCGTTGTCGACACCGGCGGGGATCTTCACCGTCAGCGTCCGACGCGAGCGGATCCGTCCGTCGCCCGCGCACTCCGGGCACGGCGTCGGCACGACCGTGCCGAAGCCCTGGCACTGCGGGCAGGGCCGGGAGGTCATGACCTGCCCGAGGAAGGACCGCGTGACCTGCGACACCTCACCGCGACCGCGGCACATGTCACACGTCTGGGCGGAGGTGCCGGGCGCGGCACCCTCACCGCTGCAGGTCGTACAGACGACAGCCGTGTCGACCTGGATGTCCTTGGTGGTCCCGAAGGCGGCCTCGTCGAGGTCGATCTCCAGGCGGATCATGGCGTCCTGGCCGCGACGCGTGCGCGAGCGCGGTCCGCGCTGCGACGCCGTCCCGAAGAACGCGTCCATGATGTCGGAGAAGTTGCCGAAGCCGCCGGCGCCGAAGCCACCCGCGCCTCCGCCGCCGCCCGCCTGGGACAGCGGGTCTCCGCCGAGGTCGTAGACCTGCTTCTTCTGCGGGTCCGACAACACCTCGTACGCGGCGTTGATCTCCTTGAAGCGCTCCTGAGTCTTCGGGTCCGGATTCACATCCGGGTGAAGCTCACGAGCCAGCCTCCGGAAGGCCTTCTTGATCTCGTCCTGGGAAGCGTCGCGGCGCACGCCGAGTACGGCGTAGTAGTCCGTGGCCACTTACGACTCCGCCAGGATCTGTCCGACGTAACGTGCCACTGCGCGTACTGCTCCCATCGTTCCCGGATAGTCCATGCGGGTCGGTCCGACCACGCCGAGTTTGGCGACTGCCTCGCTGCCCGAACCGTAGCCGACCGAGACCACGGACGTGGAGCTGAGCCCCTCATGGGCGTTCTCATGACCGATCCGTACGGCCATGCCCGAATCCTGCACTTCCCCAAGCAACTTGAGGAGCACGACCTGCTCCTCGAGGGCTTCGAGAACGGGCCGGATGGTGAGGGGAAAGTCATGTCCGAAGCGGGTGAGATTGGCGGTGCCGCCGATCATCAGCCGCTCCTCCGTCTCCTCCACGAGCGTCTCGAGGAGGGTGGACAGGACCGTCGCGACGGTGCCGCGGTCCTCGGCCTCGAAGGCCTCGGGCAGGTCCTGCACCAACTGTGGCACATCCGCGAAGCGCCGCCCCGCGACCCTGCTGTTCAACCGGGCCCGCAGGTCCGCGAGCGCGGTCTCGCCGAACGGCGCGGGGCAGTCGATCATGCGCTGCTCGACCCGGCCCGTGTCCGTGATCAGTACGAGCATCAGCCGGGCGGGGGCCAGCGAGAGCAGCTCCACGTGCCGCACCGTCGAGCGGGTGAGCGACGGGTACTGCACGACGGCGACCTGCCGGGTGAGCTGCGCGAGCAGCCGCACCGTGCGCCCCACGACGTCGTCGAGGTCGACTGCGCCGTCGAGGAAGTTCTGGATGGCGCGCCGCTCGGGCGCGGTCATCGGCTTGACGCCCGCGAGTTTGTCGACGAAGAGGCGGTAGCCCTTGTCGGTGGGGATGCGCCCCGCGCTGGTGTGCGGCTGGGCGATGAACCCTTCCTCCTCCAGCACCGCCATGTCGTTGCGGACGGTGGCCGGGGAGACCCCCAGACGGTGCCGCTCGGTGAGCGCCTTGGAGCCGACGGGCTCCTCCGTCCCCACGTAGTCATGGACGATGGCGCGCAGCACTTCGAGCCTGCGTTCACTGAGCATCGCGCACACCTCCAGCTGTCTCCGTCGTTCACGACGTCGTTCACGACGGGCCCCGGCATCCCCCGAGCCCCCTCGCCTGGCACTCCCCGCGGGCGAGTGCCAGCACTTCAAAAGGTCAGTGTACGGCCGTCGGGTACGGGCCCGGCAAGACAGCGGCTGCCGAACACCGCCCGTACGGATAGCGTCACCGTATGAACGTGACGCCGGCATGGGAAGCGGCGGGCTGGGAGCGGCTCGCACCGCGTGTGGGACGGTGCCGTCTGCCCGTCTGGGACTGCACGGCGGGGCTCGTCGTCGGCGACGACGCGGCCCTCATGATCGAGGGCGGGTCGAGCCTCGCGGAGGGCGCGGCGCTGCGCACGCAGGCCCGGCGGATCCTGGGCGGCGACCGCAGAGTGACCCATCTCGCGCTCACGCACCCGCACTTCGACCACGTCCTCGGGGCGGCGGCGTTCGCGGGCGTGGAGGTGTACGGGGCGGTGGGCATCGACACGGTCTTCACCAGGGGCCGCGACGAGCTGCGCGAGGACGCGGTGCGGCACGGCCTCGACCCGGACGCGGCGGCGGAGGCGGCCGACCTCCTGGTCCACCCGCGCCATCTGGTCTGCGGGGAGTGGACGCTCGATCTGGGCGGCGGCGTCCAGGTGCTGCTCGCCAACATCGGGCCCGGCCACTCCGGCCACGACCTCGCGGTCCTCGTCCCCGGTACCGAGGGCGGCCGGGAGGTCGTCTTCTGCGGCGACCTGGTGGAGGAGTCGGGCGAGCCGCAGGCGGGCCCGGACGCGGCGCCGAGCCACTGGCCCGCGGCGCTCGACCGCCTCCTCGACCTGGGCGGCGAGGACGCACTCTACGTACCGGGGCACGGCGCGACGGTGGATGCGGCTTTTGTCCGTGCCCAACGCGCCACACTGGCCACCCGCTTCGGCGTGTCGTGACGTGTGACGCCTCCGCTCTTCCTATCGTCACGAGAATGCGCCAGTACTCCGCCGACCTCACGCCCCCTTGGAAGAAGCCGAAGCCCGTACCGGAGGTGGCGGCGGACGCCGGCCTCGTGGTCGAGGAGCTGAGCACCGGTTTCTGCGGGGCGGTGATCCGCTGCGAGAAAACGGCGCAAGGGCCGACGGTGACGCTGGAGGACCGCTTCGGCAAGCACCGCGTCTTCCCTATGGAGCCGCGCGGCTTCCTCCTGGAGGGCCGCCCGGTCACCCTGGTCCGCCCCTCCCAGGGGGCTCCCGTACGTCCCTCGCGTACCGCGTCCGGCTCGGTGGCCGTGCCCGGGGCGCGGGCCAGGGTCGCCCGCGCGGGACGCATCTACGTGGAGGGCCGCCACGACGCAGAACTGGTCGAGCGCGTCTGGGGCGACGACCTCCGCATCGAGGGCGTCGTCGTCGAGTACCTGGAGGGCATCGACGACCTCCCCGCGATCGTCGCCGAGTTCGACCCGGGCCCCGACGCCCGCCTCGGCGTCCTGGTCGACCACCTGGTCCCGGGTTCCAAGGAGTCCCGCATCGCGACGCAGGTCACCAGCGCCCATGCGCTGGTCGTCGGCCACCCCTACATCGACATCTGGGAGGCGGTGAAACCGGCCTCGGTCGGCATCCCCGCCTGGCCCCACGTCCCCCGCGGCCAGGACTGGAAGACGGGCATCTGCCGCGCCCTCGGCTGGCCGCCCAACACGGGCGCGGCCTGGCAGCGCATCCTGGACTCGGTGCACTCCTACAAGGACCTGGAGCCACCGCTCCTCGGCCGCGTGGAAGAGCTCATCGACTTCGTCACGCTCCCGTAGGCCGCCCCGCACCGGGGGCGGGCCGTCAGTCCACCAGGTCCCGCACCACCGCGTCGGCGAGCAGCCGCCCCCGAAGCGTCAGGACGGCGCGCCCCTCTCCGTACGGGCCGGACTCCAGCAGTCCCTCGTCCCTCGCCCGCACCGAGGCCGCGAGCCCTGCCTCCCGCAGCAGCGACAGCGGGCAGCCCTCCCGCAGCCGCAGCTCCAGCAGGATCCGCTCCACGCGGCGGTCCTCGTCGGACAGCACCTCGCGGCCCGCTCCGGGCGAGCCGCCGCCCGCGAGCGCCCCCGCGTACGCGCCGGGGTGCTTGACGTTCCACCACCGCACGCCGCCGACGTGGCTGTGCGCGCCGGGTCCTGCGCCCCACCAGTCGGCGCCGCGCCAGTACAGCTCGTTGTGCAGACAGCGGCCGCTCTCGGAGGTGGCCCAGTTGGACACCTCGTACCACGAGAAGCCCGCGTTCCCCAGCACCTCGTCGGCGATCAGGTACCGGTCGGCGTGCACGTCGTCGTCGGTCATCGGCACCTCGCCGCGCCGGATGCGCCGCGCCAGCTGCGTGCCCTCCTCCACGATGAGCGCGTAGGCGCTGACGTGGTCGGGCCCGGCGCCGATCGCCGAGTCGAGCGTGGCGCGCCAGTCGTCGTCCGTCTCGCCGGGCGTGCCGTAGATCAGGTCGAGGTTGACGTGCTCGAAGCCCGCCGCCCGCGCCTCGGCGACGCACGCCTCGGGGCGCCCGGGCGTGTGCGTGCGGTCGAGGACCTTCAGGACGTGCTGCTTCGCGCTCTGCATGCCGAAGGAGACACGGTTGAAGCCGCTCTCCCGCAGCTCGCTCAGGTACGCCTCGTCGACCGACTCCGGATTCGCCTCGGTCGTGATCTCCGCGTCGTCGGCGAGCCCGAACTCGTCCCGCACGGCGGCGAGCATCGCCACGAGGTCGCGGGCGGCGAGCAGCGTCGGCGTGCCGCCCCCGACGAACACGGTCCGCACCGGCCGCGGGTCGTCGCCCAGGACCTTCCGGGCGAGCCGCACCTCGTCGGCGAGGGTCTGCGCGTAGTTGTCGCGGGAGGCGAGGACGCCGCCGGAGCCGCGCAGCTCGGTCGCGGTGTACGTGTTGAAGTCGCAGTAGCCGCAGCGCGTGGCGCAGTACGGGACGTGCAGGTAGAAGCCGAGGGGGCGGGAGGCCGCGCCGTCGAGTGCGGACGCGGGCAGCGCGCCGTCCTCGGGCATGGGCTCACCATCGGGCAGTGCGGAGGGCATGTCGTCGATTGTCCCCCACCCGCCACCGCACCCCGCTCACCCGGCCCACCGCACCCCGCTCACCCGGCCCACCGCACCCCGCTCGCCCGGCCCACCGCGAGACGCGCCCCCGCCCGCGCCCCTCCCACCGCAGAACACAACCGCTCGGCCCGCCCCGCCCCGGGCCGCGCTCGTCCGGCCCCGCCTCACCGCGCCCGCAGCACCAGCAGCGCCAGGTCGTCGTCCGGCGGCCGCTCCGAGAACTCGTGGACCAGCCGCCTGATCCGTTCCGCCACCAGCCCCGCGTCGAGCCCCGCGCAGCTCGCGAGCGCCGCCGCGAGGCCGTCGCCGTCGTCGAACTGGCGGCGGCCCGTCCGGCGCTCGGTCACGCCGTCCGTGACGCACAGGAGCGTCTCGCCGGACCGCAGGTCGAAGCTCTCGCTCGTGTACGTCTCGTCGTCGATGACCCCGAGCAGTATCTGCGGAGTGGCCGCCTCCCGGACCTTCCCGGCGGCGGACATGACGAGCGGCAGCGGATGTCCCGCGCACGCGAGGGTGACGCGCACTCCCCCTTCGTAGGGGACGATCTCCCCGTACAGGAGCGAGAGGAAGCGCGAGGTGGGGCTGTCGGGCGGCACGCCCTGCCCGCCCGCCACCGCGACGACCGCGGCCGCCGCGTCCGCCGCCTCGGTCGCGTCGTCGAGGAGCAGCTGGTTGAGGCGGTCCATGACCTCCGCGACCTGGTACCCCTCGCGGGCGAGCAGCCGCAGCCAGGGGCGGGCGAGGCCGATGACGACGGCCGCCTCGGGCCCTTTGCCCTGGACGTCGCCGAGGGCGAAGCACCAGCGTCCTTCGCCCGCCTGGAACACGTCGTAGAAGTCGCCGCCGGGGCCGCCCTTGTCCCGCGGTTCGTAGACGAGGCCGCTCTCGACGCCGGGGATCTCCGCGACCTTGCTGGGCAGCAGCCCGCGCTGGAGGACCTGGCTGATGTTGGCCTGGCGCTGGTACCGACGGGCGGTGCTGATGGCCAGGGCGACCCGGCGGCTGAAGTCCTCGACGAGTCCGGTGACTTCGTCGGGGAAGCGGACCAGGCCCGACCGGCCGATGACGAGCGTGCCGAGGACGCGCCCGCCGGCCGTCAGCCGGTACGCCAGCGCCGCGCCGGGCGGCCCGCCCGTCGGCGCCTCGCCCGGCCAGGGCAGCGGGAAGGCGCCGGAGCCCGCCGTGTCCGGGATGCGGGGCGGCTCCTTCTCCAGGACGCGGCGCAGCTCCTCTATCCGGTGCTCGCTGGTGTGCCACACCCGGGCGAGCCGCGCGCCCTGCACGCCCACGGAGTCGCGGGCGGCTCCCTGGGACGGGTCGTCGAGCCAGACGGCGCACCAGTCCGCGAGGCGCGGCACGAGCAGCTGTCCGGCGAGTGCGGCCACCAGGTCCTCGTCGAACTGCCCGGCCAGCAGGTCGGACGCCTCGGCGAGGAAGGAGAGGGCGCCCCTGTTGACCCACTCGGTGTCCTGCGCGGCGCGCTTGGGCAGCGGCGCGAGGATCTCGGCGGCGCGCAGTCCGCGCTGCAGCGCCTGTTCGCTCGCGTAGGACTCGATCTCGTGGACGGCCTGCACGCCCTCGACGGGCAGCCGGGCCCAGACCGATTTCGTGCCGGTGCGGTAGGTGATGCCCCAGGACTCGGAGAGGGTCGCGACGAGGTGGAGACCACGGCCGTACTCGGGGGTGCCGGGGGACGGCGGGCGCTGCTCACTGCGGACGGCGCGGGAGGGGTGGTGGTCGGCGACCTCGATGAGGAGGGTCTCGGCGCTCTCGCCGGGCAGCGCGTCGTCGAGGCGGCACATCAGCTCGACGGCCGTGCCCGCGTGCACGACGGCGTTGGTCACCAGCTCGCTGACCAGCAGCACCGCGTCGTCGGCCAGCCGGTCGGTGATGCCGGTGGCCGCGGGCACGCCGAGCTCGGTCCAGTCGGCGAGCGCCGCGCGCACGAATCTGCGCGCGGCGGCGGGTGCCAGCGGGTTTCCGGGCAGTGACGTGCGCACCACCGCCGGTGGCCCGGGGCGGCCCGGGTCCGTGGCGGAGGCAGGAATATCGGCCTCCCGTTGCATCGGAATGGACCCCACGGTGCGGCTCCTGAGCAGTTCGGGCGAATACGCCTCAGGCGACACCGACAGAGTGACAGACTGGCCACGCTCATAAGCACCGAGTTACCGAAGTGGGCCGTTATGAGTGAGAACAGTGCTATGCCTGTGCTTGGAAAAGACCGGATTCCGGTCCCGACGCAGACTGCCGAGTCCGGAACAGATCCGGCCAACTGCCAGCTGCGCCCGCTGCTCGCCGCCATGCGCGCGGCGCGGGACGGCGACTTCACCAAGGTGGCGCCGGTCGGTGACGGCCTGACCGCCGAGCTGTACTCGGTGTTCAACGAGATGCTGGACCGTTCGCTGCACTTCGACGGCGAGCTGATCCGCGTGCGGCGCGAGATCATACGGCACGGCCGGCTGGACGAGCGGTTCGCCGCGAGCCCCGGTCAGGGCCGGTGGGCCGCCCGTGTCTCGGAGGTCAACACCCTGCTGGACGCGCTGGTCGCGCCGGCGGCGAACGCGACCCGCGTGCTGAACGCGGTGGCGGGCGGCGACCTCACGCAACGGGTCGACCTGCACGACGGCACCCGTGAACTGCGCGGTGATTTACGGCGCCTGGGGCGCGCCGTCAACACGATGGTCGACCAGCTGTCCCTCTTCACGGGAGAGGTCACGCGGGTCGCCCGCGAGGTCGGCACGGAGGGGCGTCTCGGCGGGCGCGCCAAGGTGCGGGGTCTCTCGGGCAGTTGGCGAGACGTGACGGAGGCCGTCAACACGATGGCGTCCCGGCTCACCGCGCAGGTGCGGGACATCGCGCTCGTGACGACGGCGGTGGCGCAGGGCGACCTGACCCGCACGGTGACCGTCGAGGCGACGGGCGAGCTCCTCGAACTGAAGCTCACCGTGAACACGATGGTGGAGCAGCTCTCCGCGTTCGCCGCGGAGGTGACCCGCGTGGCGCGCGAGGTCGGCACCGAGGGGCAGTTGGGCGGGCGCGCCCAGGCGCGCGGGGTGTCCGGCGTGTGGAAGGACCTCACCGACAACGTCAACTTCATGGCGTCGAACCTCACCTCCCAGGTCCGCAACATCGCCCAGGTCACCACCGCCGTCGCCAACGGCGACCTGAGCCAGAAGATCACCGTCGACGCCCGGGGCGAGATCCTGGAGCTGAAGTCGACGGTGAACACGATGGTCGACCAGCTGTCCGCCTTCGCCGACGAGGTCACCCGCGTCGCCCGCGAGGTCGGCACCGAGGGCAACCTCGGCGGGCGCGCCCAGGTGCGGGGCGTGTCGGGCGTGTGGAAGGACCTCACCGACAACGTCAACTTCATGGCCGACAACCTCACCTCCCAGGTGCGCAACATCGCGCTCGTCTCGACGGCCGTGGCCCAGGGCGACCTCGGGAAGAAGATCACGGTCGAGGCGAAGGGCGAGATCCTGGAGCTGAAGTCGACGATCAACACGATGGTCGACCAGCTGTCCGCCTTCGCCGACGAGGTCACCCGCGTCGCCCGCGAGGTCGGCACCGAGGGCAACCTCGGCGGTCAGGCGCAGGTCCGTGGCGTGTCCGGCGTGTGGAAGGACCTCACCGACAACGTCAACTTCATGGCGTCGAACCTCACCTCCCAGGTCCGCAACATCGCCCAGGTCACCACCGCCGTCGCCAACGGCGACCTGTCCAAGATGATCACGGTCACGGCGCGCGGCGAGATCCTGGAGCTCAAGGACACCGTCAACACGATGGTGGAGCAGCTGCGCGCCTTCGCCGACGAGGTCACCCGCGTCGCCCGCGAGGTCGGCACGGACGGCAGGCTCGGCGGCCGCGCGCAGGTGCTCGGCGTGTCCGGCGTGTGGAAGGACCTCACCGACAACGTCAACTACATGGCGGACAACCTGACGGGCCAGGTCCGCAACATCGCCCAGGTCGCCACCGCGGTGGCCCAGGGCGACCTCTCCAAGAAGATCGACGTCGACGCGCGCGGCGAGATCCTGGAGCTGAAGACCACCATCAACACCATGGTGGACACGCTGTCCTCGTTCTCCTCCGAGGTCACCCGCGTGGCCCGCGAGGTAGGCTCCGAGGGCCAGCTGGGCGGCCAGGCCCGCGTCGAGGGCGTGTACGGCACGTGGAAGCGTCTGACGACGAACGTGAACGAGCTGGCGCTGAACCTCACCACGCAGGTCCGCGCCATCGCCGAGGTCGCCTCCGCCGTGGCGCAGGGCGACATGACCCGCTCCATCACGGTGGAGACCCGGGGCGAGGTGTCCGAGCTCAAGGACAACATCAACCTCATGGTCTCCAACCTCCGCGAGACCACCCGCGCCAAGGACTGGCTGGAGTCCAACCTCGCCCGCCTGGCCGGTCTGATGCAGGGCCACCGCGACCTGATGGAGGTCGCCGATCTGATCCTGCGCGAGCTGACGCCGCTGGTGAACGCGCAGTACGGCGCCTTCTTCCTGGCCGACCCGGACACGGCCGAGGCGCCCGCGCCCAGCCAGGTGACGGCCAAGGGCCTCGCCTTCATCGCCGGGTACGGAGCGGCGCAGGGCTCGGTCGTCGACACGGGCGGCATGCCCGCGCAGGGCCTGGTGCGGCAGGCGGCACTGGAGAAGAAGCGCATCCTCGTCGAGGAGGTCCCGCCGGACTACATCAAGATCCACTCGGGTCTCGGCGACGCGGCACCGGCCACGGTCGTCATCATCCCGATCCTCTTCGAGGACAAGCTGCTCGGCGTCATCGAGCTGGCGACGTTCTCCCGCTTCTCCGACGTCCACCTGGCGTTCTTCGACCAGTTCGTGAACACCATCGGCGTCGCGATCAACACCATCATCGCCAACTCCCGCACGGAGTCGCTGCTCGGCGAGTCGCAGCGCCTGGCCATCCAGCTCCAGGAGCGCTCGGACGAACTCCAGCGCCAGCAGGCCGAGCTGCGCCGGTCCAACGCGGAGCTGGAGGAGAAGGCCGCGCTGCTGGCCACCAGCTCCCAGTACAAGTCCGAGTTCCTGGCGAACATGTCGCACGAGCTGCGCACGCCGCTCAACTCCCTGCTGATCCTCGCCAGGCTGCTCTCCGACAACCCCGACGACCACCTCTCCGACCAAGAGGTGCAGTTCGCGACGACCATCCACCGCTCCGGCTCCGACCTGCTCCAGCTCATCAACGACATCCTGGACCTGTCGAAGATCGAGGCGGGCCGCATGGACGTACGCCCCAAGAAGCTCCCCCTGATCAAGGTGCTCGACTACGTCCACGCGACGTTCCGCCCGCTCACCCTGGACCGCGGCCTCGCCTTCGACGTGTCGGTGGGCGAGGACGTGCCGCGTGAGATGTTCTCGGACGAGCAGCGCCTCCAGCAGATCCTGCGCAACCTGCTGTCGAACGCGGTCAAGTTCACCTCGGCCGGCAGCGTCGAGCTGCGCGTCAGCCGCGTCAAGGCGTCCTCGGGCGACCGGCTGCTCCACGACAACGAGGACCTGCTGTGCTTCGCCGTCAGCGACACCGGCATCGGCATCCCCGCCGAGCAACTCCCGGTCATCTTCGAGGCGTTCCAGCAGGCCGACGGCACCACCAACCGCAAGTACGGCGGTACCGGCCTCGGCCTCTCCATCAGCCGCGAGATCGCGGGCCTGCTCGGCGGCCGCATCACCGCGGAGAGCCGCCCCGGCCACGGATCCACCTTCGCGCTCTTCGTCCCCGTGGTGCACCCGGGCCACGGCGCGGCCGCCGTCGCCTACGCGGCGGCACACACCCAGCACCTCCCGGAACCGATCGAACAGGCCGCCCTGCGGCCGCACACCGCACTCGAACCCGACGACAGCTGGCCCACGCCCACCAAACTGGAGGAGTGGAAGGAAGGGCACGCGGGCCGCATATTGCCGGGCCGCAGGGTGCTCATCGTCGACGACGACATCCGCAACGTCTTCGCCCTCACCCATGTCCTCAGCCGCGTCGGCATGCCCGTCCTGTACGCGGAGAACGGCCGCGAGGGCATCGAGACCCTGGAACGCAACCCCGATGTCGACATCGTGCTGATGGACATCATGATGCCGGAGATGGACGGCTACGAGACCATGGCCGCGATCCGTCGCAGCCTCCGCTGGCGGGGCCTGCCCATCGTCGCCCTCACCGCGAAGGCAATGCCCGGGGACCGCGAGAAGGCCATCTCCCAGGGCGCCACCGACTACGTCCCCAAACCCGTGGACGTGGACCAACTGCTCGGCGTCGTCTGTGCCCTCTTGGACCCAGCCGGCTCGTCGACCGACGAGCAACCAACGAACCCAGATCCAGAGACTGCCGTTCAGGAGCTGGACAGTGCTCAAGCAGAGGGCCCTGTTCCGCCGATGACGGAGTGAGGCACCGTGACCATGAGTGCAGAGGCCGCCACCGACAACCGCGCGAGCATCCTCCTAGTCGACGACATGGAGGACAACCTGATGGCACTGGAAGCCGTCCTCGGGTCACTGAACGAGCCCCTGGTGCGGGCTCGTTCCGGTGAGGAGGCGATGAAGGCGATCTTGCGCCAACGATTCGCCGTGATCCTCCTGGACGTCCGCATGCCCGGCATGGACGGCTTCGAGACGGCGTCGAACATCAAACGGCTCGACCAGACCAAGGACGTGCCCATCATCTTCCTGACGGGCACCGACAACGACGCCGGCTACGCGTTCCGTGGCTATGCGACGGGCGCGGCCGACTACCTCACCAAGCCCTTCGACCCCTGGGTGCTGCGCGCCAAGGTCACCGTCTTCCTCGAACTGCACCGCAAGAACAGGCAGCTGGAACGGATACTGGCCCGCGAGCAGCGCCAGTTCGACGAACTGGCCGCCCGTCTCTCGGCGATCGAGACCCACATGGCCGCGAGCAGCCTCAAGGACGTCCTCGAACTGCGCCGCCACGTGACGGACATGGAGGAACTCGTGCAAGAGATGCGCCGCGCCCGGGGCGTCTAGAACCTGCTCGGTTCCAGGACGACACCCCGGCCGCGTACGGCTGGCCCCGGACCCCGGGGCCAGCCCTGTGTTCAGGCCTCGCGCGACCCCGCGTACATCTCCTCGATCAGGTGCTTGTACTCCCGCTCCACCACCGGGCGCTTCAGCTTCAGACTGGGCGTCAGCTCGCCGTGCTCGACATCCAGGTCGCGCGGCAGGAGCCGGAACTTCTTGATGGTCTGCCAGCGCTGCAGGCCTTCGTTGAGCTCGCGCACATAGCCGTCGATGAGCTCGACCGTCGCGGGAGCGGCGCACACCTCCGCGTAGGACTTGCCCTCCTGCCCGTTCTCCTTGGCCCACTGCAGGATGCCGGGCTCGTCGAGGGAGATGAGGGCGGTGCAGAAGTTCCGGTCGGCGCCGTGCACGAGGATGTTGGAGACGTACGGACACACGGCCTTGAACTGACCCTCGACCTCGGCGGGCGCGATGTACTTGCCGCCGGAGGTTTTGATCAGGTCCTTCTTGCGGTCCGTGATCCGCAGGTAGCCGTCGACGGACAGCTCGCCGATGTCCCCGGTGTGGAACCACCCGTCGGACTCCAGGACCTCGGCCGTCTTCTCCGGCAGGCCGTGGTAGCCCTCCATGATGCCGGGGCCGCGCAGCAGGATCTCGCCGTCGTCGGCGATGCGCACCTCGGTGCCGGGCAGCGGCTTGCCGACCGTTCCGGTGCGGTAGGCCTCGCCGGGGTTCACGAAGGAGGCAGCGGAGGACTCCGTGAGGCCGTACCCCTCAAGGATGTGGATGCCCGCGCCCGCGAAGAAGTAGCCGATCTCGGGGGCGAGCGCGGCGGAGCCGGAGACGGCGGCGCGCAGCCGCCCGCCGAAGGCCTCGCGGAGCTTGGAGTAGACGAGGGCGTCGGCCGTCCTGTGCTTGGCGCGCAGCCCGAAGGGCACGGACGCGGTGCCGGTCCTGCGGAAGTTGTCCTGGCTGACCTTCGCGTACTCGCGGGAGACCTCGGCGGCCCACTGGAAGATCTTGTACTTGGCCGCGCCGCCGGCCCGTGCCTTGGCCGCGACGCCGTTGTAGACCTTCTCGAAGATACGAGGGACGGCCGCCATGTACGTCGGCTGCACGACCGGCAGGTTCTCGATGATCTTGTCGACGCGGCCGTCGACCGCGGTGACGTGTCCGAGCTCGATCTGCCCGGACGTCAGCACCTTGCCGAAGACGTGGGCGAGCGGCAGCCACAGGTACTGCACGTCGTCGGGGCCGAGCAGGCCCGTCGCCGCGATGGCCTTGGCCATGTACGACCAGTTGTCCTGCGGCAGGCGCACGCCCTTGGGGCGGCCCGTGGTGCCGGACGTGTAGATGATCGTGGCGAGCTGGTCCTTGGTGATCGCCGCGATCCGCTCCTTGACGAGCCCCGGATTCTTCTCCAGGTGCGCGGCGCCGCGGGCCTCCAGGTCGGCGAGGGTGAGCACCCAGCCCTCGGGGTCGCCCTCGGCGGGCGCCGCGCCCTCGGGGTCGAGCACCACGACGTGCCGCAGCTCGGGCAGGTCGGCGCGCTTCTCGCGGGCCTTGCCGAGCTGCGCGGCGTCCTCGGCGATCAGCACGCGGCTGCCGGAGTCGGCCAGGATGTACGCCGACTCCTCGGCGTTGGTCTGCGGATACACGGTGGTGGTGGCCGCGCCCGCGCACATGATGGCGAGGTCGCAGAGGATCCACTCGACGCGCGTGGACGAGGCGAGGGCGACGCGGTCCTCGGCCCGCAGGCCGAGGTCGGCGAGGCCGGCCGCCATGGCGTAGACACGCTCGGCGGCCTGCGCCCAGCTGAGGGACTTCCATTCGTCGGGGCCCTCGCCCGAAGCCGCCGGGACGGGGTAGCGGTAGGCCTCGGCGTCCGGGGTGGCCGCCACGCGCTCCAGGAAGAGATGCGCCACGGAAGGCGGACGGTTCTCGATCAAGGTCTGTGTGTCGCTCACGACATCCTCCGGGCCCACGACAGTGCGGCGAACTGGCTGGCGGCTGCTTCTTACATCCCTCAGGGCTACTTGTTTAACTTGCGAGTAACCTACGAGTGGTGATCAGAGTAGAGCGCCGACGCCCGGTGCGTAAGGGGCATCTGCCTGTCACTTCCTACAGACACCCAAACGGAATGGGCAGGCCCGCCGCAACGCGCCGCGGGCCCGATGCGTGTGCGCACCGGGCCCGCGAGGCGGCGGCGGACCCGCCGCCGGGGCACCTACTTCTTGGCCTTGCCGGGGCCGCTGTCGTCGCTGGAGAGCACGGCGATGAAGGCTTCCTGCGGCACCTCGACGGAGCCGACCATCTTCATGCGCTTCTTGCCCTCCTTCTGCTTCTCGAGCAGCTTGCGCTTACGGGAGATGTCACCGCCGTAGCACTTCGCGAGGACGTCCTTGCGGATGGCGCGGATGGTCTCGCGGGCAATGACCCGGGACCCGATCGCCGCCTGGACGGGCACCTCGAAGGCCTGCCGCGGGATGAGCTCGCGCAGCTTGGCGACGAGCCGCACGCCGTACGCGTACGCCTGGTCCTTGTGCGTGACCGCCGAGAACGCGTCGACCTTGTCGCCGTGGAGCAGGATGTCGACCTTGACGAGCTGGGCGGACTGCTCGCCGGTGGGCTCGTAGTCCAGCGAGGCGTAACCGCGCGTCTTGGACTTCAGCTGGTCGAAGAAGTCGAAGACGATCTCGGCGAGCGGCAGCGTGTAGCGGATCTCGACGCGGTCCTCGGAGAGGTAGTCCATGCCGAGCATGACGCCGCGCCGGTTCTGGCACAGCTCCATGATCGAACCGATGAACTCGCTGGGCGCGAGGATCGTGGCGCGCACGACCGGCTCGAAGACCTGGTCGATCTTGCCCTCGGGGAATTCACTCGGGTTGGTGACCGTGTGCTCGGTGCCGTCCTCCATGATCACGCGGTAGACCACGTTGGGGGCGGTGGCGATCAGGTCGAGCCCGAACTCGCGCTCCAGTCGCTCACGGATCACGTCGAGGTGCAGGAGCCCGAGGAAGCCGACGCGGAAACCGAAGCCGAGAGCGGCCGAGGTCTCCGGCTCGTAGACGAGCGCGGCGTCGTTGAGCTGCAGCTTGTCGAGGGCTTCGCGCAGGTCCGGGTACTCGGAGCCGTCCAGCGGGTACAGGCCAGAGAACACCATCGGCTTCGGGTCCTTGTAACCGCCGAGCGGCTCGGTGGCGCCCTTGCTCAGGGAGGTGATCGTGTCACCGACCTTGGACTGACGGACGTCCTTCACGCCGGTGATGATGTAGCCCACCTCGCCGACGCCGATGCCGTCGGCCGGCGTCATCTCGGGGGAGGAGACACCGATCTCCAGCAGCTCGTGCGTGGCGCCGGTGGACATCATCCGGATCCGCTCGCGCTTGTTGAGCTGGCCGTCGACCACACGCACATACGTCACGACGCCGCGGTAGGAGTCGTAGACCGAGTCGAAGATCATCGCGCGCGCCGGGGCGTCCGCGACGCCGACCGGGGGCGGGATCTCGGCGACGACCTTGTCGAGCAGCGCCTCGACGCCCATGCCGGTCTTCGCGGAGACCTTCAGGACGTCCTCGGGCTCGCAGCCGATGAGGTTGGCGAGCTCCTCGGAGAACTTCTCGGGCTGCGCGGCCGGCAGGTCGATCTTGTTCAGTACGGGGATGATCTTGAGGTCGTTCTCCATCGCCAGGTAGAGGTTGGCGAGAGTCTGCGCCTCGATGCCCTGGGCCGCGTCGACCAGGAGGATCGTGCCCTCACAGGCCGCGAGCGAACGCGAGACTTCATACGTGAAGTCCACGTGGCCCGGGGTGTCGATCATGTTGAGGATGTGCGTACTGCCCTCGGTCGGGCCCTCTGTCGGGGCCCAGGGCAGACGCACCGCCTGGGACTTGATCGTGATGCCGCGCTCGCGCTCGATGTCCATGCGGTCGAGGTACTGAGCACGCATCTGCCGCTGCTCCACCACACCGGTCAGCTGGAGCATGCGGTCGGCGAGCGTGGACTTGCCGTGGTCGATGTGCGCGATGATGCAGAAATTGCGGATCAGCGCCGGGTCGGTACGGCTCGGCTCGGGCACATTTTTAGGGGTCGCGGGCACGCAGGGTCCTGTCTCTTGAGGCGCCTGTCGCCTCGGGTCGGATCTATACGTAGGTTCCATCGTCCCATGGGTGGGGCACTGCGCTCGGTTTGGGCCGGTAGGAGGGCGGCTGGTACCGTGGACAGCTGTGTCTCGTAGCCCTCTCAAGCGTCGAGGCGCGTGTCATAACACTCATCTGCAGTTCCTCTGCAGTACCTGAACCTGAAAAGGCTCTTTCGTGGCGAACATCAAGTCCCAGATCAAGCGGATCAAGACCAACGAGAAGGCGCGTCAGCGCAACAAGGCGGTCAAGTCTTCGCTGAAGACCGCGATCCGCAAGGCCCGCGAGGCCGTTGCCGCCGGTGACACCCAGAAGGCCGCCGAGCTCACGCGTGAGGCCACGCGTCAGCTGGACAAGGCCGTCTCCAAGGGCGTCATCCACAAGAACCAGGCCGCCAACAAGAAGTCGGCGCTTGCTTCGAAGGCCGCGTCCCTCTAAGGCGTCTCTCAGGGCTGAGGCCCTTGGCCCCGGTTCGCCGGGGCGCTGATCAATCCTCCCGCGAGGGTAATTCGAGCCCTCTACCTCGAATCGCGGACAGACCATGCAGTACGCCACGCTGCAACAATGCCCCCGGACCCACTCCGGGGGCATTGCTGTGTCCGGGACAGGACCGCCGGCCCCCGGGGCCGGGGGCGGGGCGCTGGGGGTAGGGGCGCTGTGCCCGGGGCGGGGCGCTGGCGGTGGGGGCGCCGCGTCAGGGGCACGGGAAGCTGGCGATGGGGGTGCCGTGTCAGGGGCGCGGGGAACTGCGCGACAAGCCACGACGCACCCGCAGAGAACACACCCGCCCAGCCCCGCAGGGCCTAGCGGCGACCGGAGCGCGCCGCCCGGGCGATGGTCACCACGGCCTTCTCCAGCGCGTACTCGGGATCATCGCCGCCGCCCTTGACGCCCGCGTCGGCCGCCGCGATGGCGGTGAGCGCGGTTGCCACCCCGTCCGGGGTCCACCCCCGCATCTGCTGACGCACGCGATCGATCTTCCAGGGCGGCATGCCCAGCTCACGGGCGAGATCGGCGGGCCGCCCCCCACGCACGGAGGAGAGCTTGCCGATCGCCCGGACCCCCTGCGCGAGGGCACTCGTGATCATGACGGGGGCGACACCGGTCGCCAGGGACCACCGCAGCGCTTCGAGCGCCTCGGCGGCCCGCCCCTCGACGGCCCGGTCGGCCACCGTGAAGCTGGAGGCCTCGGCACGGCCGGTGTAATACCGCCCGACCACCGCCTCGTCTATCGTGCCCTCGACATCCGCCGCCAGCTGGGACACCGCGGAGGCGAGCTCGCGCAGGTCGCTGCCGATCGCGTCGACGAGCGCCTGGCAGGCCTCAGGGGTCGCCGAGCGGCCCGTGGTGCGGAACTCCGCACGCACGAACGACAGCCGGTCCGCGGGCTTGGTCATCTTGGGACAGGCGACCTCACGCGCGCCGACCTTGCGCGCGGCGTCGAGCAGCCCCTTGCCCTTGGCGCCGCCCGCGTGCAGCAGGACGAGGGTGATCTCCTCGACCGGCGACCCCAGATACGCCTTCACGTCCTTGATCGTGTCGGCCGACAGATCCTGCGCGTTCCGCACGACGACGACCTTGCGCTCGGCGAAGAGCGACGGGCTCGTCAGCTCGGCGAGCGTGCCGGGCTGCAGCTGGTCCGGCGTGAGGTCGCGCACGTCCGTGTCCGCGTCGGCGGCGCGGGCGGCGGCGACCACTTGCTGCACGGCACGGTCGAGGAGGAGGTCCTCCTGCCCCACGGCGAGCGTGAGAGGAGCGAGCGGATCGTCGTTTGCTGTCTTCCTGGCCATCGCGGTCAAGCATCCCACGCGCCACTGACAGCCCGTTCCCGTACGGCCCCCGGGCTCTTCTCTGGTATCGGAGAATGGCCGGATGACCGACGTACGACATGTCCTGGTGCTGCCCGACCGCGATGCCGCGGAGGTGGTCGCCGAAGAGCTCCCCGACCGTTTCGGCGTGGCCGAGGAGCCCCAGCTGGTCCGCGACGCCCTGGCGGGCGAGGACGACGCCGAGGACGCACAGTGGCTGGTCGTGGTCGAGGACCCCGACTCCCGCCTGGACCCGTCGGCCCTCGACGAGCTGGCCGCGGAGCACGAGGGCTGGCTGGAGTCCCCGTAGCGAACGGCTACGGGCGAGCGGCCCCCGCCAGGCCCGTCAGCCGCTCTTCGGTATGACCTGAATGTCGAGGTCGATGGTGATGCTGTGCCCGACGGCGGCGATACCGCGGGCCAGCATCGTCTGCCACGTGATCGTGAAGTCGTCGCGGTGCAGTTCGGTGGTGGCGCGGCAGGCCACGCGGGTCTCGCCCTCCAGCCCCTTGCCGACCCCCAGGTACTCCGTGTCGAGCGTGACCGTCCGCGTCACACCGTGCAGCGTCAGGCCGCCGGATATCGCCCAGCGGCTGCCGCCCTTGTGGACGAAACGGTCGCTGTAGAACTCCATCGTCGGGAACCGCCCCACGTCCAGGAAGTCACCGGAGCGCAGGTGGTCGTCGCGCATCTGGACCGCCGTGTCGATGGAGGCGGCGTCGATGACGACGTGCATCGCCGAGTCCTCCATCCGCTCCCCGATCCGGATCGCACCCGCGAAGCTGTTGAACCGGCCACGGATCCGGGCCAGACCGATGTGCCGCGCGGTGAAGCAGACCGAGGAGTGCAGCGGGTCGACCTCCCAGTCGCCGGGCTCGGGGAGCGTCGGGGGCTGGGCTACCTGGAGCGTGACGTCGCCGAGCGAGGCGTGCGCGTCCTCCGCCACCGTGGCGCTCGCACGGTACGGAGTGAACCCCTCCGCCGAGACCGCCAGACGATAGTCCCCCGCCGGAACAGCCGTGACGAACGACCCGAAGGGGTCGGTGCCCCCGCTGACGACCTTGCGCCCCATGGCGTCGCTGACGGCGAACTCCGCGTTCCGCACGGGCTCGTTGACCGGGTCGAGCACCCGGCAGCTGAGCACCCCCGCACTCGACGGGACCGTGAGCGCCGACAAGGCCCCCACCCGTCCGGTCCGATTCGTACGGTTTCCCAGCCAGCGGCCGAACACGCGCGACACACCCCCGCCTTACTTGACAACACCTGCAAACTGCAACGAAAAAGCATTCGATCACCGTTGCGGCTTTCGATGCAACACGGGCCTAGATCACATGAATGCTGCCGATGCAACGCGAAGTGTCGCGACTGGCCCGAAATGGCTGCGGCGGGTGGGGGACTCCGACGCTCACGGCGGCCGCGTGACCACCTCAAGCCCGGACCCCACCCGTGGCTCGCCGCGTGGATCGCCCCGTGGATCGCCTACCGCCCCAGAACTGCCTCCCTCCCGAGAACCGGCCCGCGCCCCCTCCCCCATCACCGCGACCGCCCCATCCGTATCCGAGCGGAGCACCTGTGCTCCCCCGGCCCGCAGCGCCGCCAAGGTGAGGGGCGACGGGTGCCCGTACGAGTTGTCGGCGCCGCACGAGATCAGTGCCAGTCGCGGCGCCGCCCTCCGCAGGAGCTCCGGGTCCTGCTGGGCCGAGCCGTGGTGGGCCACCTTCAGCACGTCGACGGAGCCGAGCGACGCCGCGGCCGGGCTACGCAGCAGGGCCCTCTGCGCGGGCGGCTCCAGGTCCCCGAGCAGCAGCGCCGTCAGCCCACCCGTCCGCACGAGCAGAGTGACGCTCGCGTCGTTCGGCCCCTCCGGCCTCGGCACCGGCCCGGCCGGAGGCCACAGCACCTGCCACTCCAGTGGCCCGGCCCGGCGCCGCTCCCCCGCCACGGCCGTCACCACCGGCACCTCCGCGGCTGCCGCCTGCTCCCGCACGAAGTCGGCCTGCTCCGGCGGCTCCCGGAACCCCGTCGTCTGGATCTCCCCCACCTCACGCCCCCGCAACACCCCCGGCAGCCCCGCGACATGGTCCGCGTGGAAGTGCGTGAGCAGGACGAGCGGCACCCGGCTGATCCCGAGCGAGCGCAGGCACCGGTCCGCCGCCAGTGGATCGGGCCCCGCGTCGACCACCACGCCCGCGCCGTCCCCGGCCGCGAGCACGGTCGCATCCCCCTGCCCGACGTCACACATCGCCAGTCGCCACCCCGGCGGCGGCCACCCCGCGATCACCCGCGTCACGGGCGCAGGCTGCACGACCACCAGGAAGAACAGCGCGGCACAGGCCACGATCAGCCATGGATGCCGCACGATCCTGCGTCCCACCAGGACGAGGACCACAGTGACGCCCGCGAGCCCGAGTCCCCCACGCCAGCCGCCCGACCAGTCGACCCCGTTCCCCGGCAGCGCCGCCCCCGTGCGTGCGATACCCGCGATCCACTCCGCAGGCCAACCCGCCACCCACGCCAGCACCTCGGCGACGGGCATCGCGACCGGCGCCACGGCCAGCGCCGCGAACCCGAGCACCGTGGCAGGCGCGACCGCCAACTCCGCGAGGAGATTGCACGGCACCGCGACCAGACTCACCCGAGCCGCCAGGACGGCGACGACGGGCGCACAGACCGCCTGAGCCGCAGCCGCGGCGGCCAGCGCGTCGGCCCATCTCGACGGCACCCCTCTCCCCCGCAACGCCTCACCCCAGCGCGGCGCGAGCGTGAGCAGGGCGCCCGTGGCCAGGACGGAGAGCAGGAAGCCATGGCTCCGGGCCAGCCACGGGTCGTACAGCACCAGTACCAGCACCGCCGTCGCCAGCGCCGGAATGAGCGACCTGCGCCGTCCCGTCACGAGGGCGAGCAGCGCGATCAGCCCGCAGGCCGCGGCCCGCAACACGCTCGGGTCCGGTCGACAGACGATGACGAACCCGAGGGTGAGCGCACCACCGAGCACCGCGGTCGTGCGCAGCGGAATCCCCAGCTTGGGCGCGAGCCCCCGCCGCTCCGCCCGCTGGGCGATACCCGGCGGGCCGATGAGCAGCACGAGCACGATCGTCAGGTTCGCCCCGCTCACGGCCAGCAGATGCGTGAGGTCGGTCGCCCGGAACGCCTGGTCCAACTCGGCCGGCACGCGTGAGGTGTCCCCGACGACGAGCCCCGGGAGCAGCGCACGGGCATCGGCGGGCAGCCCGTCCGTGGCCTCCCGCAGCCCGCCCCGGAGCCTCCCGGCGATCCTCTGCGCCCCGGTAGGCGCCCCCACCGTCCTGGGCACCCTCTCCCCGTCCACCCGCAGCACAGCGGCGACTTGGTCCCCGCCCGACAACGGCGGCGCCAACCGACCCTCCACTCGCACCCGCGTCGACGGCAGAAGAGCCGTCCAGGCGGGGGCGGCCGGGTGGACCGAGTCCCGGTCGGGGCCGGCTTCCTGGGAATCCGTGCGCACCACCACCAGAACCGGCGTACGGGTCTCCGTCGACGTGCCGTCCCGCTCCGTGACACGGAGGACCTCCGCGTCCAAAAGCACAGTCGGCGGCATCGTGTGCGCGCTCGCCACGCGGGGACGGGTGAGGCGAGGGTCGGACGTGACCTTCAACTCCGCCTTCACCTGCGCGTATTCACCTGCCAGCGAGGGAACCGGGCCGCGCCGCAGATCCGCCCCGTGCAGCGCCGCCGACGCGGCCGCCCCGGCGGCACAGAGCAGAACCGCGGCGACCGTGAAACGTCCCCACCGTCTCGGTCTCCGTCCCCCGGCTTGCGGCTGGCCGCCCCCGCCGGACCCCCGAGCCGTCCACCTCACCAACAGGACTCCGGCCGTCAGCACTGCGACCGCCACCGTGGCGATCGCCCAGCGCGGTGGAGCGTCCAGCATGAGGGCCGCCGAACCCCAGGCCGCCAGCGCGGGCGGCACGAGCCGCAGGTCCGCCGGGCCTTCCTGGCGGGGATGGGAGGCACCGAGTCGGTGACCCGACGCGAGGTGAACCGCCGCGCGCGTCATGGCCGTACGAGACCCTGGAGATCGGCGAAGCGCCGGTCACCGATTCCGTTGACCTCGCGGAGCTCCTCGACCGAACGGAACCCGCCGTGCTGAGCGCGGTAGTCGAGGATGTGCTGCGCCAATACGGGGCCGACGCCGGGGAGTTCGTCGAGCTGTTCCGCTGTCGCCGTGTTCAGACCGATCGGAGCGGCGGCTCCTGGCCCGGCGGCGCCGGGTCCGCTGGAACCAGGCCCGGCGGCACCAGATCCGATGGAACCCGGTCCAGCCCCACCCGCACCACTCGCCCCTTGTGCCCCACCGGCACCACCCACCGCCTGCGCCCCGCCCACCACTACCTGCTCGCCGTCCACCAGGAACCGCGCACGATTGAGGTCCCCCGTCTTCGTGCCCGGCCTGACCCCGCCGGCCGCCCGCAACGCGTCCGCCACCCGCGACCCGGCGGGGAGCCGATGGACGCCCGGTCGGCGGACCTTCCCGCTGACGTCCACCACGACCACGCCCGCGGCACCACCGCCACCCGCACCCGCACCCGCCGACGCCCGCCCCGCCTGCGCCGCGGCCCCCGGCGACGGAGCCGGCTCCGCGCCCCGCTCGGCCACGGCACCCGCCTCACGCACCACATCCGGTGGCCGCACGGGCTGGGCTCGACCCGTCCAGAAGTGCTGGGCGGCGAAGACCGCACCGACCCCGAGGATCAGGACGAGCGCCACCACGGCCCGCCGCTCGAGACCGCACCGCGCCTGCACCCACATCGGCAGCCGCTCCCGCACGGCAAGCCCCAGCCGTTCCTTCCGCGAGGACCCCGCCCGCGCCCCCTCCCCGTCACCCGAGGCAGGCCCCACAACGTCTGTGTCTACCGCTACCTCTGCCTGCGCCTCTTCCTCCGCAGCCTCCGCGTCCCGCGCCCACCCCGTCGTCATCCTCGTCCCCGACCGACGCACACCCGCGCCAGGAAGACCCTCCGCCCAACTCCCACCCATCAACACCGCATCCGGCCCCGCGACATCCAGCCTCGGCGACGGCAACGGTGAAGGCGAAGACAAGGATGCAGGCGGGGACGGAACCAAAGGCGGAAGTGGAGACGGAGACGAAGACGGGACCGGGGACGAAGGCGGGACCGGGGACGGAGACGAAGACGAAGGCGCCGTAGGCCAAGGCGGCGCCTGCGGTTCCGCGAACAAGCTCTCCGCCCGTCGCCTGACCGCCTCCCCCGACGCACGTCGGCGCCGCGCCCGCCCGCGTACGTGCCTGGTACCGGCGTGACCGTCGAACGCACGCCCGCCGGACGCGCGCCCATCCACCACGCGGCCATCCACCACGCACCTATCCACCGTGCGCCCGTCCGCCGCACGCCCATCGGAGCCCGGGCCACGCCCGGGTCCACTCGTCGCGGAAACCGTCCGAGAAGCTGATCGAATCGTCATGCCGACGACGCTACGCACCGCCACCACAACGTGTTGATCTTGCTCAATTCCCGTGGATTACCCAGCAGTTGTGGATAACTCCGTCACCCACACGAGGGGCTCAACAGCCGACCGCGCCCCACCTCATCGAGGCGAGACCACAGCCCCCAGCAACCCCGGCCCCGTGTGCGCCCCGATCACCGCTCCGACCTCGCTCACGTGCAGTTCACCGAGGTCCGGCACCCGTTCCCTGAGCCGCTCGGCGAGCGTCGCCGCCCGTTCCGGGGCCGCCAGGTGATGCACCGCGACGTCGACCCGGCCGGAACCGGCACGCTCGACCACGATCTCCTCGAGTCGGGCGATCGCCTTCGACGCCGTCCGTACCTTCTCCAGCATGTCGATGCGGCCGCCGTCCAGCTTCAGCAGCGGTTTGACGGCGAGCGCGGAGCCGAAGAGCGCCTGGGCCGCGCCGATGCGGCCGCCCCTGCGGAGGTAGTCCAGGGTGTCGACGTAGAAGAAGGCCGACGTGCCCGCTGCCCGCTTCTCCGCGGCGGCCACCGCCTCCTCCGCCGAGTCGCCCGCCTCCGCGGCCTGCGCCGCCGCGAGGGCGCAGAAACCGAGCGCCATCGCCACCATGCCGGTGTCCACCACCCGCACCGGCACCGGCGACTCCTTCGCGGCGACGACCGCTGCGTCGTACGTACCGGAGAACTCTGCGGACAGGTGCAGCGAGACGATGTCGGTCGCGCCCGCCTCGGCGATCTCTCGGTAGGTGTCCGCGAAGACTTGAGGGCTGGGCCGGGACGTGGTCACCGATTTGCGTTTCTGCAGGGCCAGGGCGAGGGAGCGAGCCGAGATCTCGGTGCCCTCCTCCAGGGCCTGGTCTCCCAGGACCACGGTCAGGGGCACCGCGGTGATGTTGTGCCGCTCCATCGTCTCCTGCGGCAGGTAGGCCGTTGAATCCGTGACGATCGCGACATGGCGGGACATGAGCTGGAGGTTACCTGTCTGCGCCGTCGGGTGGCAGTCCGGGCCCTCCCCGCCCCGGTGCCCGGCGCCGGGCGGATCAGGTCGTGCTCTCGGGCTTGGCCTTCTTCTCCCACGGATACGTCACCCGCGCGCTGGGCGGAGTGATCGCGGGCTGCGTCGGCTCCTGAGCCGTCCGGCGGGCCTGAGCGGACGGCTCGGACCAGGTCTGTTCCGCGGTCCTGCCCTCTTGCGGTGCGGGCTCTGGCCACGCGGCCGGGGTCCGGTCGGGCGCCGGTTCCGTCGTCCAGTGCCGCAGGGCACCCGCCTCCATGTCGATCTGCGTGCTCAGCGAGTCCAGGTCGTCGTCGGCGAACCGGCGGGCCCGGTCGCGGGCCGACCACCGCAGGGAGTCGGCGGCCTTCGTGATCTGTTCCGTGCGCTCACGCAGCGCGGGGAGCCGCTCGGCCAGAGCCGCCTTGTCCGGGTCGCGCTCGAGACGACGGAGCTCGTCGTCCAGCTCGTGTCCGTGCACACTGAGCCGGTCGAACAGCTGCAGGGTCTCCTTCAGCGAGGCGTCGTCGGAGGCGCCCGCCTGGAGGACGTCCTGCGTGGCCCGCATGGAGGTGCGCAGCGAAAGACGCAGCTTGGCCAGTTCGGCGGGCGCGCCGACCTGCCCGAAGCTCTTCGCGCGCAGCGTGGTGTCCTCGACCGTCCGGCGGGCCTCCGAAAGGGTGCGGTCTACCCCGCGCTTGGCCGCACGGACCGCCTTCACGGTCATGTACACACCCAGCACCAAGAACAGCACGACAAGCAGCGCCACGATTGCGCCCAGGGCTTCCATGACGCTCCTCTCCGCATCCGGTTCACACGGGCCGCTCGGGCCGCTCGGGCCGCCGCGGCCGCTCGACCCGCTCCATCGGCCTCTTCCACCGTAAACGGAGAAGGCAGGTCGGAGGTTCCAGCGGAACCCCCAACCTGCCCGTAAGGGAAGACCCCTAGACCGCTACGCGGGGACGATGTTCACCAGCTTCGGCGCCCGCACGATCACCTTGCGGATCCCCGCGCCGTCCAGCGCCGCCACGACCTTCTCGTCGGCCAGCGCCACCGTCTCCAGCTCGGCGTCGGAGATGGACGGGGAGACCTCCAGGCGCGCCTTGACCTTGCCCTTGATCTGCACGACGCATGTCACGGACTCGTCCACGACGTACGCCGGGTCGGCGACCGGGAAGTCCCGGTGGACGACGGAGTCGGTGCGGCCCAGCTTGCGCCACAGCTCCTCGGCGATGTGCGGGGCCAGCGGCGCGATCAGCAGCACCAGGCGCTCCGCGACGGACCTCGGCACCGCGCCGCCCACCTTCGTCAGGTGGTTGTTCAGCTCGGTGATCTTGGCGATCGCGGTGTTGAACCGCATGCCGTCCAGGTCCTGGCGCACACCGTCGATGGCCTTGTGCAGGGCGCGCAGGGTGGACTCGTCGATGTCCGCCTCGGCGACGTCGGCGACGGTGACCTCACCGGTCGACTCGTCGACGATCAGGCGCCACAGCCGCTGCAGCAGGCGGTACTGGCCGACGACCGCGCGCGTGTCCCAGGGACGCGACACGTCCAGGGGGCCCATCGCCATCTCGTACAGGCGCAGGGTGTCCGCGCCGTACTCGTCGCAGATCTCGTCCGGCGTGACGGCGTTCTTCAGGGACTTGCCCATCTTGCCCAGCTCGCGCTTGACCGGCTCGCCCTCGAAGAAGAACGCGCCGTCGCGCTCCTCGACCTCGGCGGCCGGCACCGGGAAGCCGCGGCTGTCCCGGTAGACGTAGGCCTGGATCATGCCCTGGTTGTACAGCTTGTGGAACGGCTCGGCCGACGAGATGTGGCCCAGGTCGAACAGGACCTTCGACCAGAAGCGCGCGTACAGCAGGTGCAGCACCGCGTGCTCGGCGCCGCCCACGTACAGGTCGACGCCGCCCGTCGGCTGACCCTCGCGCGGGCCCATCCAGTACTGCTCGACGGCCGGGTCGACCAGCTTCTGGTCGTTGCTCGGGTCCAGGTAGCGCAGCTCGTACCAGCATGAACCCGCCCAGTTGGGCATGGTGTTGGTCTCGCGGCGGTAGGCACGGGGGCCGTCGCCCAGGTCCAGGGTGACGTTGACCCAGTCCTCGTTGCGGGAGAGCGGCGTCTCCGGAGAGGTGTTCGCGTCGTCCGGGTCGAAGGTGCGCGGGGAGTAGTCGTCGACCTCCGGCAGCTCCAGGGGCAGCATCGACTCGGGCAGCGCGTGGGCGACGCCGTCCTCGTCGTAGACGATCGGGAAGGGCTCGCCCCAGTAGCGCTGGCGGCTGAACAGCCAGTCGCGCAGCCGGAAGTTGACGGTGCCCTCGCCGATGCCGCGGGTGGCCAGCCAGCCGGTGATGCGGGCCTTGGCGCCCGTGACGTCCATGCCGTCGAGGGAGATCTCCTCGTTCGAGGAGTTGATCAGCTTCGCCTCGTACGAGGAGAAGGCCTCGTCCCACTTCCTGGTGTCGGTCCCGCGGTCGTCCGACGGCTCCACCACGCAGCGCATCGGCAGGTTGAAGGCGCGCGCGAAGGCGAAGTCACGGCTGTCGTGCGCCGGCACGGCCATGATCGCGCCGGTGCCGTAGCCCATCAGTACGTAGTCGGCGATGAAGACCGGGACCTGCTCGCCGCTGACCGGGTTGGTGGCGTAGACGCCGGTGAAGACGCCGGTCTTCTCCTTGGCGTCGGCCTGGCGCTCGACGTCGGACTTGGCGGCGGCGAACGCGCGGTACTTGGCGACGGCCTCGGCCGGGGTGGCGTGCCCGCCCGTCCACGTCTCGTGGGTGCCCTCGGGCCAGGCCTCCGGGAGGACCTTGTCGACCAGGTCGTGCTCGGGCGCCAGGACCATGTAGGTCGAGCCGAACAGGGTGTCCTGGCGGGTGGTGAAGACGGTGATCGCGTCGCCCTCGATGCCCACGGGGAAGCTCACGCGGGCGCCTTCGGAGCGGCCGATCCAGTTGCGCTGCTGCAGCTTGATGGCCTCGGGCCAGTCCAGTGCGTCCAGGTCGTCCAGCAGACGGTCGGCGTACGCGGTGATGCGCATGTTCCACTGGCGCAGCTTGGCCTTGAAGACGGGGAAGTTGCCGCGCTCGGAGCGGCCGTCGGCGGTGACCTCCTCGTTGGCCAGGACGGTGCCCAGGCCGGGGCACCAGTTGACGGGCGCGTCGGAGGCGTAGGCCAGGCGGTACTGGCTCAGCACCTCGGCGCGCTCGGCGGCGTCCAGCTCGCTCCACACGCGCGTGGAGTCCGGTACGGCACGCTCACCGCTCTCGAACTGGGCGACCAGGTCGGCGATCGGGCGGGCCTTCGCGGCGTCGGCGTCGTACCAGGAGTTGAAGATCTGGACGAAGATCCACTGGGTCCACTTGTAGTACTCGGGGTCGATCGTCGAGATCGAGCGCCGCTTGTCGTGGCCCAGGCCCAGCGCGCGCAGCTGGGCCTTCATGTTCTTGATGTTGGCCTCGGTGGAGACCCGCGGATGGGTGCCCGTCTGCACCGCGTACTGCTCGGCGGGCAGGCCGAAGGCGTCGAAGCCCAGGGTGTGCAGGACGTTGTGGCCGGTCATGCGCTGGTAGCGCGCGAAGACGTCCGTGGCGATGTACCCCAGGGGGTGGCCGACGTGCAGGCCCGCTCCGGAGGGGTACGGGAACATGTCCATGATGAACTTCTTGGGCCGTTCGGCCAGCGCGGCCTCCGCCTCGTCCCGCGCGGCCAGGTCGCCGCTCGGGTTCGGCGCCTCGTAGGTGCCGTCGGCGTCCCAGAAGTCCTGCCAGCGTGCCTCGATGTCCGCGGCCAGAGCGGCCGTGTAGCGGTGCGGCGCGGCCACCTCGGAGGCGGCAGCAGAATTCGTCTCGCTCATGATCCTCAAAGCTCCATCGATCGTCTCTGCCTGCGGAATTGACCGTGCTGGTCAAACAAAAATGCCCCTCGCACAGGAGGGGACGCCGCGCCGATGCCGACCGCGATTCACCGGCGGTCGGGACTGATCAGCGCGGCCCGCTAAGCAGAAGGCGTACGGCACGCATGGCGTCAGGGTACCGCAGCGCCCCTTCGGCTCGCGACGAGCTTCCGCGCCGCACCGTCCGGGCGCCGCGCCGCGGTGCCGTACCGCCACAAGCCCAGGCATTGGCCAAGGGTTACTCCGCGTACCGCCCGCTTTCGGGGCAACACCAAGATCGTGTCGCACTTTGATAACAACGCAATAACTCAAACCCCGTACCCACCGGTATGGAGCGACTTAGCATGCGGCGGGACCGAACCATCTCGGAGCCGCCATGAACCCTCTGCACCCGCACCGCAAGAGCCGTTCCCTCCCGCGTTCCGCAGCCCGCTCGCCCGCTCCACGGGCCCTGGGCGTCGGCACACTGCTCCTGATACCCCTGCTCGTCCTCGCCGGCGGTGACGCCCTGCGCGCCACCATCGACTTCACCGCGGGCGTCCTCTCCCTGGTCTCGCTGACCGCCTCCGTCGCCTGGGGCCTGGTGGCCACCGACCGCCTGTTCCTGCACTCGCGCCAACGCCTCCTCGCCCAGGCCGTGCACCGCGCGACCGCGATCGCCTCCGTCGGCTTCCTGCTGCTGCACGGCACCGTCAAGGTCGCGCTCGACCACGTGTCGCTGTTCGGCGCCCTGATGCCCTTCGGGCTCGGTGTCACGGGCAGCGCAGGACTCATCGGGCTCGGCTCGCTCGCGGGCCTCCTGATGGTCACCACGGCCGTCACCGGCGCCCTCCGCAGCGCCTTCGCCTCCCCCGCGCGGATCGCGTCGCGCTGGCGGGCGATGCACATGCTCGCCTACCCCGCCTGGTGCTCGGCGCTGATCCACGGCCTGTACGCGGGCCGCGAGCCCAAGCCATGGGTGGTCACGCTGTACGCCCTGTCCCTCGCCGCGGTCGCCGGAGCGATCGCCCTTCGCGCGGCACCCCTCCCGGTCAAACGGAAGGTCGCCGCCCGCATCCTCGCCGTGCTCGAACCGGAGCGCGCCACCCCGCACCGGGAGGAGCCTCCCGCGCGGGACACCCTCTCCGTCCCGCTGCCCGGCACGAACACCCCGACCCCGGCCACGGACCCCGTGGTCGGCATCTCCGCGGCCTATCGCGCCCTGACCGTCACCGCGCCCCCGCCGCACCCCACCGTCCCCCCGCCCCGCGCCGAGCCCGCCGGCCGCTGGCCCGCGCCCTCCCCGCCACCGCCCGCCGAGTCGCCCTACGTCGCACCCCAGCCGACGTACGACACCGCGCCCCAACCCCTCTACGACCCCTCGTACGACGCTCCCCTCGACCCCGCGTACGACAGCGGCCCCGCCACCGAACCGCTGCACCGGCCCTTTCAGGCCCCCAGCACGGGCGAGCCCTGGAACGCCGCCACCGGAGGCCACCCGTGAACGCCTCGCTCCCCGACGTCCCCGAAGTCCGCGTCGTCGGCCTGCCCCTGCTCACCTCGGGCTTCGACCTCGTCGAACGCCTCGACCTCTCCATGCACCTGAAGGTGCACGGCCCGCTGGAGCCGATGGCCGGCGAACCGCTCGCCCGCCTCGCCGAGGACATCGCACTGCGGGGCCGCGGCGGTGCGGGCTTCCCCTTCGCCCGCAAGCTGCGGTCCGTCGCCGACGCGGCGATCCGGCGCGGCATACGCCCCGTGGTCGTCGTCAACGGCAGCGAGGACGAGCCCGCCTGCCGCAAGGACACCGTCCTGATCAACCGCGCACCGCACCTGATCCTCGACGGCGCCCTCCTCGCCGCCGAGGCCATCGGGGCGCGCACCCTGGTCGTCGGCGTGACCCGCGACTCGACCGAGGCGTCGATGCGCACCGCGCTGGCCGAGCGCGGCCTCGGCAACCGCCGGGGATCGGCCCTCCGCGCGCGCGTGCAGCGCAATCCGGTGCGCATGGTCACCGGGGAGTCCTCCGCCCTCGTCCGCTCGGCGGACGGCGGCCCCCCGCTGCCGCCCGGGCGCAAAGTGCGGACGTCGGACTCCGGAGTGGGCGGCGCCCCCACCCTGCTCTCCAACGCGGAGACCTTCGCGCAGCTCGCCGTCGCCGCCAGGACGGGCGCCGACCGCTACTGCCGCACCGGCCTGCGCGACGAACCCGGCACCGTCCTGCTGACCCTCTCCGGAGCGGTCGCCCGGCCGATGGTCGTCGAGGTCCCCACCGGCGTGCCTCTCCAGTACGTCCTTCAGCTGGCCGGCGCACCCGCACTCCCCCAGGGCGTGCTGACGGGCGGCTATCACGGCAGGTGGCTCGACGGGATGACGGCACATGACGCCGTCGTCTCCCGCGCCTCCCTGGACGCGTGCGGCGGCGCGCTCGGCGCGGGAGCGATCCTGCCGATCGGCGAGGGCACCTGCCCGCTGGGCGAGTCGCTGCGGGTCGCGCACTGGCTGGCCGCCGAGAGCAGCGGGCAGTGCGGCCCCTGCTATCTCGGGCTGCCCGCGGCGGCCCGTGGCCTCGCCGACGTCCTTCAGGGCGGCGGACCGACCGCTCTGGAGGCGCTGCGCGAGGTGACCCGGGCGGTGAAGCGGCGCGGTGCGTGCAAGCATCCGGACGGCTCGGCCGCCTTCCTGGAGTCGTCGATCTCGGCGTTCACGGACGACCTCGCCGCGCACGTCCTGGGCGGGGGGTGCGGCCGTCCCGTCGAGGGTGTCCTCCCCCTCCAGGAGGACACACCGCCCGCAGAGGCTCCCAGTGGGCGCACGCTGGCCGTCGACTGGACGCTCTGCCAGGGGCACGGACTCTGCGCGGACATCGTCCCCGAGCTGATCCAGTTGGGCCCCGACGGCTTCCCGTCGGTGGCGGAAGCGTCCGTACCGCGCTACTCCGAAGCGCGTGCCACCCGCGCCGTGCGGCGCTGCCCCGCACTCGCCCTGCGCATCGAGGAGGCGCCGAAGGAGGCATCCCCGTCCCGCACGACGCTGCCCGCCGCGCTCCCGCCGCGCCGGAGCCGCCGCGCACTCGGCAGCGGACGGCAGTAGGTCACGGCGCACAGCGGGACACGCTGACGCCGAAGGCACGAAAAAGCGGGCCACCCGATTCGGGTGGCCCGCTCATATCCTGTGGAGCTAAGGAGAATTGAACTCCTGACCTCCTGCATGCCATGCAGGCGCTCTACCAACTGAGCTATAGCCCCTTGCCTGTCCGCCCGGTTTCCCCGGCGGCTCCGCCAACATTACACGGTCATACCCGTGCTCCACCAAATCGTTTCCGGTCTGGGCCGGTGTGGGTGGATACGGGCGATACTGTCAGACTTCGTGACCGTGCTCGCGCTCCCCGCCGCCCGCCGCCGTGTGCCACTGGCCGCCGGGGCCTGCCTGCTCTCCTTCGCGGCCTTCTGGCTCGCCCAGCGTGCCGCCGACGTCTCGATGATCGACCTCATGGTCTACCGGGCCGAGGGCGAGACCGTGCGCGCGGGCGGCGACCTCTACGCGCTGCGCGCCACCGAGGCCCATCTGCCCACCACCTACCCGCCGTTCGCGGCGCTGCTCTTCACGCCGCTGACCCTGCTGGACACGGCGGCCATGCGCACCCTCGCGACGCTGGGCAACCTGGCACTCCTGATCGCCTTCGTGCACCTCTCCTTGCGGATGGTCCACGGCGATCGGCACGCGCGCGTGGAGGGCGCTCTGTGGGCGTCCGCCCTCGTCGTGTGGTGCGAGCCGGTCTGGACGACGCTGCGCTACGGCCAGATCAACCTGCTGCTCGCCGTCCTCGTCCTGTGGGACCTGTCGCGCCGCCCCGGACACCGCTGGGCGGGCGTGGGCATCGGCGTCGCGGCGGCGATCAAGCTCACGCCCGCGCTGTTCGTGGTCCTCCTGCTGCTCACCGGGGCCGCCGAAGCCGCTCGGCGCGGGCCGTGGCGTCCGATCGTGCGGCACGCGTGCGTGGCGGCCGCGTCGTTCGCCGGGGCGACGCTCCTCGCGGCCGCCGTCCTGCCGTACGACTCATGGCGGTTCTGGACCCGGATGGTCTTCGAGGCGGGCCGCGTCGGTCTGGCGGAGGACACCGCGAACCAGTCGCTGCGCGGCGTCCTGGCGCGGCTCCTGCACACCGGAGAGCCCGGCGCCTTCTGGGCCCTGGCGGCCTCCGTGACCGGCGCGCTGGGCCTCGCGGCGGCGGTGGCCGCCGCGTTGCGCGGGGAACGGGCCTGGGCGGTGCTCGCCTGCGCCGCGACGGCGCTCCTGGTGAGTCCGGTGTCGTGGTCGCACCACTGGGTGTGGTGCGTGCCGATGGTGCTGCTCCTGCGGGCGGAGGCCGAGCGACGGGGTGGGCGGGCACGGTGGGCGGGGGTCGGAGCCGTGTACCTGGTCTTCTGCTCGTACGCGCTGTGGTGGGTGCCCCATGGAGCGGGACGGCTCGAACTCGGCCAGAACTATGGCCAGATGACGCTGTCCGCCCTCTACGTAGTGACCGCTTTTACGTTCCTGTGGGTCGCCGTCACGCGGTGGCGAACGAGTAGAACCGCTTGAGGGTGCAGTGCTCGTCGAGGAGCCTGCCGTAGATCGGCTCCCCTTCGAGCTCGCGGTACGTCTCGATGGGGTCGCCTTTTATGATCAGTGCCCGCGCGCATTCCTCGCACCAGTACTGGTACTCCGGGTTGACCGGTTCCATGTCGCGGACGATCGGCGTACCACTGCCGCACCAATCGCATTTCCGCCGGTGTGCACCCATTGATCAGCTCCAGCTGTGGCCGCAGGCGGTGCACACGTACGAGACTCCGCCGTTGTCACCGAGTACTTGGGCGACGTGGGACGAGCCGCAGGAAGGGCAGCCGAGGAGCGTGCGGAGCGCGGACCGTTCTCGTACCGCCGCCGCTTCGGAGGGGTGGTCGACCTCTCCGAAGATGCTCGCAGGCATCGCTCTCTCCCTCCCGTCGGGCTGCGTCCCCTTCCGGCCGTCCGATTCTGCCACGGTCTGCGCGACCCGGGGTGAAGAGGTCGTGGCGGAGCACACAGAAAAATCCCGCCCCCTGATGGGGACGGGATTTCCGGACTGTGGAGCTAAGGAGAATTGAACTCCTGACCTCCTGCATGCCATGCAGGCGCTCTACCAACTGAGCTATAGCCCCTTGCGTTCTTCCCGCTCGGCGGGCGAACAAGAAGAACTTTAGCCTGCGACCAGCCGGAATGTGAAATCCGGGTCCGGGCGCCCGCCGGGAGGCTCAGTCGTCGTCGCCGAGCACCGGTTCCGGCAGCGTGCCGGCGTTGTGCTCGAGGAGGCGCCAGCCCCGCGCGCCACGGCCGAGGACCGACCAGCAGCAGTTGGTGAGGCCGCCGAGCCCCTCCCAGTGGTGCGGTTCGAGACCGAGGAGACGACCGATCGTCGTACGGATCGTGCCGCCGTGGCTGACCACCACCAGCGTGCCGTCCTCGGGCAGCTTCTCGGCGTGGCGCAGGACGACGGGGGCGGCCCGGTCGGCGACCTCGGTCTCCAGCTCGCCGCCGCCGCGGCGGACCGCCTCGCCGCGCTTCCACGCGGCGTACTGGTCGCCGAAGCGGGCGATGATCTCGTCGTGCGTCAGCCCCTGCCACTCGCCGGCATACGTCTCGCGGAGCGCCTCCTCGTGCGTGACGGGGAGGCCGGTGATCGCGGAGAGCTCACCGGCCGTGGCCGCGGCGCGCTTGAGGTCGGAGGCGACGATGGCGTCCGGCTTCAGGGAGGCGAGCAGCCGGGCGGCGCGCTTGGCCTGGGCCACGCCCGTCTCGGTCAGCTCGATGTCCGTGGAGCCCTGGAAGCGGCGCTCCAGGTTCCACGCCGTCTGGCCGTGCCGCCACAGGATGAGCCGCGGGCCGCGGTGGGTCACCGAAGCTCACCGTCCAGGTCGGCCTCCTCCGCGGCCTGCTGCTCGGCGTGCTCGGCGGCCTTGCCGCGGGTCGCCTTGGCCTCCTCCGGCAGGTCGATCTCGGGGCAGTCCTTCCAGAGGCGCTCGAGCGCGTAGAAGACGCGCTCCTCGCTGTGCTGGACGTGCACCACGATGTCCACGTAGTCGAGGAGGATCCAGCGGGCGTCGCGGTCGCCCTCGCGGCGGACCGGCTTGGCGCCGAGCTGCTTGTTCAGCTGCTCCTCGATCTCGTCCACGATCGACTTGACCTGGCGGTCGTTGGGCGCGGAGGCGAGCAGGAAGGCGTCGGTGATCGACAGCACGTCGCTGACGTCGTACGCGATGATGTCGTGCGCGAGCTTGTCGGCAGCCGCCTGGGCGGCGACGGTGATGAGCTCGGTGGAGCGTTCCGTGGCGGTCACTAGTGAGCTTTCCTTCGGCTGGTGGATACACCCCAAGGGTCTCACGGACCGCCGACAGCGCCCCAGACGATTACGTCACCGCTCCGGCGCGGGCCGCCCCGCGGGGCCCGCGCCGACCGCTCTCACCTGGTCCTGTAGTCCTGTCCGAGCACCACGGAGACGTCGGCGTTGGCCGCCGTGCTCCCCTTGCGGACCGCGCTCGCCGGCAGGCCGAGGGTCTTGGCGACCTCGGTGGCCTGCTCCTTCTTGGCCGCGTCGGCGTAGGTGACCTGCGAGGCGGGCTGGGCGGCCGGGCCCGCGCCGCCGTCGATGAAGGTGTAGCCGCCGTTGACCAGGGAGACCCGGGCGTCCTGGGCGGCGCCCTTCTTCCCGGAGGCGTTCTTCACGCCGACCCGCACGGCCGCGTCCTTCTCCGGGCTCTTCACCGCGCCGCCGAGGACGTCCTTGACCACGGCCTCTCCGGCGCCGTCGGTCAGCGTGCCGCCCTGGCCCACCGGCAGCAGCGTCGTCTTGTAGTCGCCGCCCTTCGCACGGTCGGCGAGCTTGGCGAGGAAAGCGCCGAGGTCCTTGTCCTCCAGCGACGGGTCGAGGATCTGGGCGAGCGACTGCACGGTGGTCGTGGCCGCCTGCGGGTCCGACGACAGCTTGCGCAGGACGCCCTGCATGACCGCTCCGAAGCGCTGGAGCTGGTCGGCCTCCTGCTCGCCGGACGCCCGGTACGTGGCGTACGCGACGGCCATCCGGCCGCTCAGGGTCTGCTGCTCGCCCTTCTTGACGAGGGGCGCCTCGCCCTTCTTCTTGGCCTTGGGGTCGGGCACGTCGGCGTTCGTGTCGATGTCGATGTTGCCGACGAGCTCGACGAGGTTCTCCAGGTACGGGGTGTCGAGGCGCCAGGTGCCCTCGACCTGGGTGCCGAGCACCGTGTCGATCGCCTCGCGGGTGCCGGTCGAGCCGTCGTCGTCGACGGACTTGCCGAGCGTGGTCGGCGTCCCGTCGTCGTCCGAGACGGCGAGGGTGTTGGGCAGCAGGACGGTGGCGCCCCGCTCCGTGGTGGCGTTGTTCACCAGGAGTGCGGTGGAGGTGCCGTCACCCTTCGTGTTGTGCAGGTGCAGGACGATCACGTCGCGCTTCTGCGGCCCCGAGGCGGCGGCCGCGCCATCGTCGCCGCCGGACTGGCCCGGGAGCTTGCCGGCGAACCACAGGTAGCCGACGCCGCCGGCGATCACCAGGGCGAGGACCACGACGAGCGCGACGACCCGGGAACGCCCGCGCCGCTTGGCCTCCTCGCGCCGCTCGGTGCGGCTCTCGGTGAACTTCAGCCAGTCGATGACGTCTTCGGATTCCTCGTCCGGCTCCTCGATGAACGAGAACTGCTCGGTCTTGTACTCACCGGGCTGCTCGCGGCGGGGCGGGGGCGCGGGTGCGGGTGCGGCCTCCGGTGCCGGCGGCTCGGGCTGCTGCTGCGGGATCCAGGCGGTGTCCTGGGGCGCGGCCGTCCCGTAGGGGCTCTCGGTGGTGTCGTACGAGGTTCCGGCCCCGCCGTACGCGTCGTACCCCTGCTGCCCCTGCTGCCCACCCGTGTAGGGGTCGTACCCGTAGCCCTGGGACTGCTGAGGCGGCTGCGACTGGTGGGGCACCTGCGGCTGCTGGACCTGCTGAACCTGTTGGGCCTGCGGAACCTGCTGGTACACCGGCCGCCCGTACTCGTCGTACCCGACGACCTGGTACTGGTCGGCCGCGTACTCACCCGCGTACTCGCCCGCATACGGATCACTGCCCGCATAAGGGTCGTACTGTCGGTCGTTCACCGGTGCCCCTCTCGGCTCATTCGCCGCGGTACAGCTCACGCTTGTCGATATAACGCACCACACCGTCGGGCACCAGGTACCAGACCGGATCGCCCTTGGCGACGCGCGCGCGGCAGTCCGTGGACGAGATGGCCAGGGCGGGCACCTCCACCAGGGAGACACCGCCCTTGGGCAGGCCGGGGTCGGCCAGCGTGTGGCCGGGCCGGGTGACCCCGATGAAGTGCGCGAGGGAGAACAGCTCTTCCGTGTCCCGCCAGGTGAGGATCTGGCCGAGGGCGTCGGCACCCGTGATGAAGAAGAGGTCCGTGTCGGGATTGAGGGCACGCAGATCGCGCAGCGTGTCCGTGGTGTACGTGGCCCCGCCGCGGTCGATGTCGATGCGGCTGACCGAGAACTGCGGGTTCTCCGCGGTCGCGATGACCGTCATCAGATAGCGGTCCTCGGCGGGCGAGACCTGTTTGGCGCTCTTCTGCCACGGCTGGCCCGTCGGCACGAACACCACCTCGTCGAGGTGGAATTGCGCGGCGACCTCACTGGCCGCCACGAGGTGTCCGTGGTGGATCGGATCAAACGTTCCGCCCATGACGCCGAGGCGGCGCTTGCCGTTGCTCACCGGACCGGTCTCCGGACCGGTAGGCATGTCCTGCTCTCCCATGCGTGCAGACCCTACCGGCCCGGCGGACGGGCTCTGTTTCAGCGGTCCCGGTTGAAGCGGGTGGTGATCCACAGGAGCAGCAGGAGGACGACGAACGCGCCGCCTCCGGTGAGGAGGGGGCTGAGGCTTTCGTGGTTGCCGCCGTGCTCGCCGCCCTCGGAGGCGAGAGTGACCAGCTGGGCGGCGTTGCTGTGGAGGCTCATCTCAGGCAGGACCTATCCGGAGGTGGGATGGACATAAAGACTTCCGGCCCATCGTAAGCGGGAGGCCCGTTCCGCCTTACGCCGACTCAGCCGTTGCGGTGGTCGGCACCCTTGTCGACGTCTTCGGAGGCACTCTTGTCGGCGTCCTCGGAAGCGTTCTCGCCGGCGCCCTCGGAGGCCTTGTCGGCCCCCTGCCGGTACCCGCGCAACAGGAACCAGCCGACCAGTACGCATCCGACGACCATGACGATCAGCACGATCCGCAGCAGATTGCCCGGTCCCTGCTGCTCCGCGGCCTTGGCCGCCTCCGTGAGCCAGTCGGCCCCAGGGTTGTGCTCCATGACGGAAGACTCCTTCTGTGTGCTGCCCTGTCACGGTATCTCCGCCTAGGCTTGGCCCCACCTCGGGGGCGCGAGAGGACGAGACATGGGGGATGCGGCATGACCGACGACAACCACCACGGCGGGGGCGGCGAGGGGTACGAGCGCATGCCGAGCAGGCAGCGCAGGCGCTTCCCGGGCATCTCCTCGCGCGCCTACGAGCACCCGGCGGACCGCTCGGCCCTGGTCGCCCTGCGCAAGCTCAGCGGCTTCGACACGGTCTTCAAGGCCCTCAGCGGCCTGCTCCCCGAGCGGAGCCTGAGGCTCCTGTTCCTGTCGGACTCCGTGCGCGTGTCCGACGCGCAGTTCGCGCACCTCAACACCATGCTGCGGGACGCCTGTTACATCCTGGACCTGGAGAAGGTCCCGCCGATGTACGTGAACCAGGACCCGAACCCGAACGCGATGTGCATCGGTCTGGACGAGCCGATCATCGTCGTGACCACGGGCCTGGTCGAGCTGCTCGACGAGGAGGAGATGCGGGCGGTCGTCGGCCACGAGGTGGGCCACGCCCTCTCCGGTCACTCGGTCTACCGCACGATCCTGCTGTTCCTCACGAACCTCGCCCTGAAGGTCGCGTGGATCCCGCTGGGCAATGTCGCGATCATGGGGATCGTGACGGCGCTGCGCGAGTGGTTCCGCAAGTCCGAGCTGTCGGCGGACCGGGCGGGCCTGCTGGTCGGGCAGGACCTGAAGTCCTCGATGCGCGGCCTGATGAAGCTGGCGGGCGGCAACCACCTGCACGAGATGAACGTGGACGCGTTCCTGGAGCAGGCCGAGGAGTACGAGGCCGGGGGCGACCTGCGCGACTCCGTCCTGAAGATCCTCAACGTCCTGCCGCGCACGCACCCCTTCGCCGCGGTCCGGGCCGCCGAGCTGAAGAAGTGGGCCGAGTCACGGGACTTCCAGCGGATCATGGACGGCCACTACCCCCGCCGCGACGAGGACAAGGACACGTCGGTCTCCGACTCCTTCCGGCAGTCGGCTTCGTCGTACGCGGACAACGTGCGCAACAGCAAGGACCCGCTGATGAAGCTGGTCAGCGACCTCGCGGGTGGCGCGGGCGACCTCGGCGGCAAGCTGCGCGGCAAGTTCACTGGCCCGAGCAACGGCGACGGCACACCGCCGCAGGACAAGCAGCCGTAGCCCTCGCGCACGAGCCGCGGCCGTCGCGTACGCCGCTTCAGGACGCGGAGAGCGAGGGCTGGGCCGACGCCGCGAGAGAGCCGCACAGCGGCGTCGCGCCCCCGGTCGCGTACGGGTCCGTGCCGGCCGGGCCACCCGTCTTCGCCCGCTCCCCGGCGAGCAGCGGCCGCAGGTGGCTCGCCGACTCGGCGGCGCAGGCGAGCGGTCCCGCCTGCGTGGCGGAGGTGAGCACCTCGGCGCGGTGCATCCGCAGGTCGTCGCGGTCGAAGCGGAAGTGCAGCTCGCGGCGGACGGTGAACAGCGATGCCCGCGCCCGCTCGTCGTCGGCGCCCCGGGCGCGCCGGGTGTCCCCGCGGTCGACGCCCCGCAGCGCGTACACGAACGTGTGGTCCGATGTCACCTCCAGTGTGTTCTTGTCGGACTCGACGATCCGCAGCGTGCCCTCGGTCCTGACCCGGTGGTCGGCGAGCGCGGCGCGCGCCGGGTCGAACCGCACGAGCCACCCCGTCGCCGCATGCCGCCCGTCGGCCGCCGGGCGGGCGAAGCTCCGGTCGAACTGGGCGTACTGCTGCGGGTCGATCAGGAGGCGTACGTCGCGCGGGGAACCCCCGGCGAGCACGTCCGGGTCGAGCGCGGACTCGACCAGGTAGTCCTTGGCGGTGACGAGCGCCCCCATCACCTGACTGTCCGAGAAGTGCGAAGTGCGGCGCACGGGCGGCAGGTTGATGCCGCCGGCGCCCACGCGGAACTCCGCGGCGGGGCTGTGCGCGTAGAGGTTCGAGACGCTCTTCGAGCCGGGCACACGGCCGGTCGGGGCGAGCGGCGTCACCGTCATGCGCAGGGGTTCGGGGCGCTTGGCCGCCGGAGACTGGTACGGGCTGCGCAGGCCCATGTAGATCGCGGTGCCGAAAGCGACGGCGATGAGCACGACGAGTATCAACAGCTGCCGGGAGAGCGTCCGGTGGAGGCCGGGGCGGCGGCGCACGGCGCGCGTGTGGTCGTCCATGCGCTCCTGCGCGGAGAACTCCTGGAGGCGGGCAGCCCGCACGAAGGACTCGTCGAAGACAACCGACCGGTACTCGTCCTCGCCGCCGCCGGCAGCTCCCTCGGGTGTCCCCGCGGGTGGATCTCCTGGCCCGCCCATACCTTCAGGGTAGGTCTCCGGGCCGTCAGGTAAACGCCCTGGTACACGACAAGTTCCGACAACGCGGCGCGGTGTGCTTCTCAGGGCGTACGCGGCGTCGCGGGCACCGCGGACTGGCTGAACTCGGCGGAGACGGAGGGGCTGGGCGACGCTTCGGTGTCGGCGCTCTGCCCGACCTCGGTGGAGGCGGGCGCGGGCACCTGGCCCTGGCCGCCCGAGGAGGCTCCCCGGTAGACGGCGGTGAAGGCGAGGGCGACCATGCCGATGCCCATCAGGAGGGCGAGCATCCAGGCTATGGGGCGGTGCCAGCGGGCCTGGCCGGGGTGGCGGCCCGGGCGGCCGTACCTCCCGTCCGGGTCGTGTTCGTAGGCGTCGTCGGGGTCGTCGTCGCGGCCGAACTCGGTGCTGTCGTCGGGGCCGAAGCCGTCTTCGTAGAGCTCGTCGTCCGACGCGTCGTGGCCACGGCCGCGGGTGCGCGCCCTGCGGGCCTCCGCCTCGGAGGCCTCGGCGCGCGCCTCGGCAGCGGCCAACAGCCGCTCCACGGCGGTCGGTTCATGGATCTCCGCGGCCCGCACGAAGTCCTCGTCGAAGACCACGGAGGCGAACTCTTCGTCCGCACCCCCGCGGTCGCGGTCGTCGTCGGGCTCCCAGCCGTCAGGGAACGACGGCGTGCCCCCCACGTCCTCCGGCACCCCTCCAGCCTAGACCTGGAACGGTCAATTTGGGCAGGGCAAAGGGGAATTCAGCGGATGTGACCGTCGCCCGTGACGATGTACTTGGTGGAGGTCAGCTCGGGCAGGCCCATCGGGCCGCGCGCGTGCAGCTTCTGGGTGGAGATGCCGATCTCGGCGCCGAAGCCGAACTGGCCGCCGTCGGTGAAGCGCGTCGAGGCGTTCACGGCGACCGTGGTGGAGTCGACGAGCTGCGTGAAGCGGCGGGCGGCCTGCTGCGAGGTGGTGACGATGGCCTCGGTGTGCCCAGAGGTCCACAGCCGGATGTGCTCGACGGCCTGCTCCAGCGTGTCGACGACGGCGGCCGCGATGTCGTACGAGAGGTACTCGGTCTCCCAGTCCTCGGTGGTCGCGGGGACGACGGTGGCCTTGCTGCCCTCCGCGTACGTGATGGCGCGCTCGTCGGCGTGGACGGTGACGCCGGCCTCGGCGAGGGCGTCCAGGGCGCGCGGCAGGAACGCGTCGGCGATGTCCTGGTGCACGAGCAGGGTCTCGGCGGCGTTGCAGACGCTGGGGCGCTGCGCCTTGGAGTTGATCAGGATGTCGACGGCCATGTCGATGTCGGCCGCGGCGTCCACGTAGACGTGGCAGTTGCCGGTGCCGGTCTCGATGACGGGGACGGTGGACTCCTCGACGACCGTCTTGATCAGCGAGGCGCCGCCGCGCGGGATGAGGACGTCGACGAGGCCGCGGGCCCGCATGAGCTCGCGGACGGAGTCGCGGTTCTCGCCCGGGACGAGCTGGACGGCGTCGGCGGGCAGTCCGGCGCCGTGCACCGCGTCGCGCAGGACGCGCACGAGGGCCGTGTTCGACGCGTACGCCGAGGACGAGCCGCGGAGCAGCACGGCGTTGCCGGACTTGAGGCAGAGGGCCGCCGCGTCCACGGTGACGTTGGGCCTGGCCTCGTAGATGATCCCGACGACGCCGAGCGGGACGCGGACCTGGCGCAGGTCGATGCCGTTGGGGAGCGTCGAGCCGCGGACGACCTCGCCGACCGGGTCGGGCAGGGCGGCCACGTCGCGCACGTCGGCGGCGATGGCGCGGACCCGCTCCGGGGTGAGGGTGAGCCGGTCGACGATGGACTCGCTGGTGCCGGCCTCGCGGGCGCGCTCCGTGTCCTTGCCGTTGGCCTCGACGATCTCGGCGGTCCGCACCTCGAGCGCGTCGGCGATCGCCAGCAGCGCGTCGTCCTTGGCGGAGCGCGGCAGCGGGGCGAGCGTGGCGGCGGCGCCGCGGGCGCGGTAGGCGGTCTGGGCGACCGGCGAGAGGTTGTCGTAGGGCGAGACGGGAGAGAGCGACGTCATGTCCGCAGGGTAATCCCCGTGTGCGGGGCGTCCACCCGCTGTTCCACTCCCCGAGACCGGTCCGGCCGCTGCTCGTGGGACTACGGCTCAAAAGGGGTGCACGCCGACGGGGGTGGCCGGTAACGGTCCGTAACCCTCCGCGATGCGTTGGTGATATGTGTCGCGGCCGATCACTTCGAGTCCCACGATCTCCCACGGGGGCAGCCGGGCGCTCTGCCGGTGCTCGCCCCACAGGCGCAGGGCGACCGCGGCGGCGTCGTGCAGGTCGCGGGCCTCCTCCCAGTAGCGGATCTCGGCGTGGTCCGGCGCGTACCTGCTCGTCAGCAGAAAGGGATGGTCGTGGGCGAGCTGTTCCAGACCCCGTCTGACCTCGTCCAACGGCGCTTCCTTGCCCGAGACGCTCAGCGTGACGTGCCACAGGCGGGGCGTCTCCACCGGCTCGGCCTGCGCGCTCTCGCCCGCGTCGGCCGTGCGTTGCCCGTGCGGGTCGCTCTCGTACGCCGTCCCCGCGGCGACGCTCGTCAGCGCCCGCTCAGCCGAGCCGCGGGACGCCGCCCCAGGGCGCACTCGTCTCACGACGGCCTCCTTACGCAATGGTGTGCCGATACGCAACGGTCGTGCAGAACTGTCTTCAACAAAGTTGAGCAGGCCAAGCAGTCCCGCGGGGCGGTTTTGGGGAGTTTCACCTTCCGCGGGCCGGTCGCCGGGGGCCGTGCGCGATGGTTTTCGGCCGGGGCGCACGGGGCGTGCGGGACGGGCGCTCGGACACGACCTGGGGCTTTCCCGGGCGCTATCCGGGCAGCAGGACGAGGTCGTCCCGGTGCACGACCTCCCGCTCGTACGCAGGTCCGAGTTCCTTGGCGAGGTCCCGCGTGGAGCGCCCGATGAGCATGGGGATCTCCTTGGCGTCGAAGTTCACCAGACCGCGCGCCACCGCGTGCCCCGCGGCGTCCCGCAGCTCCACGGGGTCGCCCGCGGTGAACTCCCCCTCGACGGCGGCGATCCCGGCCGGCAGCAGCGACTTGCGCCCCTCGACGACGGCGCGCACCGCCCCGTCGTCCAGGGTGAGGGCGCCCCGCGGCTCGGAGGCGTGCTGCAGCCACAGGAGGCGGTCGGCGGAGCGGCGGCCCGTGCGGTGGAAGTACGTGCCGGTGGCGCGGCCCGCGAGGGCGTCCCCCGCGTGGCTCGCGGAGGTCAGGACGACGGGGATGCCCGCGGCGGCGGCGATCCGGGCGGCCTCGACCTTGGTGACCATGCCGCCGGTGCCGACGCCGGCCTTGCCCGCGCTGCCGATCTCGACGTGCGCCATGTCGGCGGGCCCGGTGACCTCGTCGATGCGGGAGGTGCCGGGCTTCGCGGGGTCGCCGTCGTAGAGGCCGTCCACGTCGGAGAGGAGGACGAGGAGGTCGGCGTGGACGAGGTGGGCGACGAGGGCGGCGAGCCGGTCGTTGTCGCCGAAGCGGATCTCGTCGGTCGCCACGGTGTCGTTCTCGTTCACGACGGGCAGCGCGCCCATGGCGAGCAGCTGGTCGAGGGTGCGCGAGGCGTTGCGGTGGTGGGCCCTGCGGGCCATGTCGTCGGAGGTGAGGAGCACCTGTCCGACGCGTACGCCGTAGCGCGCGAAGGACGCGGTGTAGCGGGCCACGAGCAGGCCCTGGCCGACGCTGGCCGCGGCCTGCTGGCGGGCGAGGTCCTTGGGGCGGCGCACGAGGCCGAGCGGGGAGAGTCCCGCGGCGATGGCGCCGGAGGAGACGAGCACGATCTCGCGCAGGCCGCCGTCGCGGCTCTTGGCGAGCACATCGACGAGGGCGTCAACACGGTCCGCGTCCAGGCCCCCCGATGCGGTGGTCAGGGACGACGACCCGACCTTGACGACGACCCGCCGGGCCTCTGCCACTGACTGCCTTGCCGATGCCACGCTCTTCCCCAAATGATCCCGATGCCCCGGACCCGCGGTCCCGGACCTGCAATCTACGTGAGGGCGCCGACCGGGCGCCTGCCCATTCCAAGGCGCGGACCCCGGACCCCAGAGGTGAAAATCACCTCCGAGGTTCAGTCCCTTTGCCCCTTTATCCGGTGATTGAGGTCACGGAAGATTGCTACGGAGCCACTGCGCGTCATACGGTCAGTGGTCGACTTCCCCCATCCCCTCTTCATCCCCGCCAGGAGCCAAAGCCCGTGCCCTCTGCCGGACTCGCCCCCCGACGCATCGTGCAGCTGTCAGCGCTGTTCGCGATGTTCGCGCTGTTCGCGACGCAGCTCGCGACCGCGCTGATCCCCTACGTCCCGGTGTTCGTCGCCGCGGCCGCCGCGAACCTCGCGCTCGACATCTATCTGCAGTACAAGCAGCCGGGCCTCCTCTCCCTCCTTGGCAAGATCCGCTTCGACGTCACGGTGCGCCAGCTCCTGCGCGACATGCTGATCCTGGTCGGCCTGCTGCGCATCGACGGCATCGAGCCGCTGGCCGAGCAGTCGCCGCTGACGATCGGGCTGCTCACCTTCTACGCGCTGCACTTCTGCTGCCAGGCCGTCGCCGTGCTGGTGCGCCGCACCCGTTCGCTGCCGATCGTCACGCGCAACATCGACACGTCGAAGCTGCACCTGACGGCCGCCCCGCCGCGGATCCTCTCCCGCCGCCAGGCCCACCGCCTGCTGACCTTCTCGGTCCCGACGACGGTCGGCCTGCTGGTCACCGCGGCGACCACCGACGCGTACTGGGGCGGCATCGGGCTCGCCGTCTCCCTCGTCCTGATCGGCGCGGGTGCGCTGTACCTGGCCACCTGGCTGCTCCCGAAGAAGCGGGCGAAGAACGACCAGAAGGTCATGGAGTGGCTCGACGAGTGGCTCGCGGCCTACAAGCCGACCGTCGCCATGTACTTCTCCGGCGGCTCCACGTCCGCGTACCAGGCGAACATGTGGCTCTCCACGCTCTCCGAGCTCGACGGCAAGCCGCTGATCGTGCTGCGCGAGCGCTTCATGGTCCAGAAGATCGACGCGACGGACGTCCCGATCATCTGCTTCCCGAAGGTCGCCACGATGTTCTCCCTGGAGACGTCGACGCTGAAGATGATGCTGCACCCGGCGAACGCCGCGAAGACCTCGCAGGTCCTGCGCATCCCGACGATCAAGCACGCCTTCATCAACCACGGCGAGAGCGACAAGCTCTCCTCCTGCAACCCGTACGCGAAGGCGTACGACGAGGTGTGGGTGGCGGGCCCCGCGGCCCGCGACCGCTACCAGCTCGCGGACATCGGCGTCGAGGACAAGGACGTCGTCGAGGTCGGCCGTCCGCAGCTGTCGCCGATCCGCCCGTACGTCGGCGCGCCCACCGGCGCGTACACGACCGTGCTGTACGCCCCCACCTGGGAGGGCTGGGACGGCAACCCCGGCAACACCTCGGTGGTCCTGGCCGGCGAGAACATCGTCCGTGAGCTCCTTGCCGACCCGGGCGTGCGCCTCCTCTACAAGCCGCACCCGATGACCGGCTCGCAGAACCCGGCGGCGGGCGCCGCCAACGAGCGCATCAAGGCGATGATCCTGGCCGCCAACGCCAAGCGGTCCGGTGCCCGTCCCGGCGCCGACGCCGCTGCCGAGCTGATGCGCCGCACCGCGGACCTGGACCGGCTGACCGCGCGGACCTTCCGCAAGAGCGCGGACGAACAGGAGCGCATGATGCTCCAGGGCGCCCCCGAGGGCGGCCAGCAGGCGGCCGTGGCGGCGGCGACGGCCGCGTGGGAGGCCGCGTTCTGGGCGTCGTTCCCCGAGTGGGAGCACCAGATCATCACCACCGCGCGCCCCGCGATCTTCACCTGCTTCAACCAGGCCGACCTGCTGGTCAGCGACGTCTCCTCGGTCGTCTCGGACTGGCTGAGCAGCGAGAAGCCGTACGCGGTCGCCAATACGGCGGGCATGTCCGAGGCGGAGTTCCGCGCGAGCTTCCCGACGGCGTCCGCCGCGACGATCCTGACCCCCGAGGCGGACGGCGTGGCTGCCCTTCTGAAGGCCGTGCGCGCGCCGGAGCTCGACTCCCACGCCGAGGCCCGCGCGGAGCTCAAGGAGCACCTCCTGGGCCCCTCCGACCCGCCTTCCCTGGCCCGCTTCAACGCGGCCGCCCTCGCGCTGAGCGCCCAGGCCGACGCCCGCCGCGCCCGCATGGCCACCCGCGTCGACGCGGACATCCCTGGCCAGCGCGTCGCGGAGGAAGCGGCCGAAGAGATGGCGCAGGACCCGTCGGAGTCGAACGGGGCCGAGGACTCGGTCACCGCGTGACGCTCTGAACGCAGACGAGAGGGGCCCCGGAGCTTTCAAGCTCCGGGGCCCCTCTCGTGTGGTCCTTACGGCGGTTCAAGCAGGAGTACGGGACGTACTAGAAGGGCTTGAAGTCGTCGTACTCCTTCTGCGCCTCGTCCCGCTCCGCCTCGCGGTCCCTGCGGCGCTGCGCGGCCGGGCGGGGCGCTTCGAGGCGGTGGTCCTCGCCGCGGCGGCCGAGCATCTCCGCGCCGGCCATCATCGTCGGCTCCCAGTCGAAGACGACCGCGTTCTCCTCGGGGCCGATGGCGACGCCGTCGCCGTTGCGGGCGCCGGCCTTCATCAGCTCTTCCTCGACGCCGAGGCGGCTGAGGCGGTCCGCGAGGTAGCCGACGGCCTCGTCGTTGTTGAAGTCGGTCTGGCGCACCCAGCGCTCCGGCTTCTCGCCGCGCACGCGGAACAGCGGCTCGCCGCCGACCTCCTCGCGGGTGACCGTGAAGCCGCTGTCGTCCACGGCCTTGGGACGGATGACGATGCGGGTCGCCTCCTCCTTCGGCTTCGCGGCACGCGCCTCGCCGACGAGCTCGGCGAGGGCGAAGGAGAGCTCCTTGAGGCCCTTGTGCGCGACGGCGGACACCTCGAAGACGCGGTAGCCGCGCTCCTCCAGGTCGGGCCTGACCAGGTCGGCGAGGTCCTGTCCGTCGGGTACGTCGATCTTGTTCAGGACGACGATGCGCGGCCGCTTCTCCAGGCCCGCGCCGTACTCCCGCAGCTCGGCCTCGATGACGTCGAGGTCGGAGACGGGGTCGCGGTCGGACTCCAGGGTCGCCGTGTCCAGCACGTGCACGAGCACGCTGCAGCGCTCGACGTGGCGCAGGAACTCCAGGCCGAGGCCGCGGCCCTGGCTGGCGCCCGGGATGAGGCCGGGCACGTCGGCGACGGTGTAGACGGTCGAGCCCGCCGTGACCACGCCGAGGTTGGGGACGAGCGTCGTGAACGGGTAGTCCGCGATCTTCGGCTTCGCCGCGCTCAGCACGGAGATCAGCGAGGACTTGCCGGCGCTCGGGTAGCCCACGAGTGCCACGTCGGCGACGGTCTTGAGCTCCAGGACGACGTCCCGCTCCTCGCCGGGCACGCCGAGCAGCGCGAAGCCGGGGGCCTTGCGGCGGGCCGAGGCCAGCGCCGCGTTGCCGAGGCCGCCGCGGCCGCCCTGGCCCGCGACGAAGGTGGTGCCCTCGCCGACCAGGTCCGCGAGGACGTTGCCCTGCTTGTCGAGGACGACCGTGCCGTCCGGCACGGGCAGGACCAGGTCCTGGCCGTCCTTGCCGGAGCGGTTGTCGCCGGCGCCGGGCTGGCCGTTGGTGGCCTTGCGGTGCGGGCTGTGGTGGTAGTCGAGGAGTGTGGTGACGTCCTGGTCGACGACCAGGATCACGTCACCGCCCCGGCCGCCGTTCCCGCCGTCGGGACCGCCGAGCGGCTTGAACTTCTCACGGTGAACGGAGGCACAGCCGTGGCCCCCGTTACCCGCGGCGGCGTGCAGCTCGACGCGGTCCACGAAGGTGGTCATGGTGGGTGCCTCCTGGGGGTTCCCCCGGCCGAAAGGGTGGGGAAGTACGGAAATGTCTTACGTCTAACACGCGAAAGGCGGACCCGCTTCCCGATCACCGGGAAGAGAGGTCCGCCCTCGCAGAACTCGCTCGACGAGCGCCTGATCAGTCAGAAAAGACAGACTCAGGCGGCCGGAACGATGTTCACGACCTTGCGGCCACGGTGGGTACCGAACTCCACCGCACCGGCGTCCAGCGCGAACAGGGTGTCGTCCTTGCCGCGGCCGACGCCCGTGCCCGGGTGGAAGTGGGTGCCGCGCTGGCGGACCAGGATCTCACCGGCGTTGACGACCTGACCGCCGAAGCGCTTCACGCCGAGCCGCTGAGCATTGGAATCGCGCCCGTTCCGAGTGGACGATGCGCCCTTCTTGTGTGCCATCTTGTCTCAGTCCCTTACTTCGCAGCCGTGGGGATACCGGTGATCTTGATCGCCGTGTACTGCTGACGGTGACCCTGACGACGGCGGTAACCGGTCTTGTTCTTGTAGCGAAGGATGTCGATCTTCGCGCCCTTGTGGTGGTCCACGACCTCGGCCTGGACCTTGATGCCGGCCAGCACCCACGGGTCGCTGGTCACAGCGTCGCCGTCGACAACGAGCAGGGTCGAGAGCTCGACCGTGTCGCCAACCTTGGCAGTGGAAATCTTGTCAACCTCAACGATGTCGTCGACAGCAACCTTGTGCTGGCGACCACCGCTGCGCACGATGGCGTACACGCGGATCTCTCTCTCGCTCGGAACGGGACCCCCGCAGTCCAGCCGCCCGCAGAAGCGGAGCGGCCTCTCTCACGGCCGGGGCCACGAGAGGAAAAAGGTTTACAGGGGGCGGACGTGCATAGGAACACGCCGACGGTCAAGGTTACGGGGCCGCCTCTGAAGGGTCAAACCGGCCCCGCACCCCCGGTCACACGACCGGCTTCTCACCGTCCGGCGGCAGCGGCTTGACGCCCTTGCACAGGTCCGTCTTGTCCGCGCTGCCCGGCCACGCCACGGCCCGCGTGCGGTCGAAGTGCGAGCGGTACGTGTCGTGCACGGAGTCGTCGTCGATCTTGACGATCGCCTCGTCGTTCTCGCGCAGCGCCGGCGCCGTGTAGTTCTGCGAGCCGGTGAAGGAGACCTTGTTCCGCTTGCCGTCGTACACGCCGTCGACCAGCAGGTACTTCGAGTGGATGATGTACGGCGTCGTGAGGCGGGTGCCGGGGTGCAGCGGATCCCTGTCGTCGTTGTAGCAGCGCACCGAGGGGCCGCCCGACTTGTGGAGCTGCTCCCAGGTGCCCGGGGTGCCGCCCTGGCTCTTGGCGCTGTCCGTCTCCGCGTACAGGATGCTGACCGAGCAGCCCGCCTTCTTCAGCGAGACGAGCTTGTCGGCGATCTGCTTGCGCGTGATCTTGAAGATCGCGGCGCGGACCTTGGTGTGCTGCGTCACGCCAGCGGTGTCCTTGTACGTGCACTTCACGTTGTTCAGGACCGAGTACATGGTGTCGGTCTCGTTGACCGTGCCGTTGCGCGGGAAGAAGTACGCCTTGTAGCGACCGCTGCTGACCGTGCGGTAGTCCCAGTCGGCCCAGCGCTTGCCGAGCATGTCCGTGAAGTAGTCCGCGTACGCGTCGTACATGGCGGGATTGTTCGGCAGCAGCAGCGCGTCGTTGAAGAACTTGGTGTGCGCCGACGGCGTCGAGTTCGACGTGGTCTGCACGACGACGTCCTTGGCGCCCTCGACCTCCGAGAACAGCCAGAACTTGTTGTGCATGATCGACTTGCCGTACACCGGGTCGCCCAGGCAGGACTTCCCCTTCGGACAGAGCGACACGAACGACGACTTGGTCTTGTCCGTGCCGAGCGCCGTCTTCAGCGTGTTGTACGACGTGTTCGTGGGCCGGTCGCTCTTGCTGGTCTCGTCGAGCAGCATCTGCACGTGCACACCGCGGTTCTTGGCGGCGACGAGCGCGTCGACGACCGGGGCCTCCCACACGTGGTAGACGGCGACCTTGATCGTCGAGCCGGGTACGGCGGAGTTCGTCAGCTCGATCAGGCGGGACCGGATCGCGTGCTGCGCGTCGACGTCGCCCTTCGGATCGTTGAAGATCGGCCCTTCCGTCCAGGTGGACCCCGCGTCGGCCGACGCGGTCCCCACGGACCCCGCGGCCTGGATACCTGCCGCCGAAAGGACCGTGGCCAGCGCCACCGCCTGGCGGCCGCCCTTCACCGGTTTCACCGCACGGTGTCGTCCCGTGCCTCGCAGGCGCGCATGCGCCATCAGTCATCCCTCCCCCGGACGCGGACACACCGTCTCCCCAAACGCATGGTCACGCCCCTGTTCACTTATCAGACCTCATGAGTTTTACAGGTACTCCCTCGCGCTCCAAGGCCGGGGCATCGCCTTCACACTTTCGGGGTGCAATGACCCATCTGCCGGACACGCCGGTGCCCCCTGCCCGGCGGGAGACCGCCGTGCAGGGGGCACCGGTGCGCAAAGAGATCAGGCCTCGTCGGCGCTCGCGGAGACGCCGGACGGCGTCTGCTCCGCCGCCGCGGCCTTCTTCGCCGTCGCCTTCGTCGCCTTCTTGGCCGTCGTCTTCTTAGCGGCCGTCTTCTTGGCCGCGGTCTTCTTCGCGGCCGTCTTCTTCGCGGGCGCCTTCTTGGCCGCCGTCTTGCGTGCCGTCTTCTTGGCCGGAGCGGCTTCCTCGGCGGGCGCCTCGGACTCCGTCGCGGCCTTCTCGGCGGCCTGGTCGGCAGGCTTCTCCGCCGAAGGGACGACCATGACGGCCGCCTCGGCGGACGCGGTCGGCGCGGTGGCCTTGCGCACCGCGCGGCGACGCGGACGCGGCGGCGCGGCGTCGGCGACGGGCGCCTCGGTCACGGTCTCGGCGACCGGCTCGGCGGCCTCCGCCTTCGGGGCCTCCGTCACGACGACCTCGGTGGCGGCGGACTCGGGGTCGGCGGCCTTCGGCGAACCCGCGGGCGACGTCGCCTTGCGGACCGCACGGCGGCGCGTACGTCCCTTCGGCGCGGCGTCTTCCACCGGCGCCTCGGGAGCCGCCGGAGCCTCGGCGTGCGCCTCCTGTGCCGCCTCGACGGCCGCGGGGCTGCCCACCATCGGGTCCTCGACGGCCGGGGCCTCGGTACGGGCGACGTCGGACTCGACGACCGGGACCTCGGCGTCCTTGGCGGCGGCCTTCGCGGCCCGCTCCGCCTTCTCGGCGGCCTTGGCCCTCTTGCCCGACTTCTTCGCGGCCTTGGGAGCCTCGTCCTTGGCAGCGTCGGCCTGCTCGGCCTCCTCCGCGGGAGCGGTCTCCGCGCGGGGAGCGCCCGCCGGGGCCGACGCCCGGCGCGTGGCGCGCCGCCGCGAACGGCCGCGGGACGACGCGGCGGCCTCGGCCTCGGCCGCGCTGCTGTAGAGCTCCTCGTCCGCGACGAACTCGGGCTCGGGCAGCGCCACCGGGGCGGCGACCTCGGCCGCGACCTCCGCCGCGGTCTCGGTCTCCGGCTCCGCCGAGGCGTCCGCCGTCTCCACCTCGTGCGTGTGCTCGTGACCGTGGTCCTGCTGGTCCGAGCCGCCGCGGCCGCGCTTCTTGCGCTTGCCGCCGCCACCGGTGGAGGTGGGCTGCTCCATGTGCACGATGACGCCGCGGCCGTTGCAGTGCACGCAGGTCTCGGAGAAGGACTCCAGGAGGCCCTGTCCGACGCGCTTGCGGGTCATCTGGACCAGGCCGAGCGAGGTGACCTCGGCGACCTGGTGCTTGGTCCTGTCCCGGCCCAGGCACTCCAGGAGGCGCCGCAGGACCAGGTCCCTGTTCGACTCCAGGACCATGTCGATGAAGTCGATGACGACGATGCCGCCCAGGTCGCGCAGGCGCAGCTGGCGCACGATCTCCTCGGCCGCTTCGAGGTTGTTCCTCGTCACGGTCTCTTCGAGGTTGCCGCCCTGCCCGGTGAACTTGCCGGTGTTGACGTCGACGACGATCATCGCCTCGGTCTTGTCGATCACCAGCGAGCCGCCGCTCGGCAGCCAGACCTTGCGGTCCAGGGCCTTGGCGAGCTGCTCGTCGATCCGGTACGTCGCGAAGACGTCGACCTCGGACGTCCACTTGGAGAGACGGTCCGCCAGGTCGGGCGCGACGTGCGAGACGTATCCGTGGATGGTCTGCCACGCGTCGTCACCGCTGACGATGACCTTGGAGAAGTCCTCGTTGAAGATGTCGCGGACGACGCGGACGGTCATGTCCGGCTCGCCGTACAGGAGGCCGGGCGCGCTCGTCGAGGCCGCCTTCGACTTCTTCTGGATGTCCTCCCACTGCTGCTGCAGACGCTCGACGTCGCGGCGCAGCTCGTCCTCGCTCGCGCCCTCGGCGGCGGTGCGCACGATGACGCCCGCGTCCTCGGGGACGATCTTCTTGAGGATGGTCTTCAGACGCGCGCGCTCGGTGTCGGGCAGCTTGCGGCTGATGCCGGTCATCGAGCCCTCGGGCACGTAGACCAGGTAGCGACCGGGCAGCGAGACCTGGCTGGTCAGGCGGGCACCCTTGTGGCCGATCGGGTCCTTGGTGACCTGCACGAGGACCGACTGGCCGGACTTCAGGGCGGACTCGATGCGGCGGGGGCCGTTGGCCATCCCGAGCGCCTCGAAGTTGACCTCACCGGCGTACAGGACGGCGTTGCGGCCCTTGCCGATGTCGATGAACGCGGCCTCCATGGACGGCAGCACGTTCTGGACCTTGCCCAGGTAGACGTTGCCGACGTACGAGGTGGCCTGCTCCTTGTTGACGTAGTGCTCCACGAGCACGTTGTCCTCGAGGACGCCGATCTGGGTGCGCTCGCCGTTCTGGCGGACGACCATCACGCGCTCGACGGCCTCGCGGCGGGCCAGGAACTCGGCCTCGGTGATGATCGGGACGCGGCGGCGGCCCTGCTCACGGCCTTCGCGGCGGCGCTGCTTCTTGGCCTCCAGGCGGGTCGAGCCCTTGATGGACTGGACCTCGTCGGCGCCGGTGCCGGGCTCGCGCTCCTCCTTCTTGCGGGGCTCGCGGACCTTGACGACCGTGCGCTCGGGGTCGCCGTCGCCCGGCTCGCCCTCGGCGGAGTCACCGGCGCGGCGACGACGGCGGCGACGGCGACGGCTGCTGCTGGAACCGGCACCGCCGGACTCCGCGGCCTCGTCGGCGGCGTTGCTGTCGTCGGCCTCTTCGGACTCGTCGGCGTCGTCGGACGCGCCCTCGTCGGAGCGCTCCTGCTGCTCGGCGACGTCGTCGGACTCGCCCGACGCGTCGTTCTGCTCGTTGTCCTGGTCGGCGGAGTCACCGCGGCGACGGCGGCGGCCACCGCGACGGCGACGGCGGCCCTGGCGCTCGCCGGACTCCTCCGAGTCGTCGTCGGATTCGGCCTGCTCGGCGGCGGCCTCGTCGGGCTCCTCGGCCGGCTGCTCCTCGACGGCGGCGGCCCTGACCGGCTCGCGCTCCTCGGCGGCGGGCTGCTCGTCCGCGGCGCGACGGCGGCGGCGACGACGCGGCGTCGTCTCCTCCTCGGCGACGGGCGCGGGTGTGGGCTCGGGCTCGGTGGGCGTCTCCTCGGCGGCCTCGGCGGCGGCTGCCGCGGCGGCGCGCTCCGGGGTCTGGAACATCGGCTCGGCGAAGACCGGGGCCTGGAAGACGGCGACGGCGGGGCGAGCGGGCTTGCGGCCGTCGTCCTCGCCGGACTCCTCGGCGCGCTGGGCCTTGCGGGCCTTCTGCGCGGACGGTGCGGAGAACCCGGTGGCCGCGGCCTTGCGGGTGGCGCGACGGCGACGGCCGCGGGGCGCGTCGTCCTCGACGGTGTCGGCGGCGGCCTCCTCGGCGGGGGCCTTCTCGGCGGCGGCCGGCTGCTCGGCGAGCTTCGCGGCCACCTCCTTCTCGGCGGTCTGCGGCGCACCGGCGGGCGCGGAGGCTCCTCGGGTCGCGCGGCGGCGCGTACGCCCCTTGGGCGCGTCCTCCTCGGCGACCGGCTGAGCCTGCGCGGGGGCCTCTTCGACGGCGGCGGCCGTCTCTTCGGCGGTGGTCTGCGGCTCCGCGGCGGGCGCGGAGGCGCCCCGGCTCGCACGACGGCGCGTACGCCCCTTGGGCGCGTCCTCCTCGGCGACCGGCTCGGCCTGCGCGGGGGTCTCATCGGCGGCCTGCGGCGCGCCGGCGGGCGCGGAGGCCCGACGGGTGGCGCGGCGGCGCGGACGCGCTGCGGGAGCCTCCGCGGTGTCCTCCTGCGGGGCGGCCTCGGGCGCTGCCTCGGCGGCGGGCGCGGCGGCGGGTTCCGTCGCCTCGGCGGCCTGCGGCGCTCCTGCCGGGGCGGAGGCACGGCGGGTGGCACGGCGGCGCGGGCGCGCGGCGGGGGCCTCGGCGGCCTCGGGCGTCTGCGCGGGCTCCTCGGCCGCCGCGGCGGCGGGAGCCTCCTCGGCGGCGGGGGCGGCCGGTATGGCCGGAGCCGCGGCTTCGGCGGCGCCGACCGGCGGGCCCGCCGGTCGCGATGCGGCGCGGCGCCTGCGGCGCGGCGGCAGGGTGTCGCTGGGGGTGTTGTTGTCCGAGCCCTCGGTGGGTTCGTTCGGCTCAAGCATGCGGGCGGTTCTCCCGTCACGCTCCCGGGCGCCGCGCCTGGTCCGGTGATGTCGCGGCTCGCGCTGTGCGCGGGGCCGCCATCCGGGGGCGTGGGCGCCGCACGGGAGCTCTATGTCTTGTCTCGCCGGTTCCGTACGCCCATGTGCGGACGGCCTGGCGAAAGTCTCGGTCAGTGCGCTGCCCGACCCAGGTGGCTCCCGAGTACGAGGGCTGCGCGGTGACGTACGTCCCTACCGGGGGCCTTCCGGCGCCGGCGCCTTCGCGGCGGCAGGTACGGCGGCCGTGGGTGGAGCGGCCGTGTCTGCCTCGCGGTCGGGCGCGAGCGGGTCGGTCACCGTGCCGGTCTCTTCATCGAAAAGCCCCTGCGCCAGCCTGGTCACCGCTGCGGGGACCGGCGGCGCCAGGTCGGCCACAGCTCGGAGACCGGACAGGACGTCGTCAGGTCGTACGGCAGGTGTCACGTGCCGAACAACCAGCCGCAGTATCGCACAGGGCTTGTCGCTCGGCCTATCAGCGTCGTCGGCGAGCGGTCCGCCGTCGACGGTCTTCAGGCTCACCACGGCCTCGCGTGCGTCGAAGGTGCGCATGCCGTTCTTCGTGCGGCGCTGCACCTCGACCTTCTCGGCCGTCGTGAACTGCTCGGCGGCGCGCTGCGCCGTCGCGGGCTCCACGCCGTCCAGGCGCAGCTCCCAGACGGAGGCCGTCAGCCGGTCGGCGAGTCCCGAGGTGCGGGACTCGACGGCGTCGACGATGTCGAGCCCGGCGGGCATCGACTCGTCGAGGAGCTCGCGGAGCTTGTCCGGGTCGCGCGGCGCGGTGAGCGCGATCTCCAGGTACTCGGCCTCACTGCCCGTGCCGGTGGGTGCGGCATTGGCGTACGACACCTTGGGGTGCGGGGTGAACCCCGCCGAGTACGCCATGGGCACCTCGGCGCGGCGCAGCGCACGCTCGAAGGCGCGCTGGAAGTCACGGTGGCTGGTGAACCGGAGGCGGCCGCGCTTGGTGTAGCGCAGTCGGATGCGCTGCACCGCGGGTGCGGGCGGCGGGCCTACGGGCTGTCGCTTGCCCAGTGTCGTCAGTCCTTCATGAGTGCGGTCGTACTGCTGCCTAGAGTACGTGTCTCGGGCGTGTCGGGTTCCCGCCGGGCCACCGGAATCGCCTCGCGCGGCGCTCCGAACAGCATCCGGCGTACGTCGGCCCGCGCCTGGCGGACGGTGTCCCTGGCCGAGGCGAGCGCCCGTCGCGTGGTGCGGCCGACGCTGCGGGCGGCCGCGGCGACGGGGTTCCACAGCACGTCGCGGATGACGTGTCCGACGGGCGTGAGCACCGTGCGGTAAGCCCACCGGACCGGCTCGACGAAGATCCACCGAAGGAGTGTGCCGAGGAAGCGGCCCACGACGAGGGAGATGTGCCCGGCGATGCGCCACGCGTGCCCGAAGGCGTCGGCGATCTCCCGCGCGACGACCGCGATCGCCCTCCCTACGGGGGCGAGCACCCAGCGCCACAGGGCGACGAGGGGCACGACGAGGGTCCAGCGGAGCAGCGTCGTGATGCCGCGGCCGACCGGCGTGAGCACCGCTGTGTACAGCCAGACGGCCGGCACCACGATCAGCGTCCGCACCAGCCAGGCGATCGCCACGCCGACCGGCACGACCACGTACCGCCACAGGCCCACCCACGGCCACACGAACACGGCCTTGCCCAGCCAGCCGATGCCGACCCACAGGGCGCGTCCGAGCGGCGTCAGCACGCGCGCGTAGAGCCACGATGCGGGGATGACGAGCAGGACCCGGCCCAGCCAGGCGATGCCGTGGCCGATGGGGGTGAGTACGCGCGCGTAGAGCCACATCACGGGAACGACGAACAGGCCGCGGCCCAGCCAGGCGAGGCCCTTGCCGACCGGCACGATCACGTACCGCCACAGGCCGACCCACGGCCACACGAAGACGGCCTTGCACAGGAACGTCAGTACCGCGCCGATGGCCCGCCCGGCGGGGCGCAGCGCGTTGCGGTAGAGGAAGGTGCCGCAGACGGCGAGCGCGTCCCACAACAGGCGTACGGGGACGACGAGTACGAGCACGACGATCCGCACCGGGATGCGGATCGCGACGGCGAGACACCCTTCGGGCTGCGCGGCCGCCACGGGCGTCGCGGGCCGCGCGGGCGCGACGGGCTGCGCGACCTGCTGGTCAGGCCGTTTCTCCAGGTCCATGTTGTCCTAGACGCGCGCGGCGCCGGTTCGGATCCAGTACCGCAGTTTCCCGCTCCGCTCGTCCTCGAACGTGCCGCCCGCCGCCTCGATGACCTTGCGCGAGCCGATGTTGTCGGTGTCGCAGGTCACCAGGACGGATTCCAGGCCGAGTTCGGCGGCGTGCGGGAGGCAGGCGCGGAGCATGTCGGTGGCGTGGCCGCGGCGTCGGGCGGTGGGGCGGACGTCGTAGCCGATGTGGCCGCCGTACTCGCGCAGGAAGCGGGTGGCGACGGTGTGCCGGACGGCGATCCCGCCGAGGTAGTCGGCGCCGTCGACGTACCAGAGGGTCGTGACGGGGACGGAGTGCGGGGCGGCGGGGTGCGCGGCGGCGCGGACCTCGGCGACGTACTCCTCGAAGACCGCCGGGGTCCGCCAGCGCGGGCCGTAGTCGCGCAGGGTGGTGCCGAGCGTCGTGTCGTCGTCGGGCCCGCCCCGCCCCTCGGCCCGGAACTCCTCCATCGCGGCGATGAAGGAGCGGTGCACCAGGCCGGTGGGCGGGGCGAGTTGAGGCACTGTCAGGTGTCTTTGCTACTTCACGACGGTGAGCGGCAGGAGCTTCTTGCCGGTGGGGCCGATCTGGATGTGCGTGTCCATCTGCGGGCAGACGCCGCAGTCGAAGCACGGGGTCCAGCGGCAGTCCTCGACCTCGGTCTCGTCGAGCGAGTCCTGCCAGTCCTCCCAGAGCCAGTCCTTGTCGAGACCGGAGTCCAGGTGGTCCCAGGGCAGCACTTCTTCGTAGGTGCGCTCGCGCGTGGTGTACCAGTCGACGTCGACGCCCATCTCGGGCAGCGTCTTCTCGGCGCACCGCATCCAGCGCTCATAACTGAAGTGCTCACGCCAGCCGTCGAAGCGGCCGCCCTCTTCGTAGACGGCGCGGATGACGGCGCCGATGCGGCGGTCGCCGCGCGAGAGCAGGCCTTCGACGATGCCGGGCTTGCCGTCGTGGTAGCGGAAGCCGATCGATCGGCCGTACTTCTTGTCGCCGCGGATCTTGTCGCGGAGCTTCTCCAGGCGGGCGTCCGTCTCCTCGGAGGAGAGCTGCGGGGCCCACTGGAAGGGTGTGTGGGGCTTCGGCACGAAACCGCCGATCGACACCGTGCAGCGGATGTCGTTGGAGCCGGAGACCTCGCGGCCCTTCTGGATGACCTTCGTCGCCATGTCGGCGATCTGCAGGACGTCCTCGTCGGTCTCGGTGGGCAGGCCGCACATGAAGTACAGCTTCACCTGGCGCCAGCCGTTGCCGTACGCGGTCGAGACGGTGCGGATGAGGTCTTCCTCGGACACCATCTTGTTGATGACCTTGCGCATGCGCTCGGAGCCGCCCTCGGGGGCGAAGGTCAGGCCCGACCGGCGGCCGTTCCTGGTCAGCTCGTTGGCGAGGTCCACGTTGAAGGCGTCGACGCGGGTCGAGGGGAGGGACAGGCCGATCTTGTCCTCCTCGTACCGGTCGGCGAGGCCCTTGGCCACGTCGGCGATCTCGCTGTGGTCGGCGGAGGAGAGCGAGAGCAGGCCGACCTCTTCGAAGCCGGTCGCCTTGAGACCCTTGTCGACCATGTCGCCGATGCCGGTGATGCTTCGCTCCCGCACGGGGCGCGTGATCATGCCGGCCTGGCAGAAACGGCAGCCGCGGGTGCAGCCGCGGAAGATCTCCACGGACATGCGCTCGTGGACGGTCTCGGCGAGCGGGACGAGGGGCTGCTTGGGGTAGGGCCACTCGTCGAGGTCCATGACGGTGTGCTTGGACACGCGCCACGGCACGCCGCTGCGGTTGGGGACGACGCGGCCGATGCGGCCGTCCGGCAGGTACTCGACGTCGTAGAACCGCGGGACGTAGACCGAGCCGGTCCTGGCGAGGCGGAAGAGGACCTCGTCGCGGCCGCCGGGGCGGCCCTCGGCCTTCCAGGCGCGGATGATCTCCGTCATGTCGAGCACGGCCTGCTCGCCGTCACCGATGATCGCGGCGTCGATGAACTCGGCGATCGGCTCGGGGTTGAAGGCGGCGTGACCGCCGGCGAGGACGATCGGGTCCTCGACCGTGCGGTCCTCGGCCTCCAGCGGGATGCCCGCGAGATCCAGGGCGGTCAGCATGTTCGTGTACCCGAGCTCCGTGGAGAAGCTCAGGCCGAACACGTCGAAGGCACCGACGGGGCGGTGCGAGTCGACGGTGAACTGGGGGACCTGATGCTCGCGCATCAGGGCCTCCAGGTCGGGCCACACGCTGTAGGTGCGCTCGGCGAGCACGCCCTCGCGCTCGTTGAGGACCTCGTAGAGGATCATGACGCCCTGGTTGGGCAGTCCCACCTCGTACGCGTCCGGGTACATGAGCGCCCAGCGGACGTCACAGGATTCCCACGGCTTGACGGTGGAGTTCAGCTCACCGCCGACGTACTGGATGGGCTTCTGCACATGCGGGAGCAGAGCTTCGAGCTGTGGGAAGACCGATTCGGCAGACATCGCGGACCTTCATGAGCTGGCAGGGGTGACCATCAAGCGTACCCCGCCGTTCAGCCGCCCAGCGCCGACCTCACTTTCGCCCGGGACGCCTCGGCCCACACCTCGGGCAGTTCCCGCTCGCGGTTCTGGCCCACTGCCTCCTCCTGGCCGTACAGCAGGCCCCAGGTGAACGCGGACTCCCCCGCCAGGTGCGCCTGGACGGCCAGGGCGCGCAGGGCCTCGCGCGCGACGACGCTGTCCTGGTGGTCGCCGAGCACCTTCTGCACGGCCTTCATGCGCTTGGCGAACTTCTTGGCGGGCTTGCCGAGCGCGGGGGTCGCGGCCTCGCCCGCGTACCGGGCGCGTTTGGCGGCCTTGCGGGCCTCGTGCAGGGCCACGTCGCGGCCCTGGCCCGGGGGCAGGCTCAGGGCGTGGTCGATGCGGGTGGCGAGGCGGGCGTAGTCCTTGAGGGCCGCCTTGACGAGCGCCTTCCCGGGCGGCGCGGTGGCCGCGGGGCGCAGCGGGGGTGCGGCGAGGAGGGCGTCGAGGCTGTCGAGGAGGGCGAGGTAGCGCTTGCTCTCCAGGACGGCGACCGTCCTGCGCCGCGAGCCCGCGCTGCGGGCGACGGTCCAGATGCGCAGGCGGCCGTGGACCGGCCCGAGGAGGAGGGTCCCGGGCAGCGCGCCGATGCGGTCGGTGAGCCGTTCGGTGAGGACTTCCTGGTCGCGGTCGACGCCCAGCTCGGCGGCGAGCCACTTGAGTTCTTCGCCGATGGGGTCGGTGACCGTGCGGTCGAGGACCTTCCGGTACGACTTGAAGGCGCTGCGCAGCCGCCGCGTGGCGACCCGCATCTGGTGCACGGAGTCGGGCAGGTCGCGGCGGACGGCGGGGTCGAGCGAGACGAGGGCGTCGCGCTGGGTGCGGAGGCGGGCGAGGACGTGGTCTCCGGAGGAGACGGGTGTGTGGTCCTCCAGGTGGACGACGACGTGGCCCGTGCCCTCGTCGTCGGTCCGGTGGGTCTCGTCGTCCATCGGTGCTGTCGTGCGCAGGGCCCGGCTCAGCTTCGAGGACCACATCGAGCGTTCGACGCCCGCTTTGCGGAGCTTCTTGTCGACCTTGTCGAGGAGCTGCGGGTCGCCGTCGTCGGCGAGCTCGACCTCCAGCTCGGACCAGCCGATGCGCTCCCCGCCGGGGGCGCACCGCTCGGCGTGCACCGTGTCGAGGGCGACCTCGGCGAGCAGGGCGCCCTCGGCGTCGACGAGGTGCCGCACGTGCCGAGTGGTCTCCAGGCGCAGCAGCGGCTCCAGTTCGGCCTCGCGCACCCGGGCGCGCACGAGACCGGTCAGGGCCCGCGGCACCGTGTCCGAGAGCGGCGCGTGGACCTCGTCGCGCACGCCCTCGGCGAGCGACACGGGGAGTTTCAGGTGCCAGCCCGCGTCGTGGCCGCCGGTGCGGCGCCGCAGGGTGATGAAGGCCGCGGCGAGCCGTTGGTCGGGGGTGTCCCAGTAGACGGCGTCCAGGTCCGCCGTGCCTTTGTCGACGACGCCCGCGACCCCGGTGACTCTGGTGAGGTCCGGCAGCTCCGTGCCCGCTGTGACGTCGTACTTCCGCTCGATCTCGCGCTTCGTCTCCGCCATGAGTTGAATCTAGACGCGAAATCGGAAGGCAAACATGGCTGCGGCGCCACCGGCGTCGACTAGGCCGACATCGGCCGTTGCACCTTGATCGACTGGAGCAGCCCGACCGCCACCCAGACCGCGAACATCGATGATCCTCCGTACGAGACGAAGGGCAGCGGAAGGCCCGCGACCGGCATGATGCCGAGGGTCATCCCGATGTTCTCGAAGGACTGGAAGGCGAACCAGGCGATGATTCCGGCGGCGACGATCGTGCCGTAGAGCTCGGTGGTCTCGCGGGCGATGCGGCAGGCGCGCCACAGGACGACGCCGAGCAGGACCAGGATGGCGCCCGCGCCCACGAACCCGAGCTCCTCGCCGGCCACGGTGAAGACGAAGTCGGTCTGCTGCTCGGGGACGAACTGTCCGGTGGTCTGCGAGCCCTTGAAGAGGCCGGTGCCGGTCAGGCCGCCCGAACCGATCGCGATGCGCGCCTGGTTGGTGTTGTAGCCGACGCCCGCCGGGTCGAGGGCGGGGTTGGCGAAGGCCGCGAAGCGCGCGATCTGGTAGTCGTCGAGGACGCCGAGCTGCCATATGGCGACGCCACCGGCGACGCCCGTGCCGAGCAGCCCGAACACCCAGCGGTTGGAGGCGCCGGAGGCGAGCAGCACGCCGAGCACGATCATCGCCATCACCATGACCGAGCCGAGGTCGGGCATGAGCAGGACGATCATTATCGGGACGGCGGCCAGGCCGAGGGCCTGGAGGACGGTGCGGTGGTCGGGGTGGTCGCGGTCGCCCGCGTCGACGCGGGCGGCGAGCAGCATCGCCATGCCCAGGATGATCGTGATCTTCACGAACTCGGAGGGCTGGAGCGAGAAGCCGCCGCCGAGCACGATCCACGCGTGCGCGCCGTTGATCGTCGCGCCGAGCGGGGTGAGGACGAGCAGGACCAGGAAGACGGAGATGCCGTAGAGGATCGGCACGGCCGTGCGCAGGGTGCGGTGACCCAGCCAGACGGTGCCGATCATCAGGGCGAAGCCGATGCCGGTGTTCAGGACGTGCTTGAGCGCGAAGGAGTACGGGTCGTCGCCGACGAGCTCGGTGCGGTTGCGGGTCGCCGAGTAGACGAGCGCGGTGCCGATCCCGGAGAGCGCGATCGCGGCGATCAGCATGGGCCAGTCGAGCCGGCGCACTATCGAGTCGCGGGCCATGAGCCGCGACACCCCGGAGCGCTCCGGGCCGTACCCGGAGACGGAGAAGCCGCTGCCGGTCATCAGTCGCGCCTCCACTCGGCCGGCGGGCCGGCCAGTTGCTGCTCGGTCGGCGGCTTGGGGGCCGCGGGCTTGTACGGCTTGATCTTCGGGGAGGCGATGGAGCCGTCGGGCTTGATCTTCGGCAGGTTCTTCTGCGGCTCGGGCAGGAGGGCCTTCTTCGCGTCCTGCTTGCCCTCGTCGTCCAGGCCGTAGATCGCGTTGTAGATCTGGCGGACGGCGGGGCCCGACGCTCCGGAGCCCGTACCGCCCTGGGAGATCGTCATGACGATCGTGTAGTCCTTGGTGTACGTCGCGAACCACGAGGTGGTCTGCTTGCCGTAGACCTCCGCGGTACCGGTCTTGGCGTGCATCGGGATCTTGTCCTGCGGCCATCCCTGGAACCGCCAGGCCGCCGTGCCGCGCGTGGCGACGTCGGCGAGGGCACCGTCTATGTCCTTGTGCGTCTTGGCGTCGAAGGGCAGCTTGCCGTGCGACTTGGGCGCGATCTCCTCGACCTGCCGGCCGTCGGCGCTGACGATCGCCTTGCCGACGGTGGGGTCGTACAGGGTGCCGCCGTTGGCGATGGCGGAGTAGATCGTGGCCATCTGTATGGGCGTCACGAGGGTGTCGCCCTGGCCGATGGAGTAGTTGACGGAGTCACCGGCGCGCATCTTCATGCCTTCGAGGCAGTTCTCGTAGGCGATGCGTTCGGCGTAGTCGCCGCCGCTCTTCTTGCCCTGCTTGCACCAGGCGTCCTTGTTGGCCTTCCAGTAGTCCTTCTTCCACTGGCGGTCGGGGACGCGTCCTGTGACCTCGTTGGGGAGGTCGATGCCGGTCTCCTTGCCGAGGCCGAACTGGTGGGCGGTCTTGTAGAACCAGTCCTTGGGGTCCTTGACCGGCTTGTTGCCGCCGTCCTTGCGCCACTGGTCGTGCGACAGCTTGTAGAAGACGGTGTCGCAGGAGACCTCGAGGGCCTGGCCGAGGGTGATGGAGCCGTGGCCCTTGGACTCGTAGTTCTTGAAGGTCTGGCCGCCGATGGAGTACGAGCTGGGGCACGGGTAGCGGTCGTTGAAGTCGTAGCCCGCGTTGACCGCCGCGGTCGTGGGGATGACCTTGAAGATGGAGCCGGGGGCGGCCTGGCCCTGGATGGCGCGGTTCAGCAGCGGGTAGTTGGACTTCTTGCCGGTGAGCCGCGCGTAGTCCTTGCCGGAGATGCCGCCGACCCAGGCGTTCGGGTCGTACGACGGGTTGGAGGCCATGGAGACGATGCGTCCCGTCTTGTTCTCCATGACGACGACGGCGCCCGCGTCCGCCTTGTAGTTTTCGTTGGTGTTCTTGTCGAACTCCTGGCGGGCCTTCTTCATCGCGTCGTTCAGCCAGTACTCGGAGACGGCCTGCACGCGCGCGTCGATGCTGGTGACGACGTTCGCCCCGGGCCGCGCGTCGTCCGCGTCGGCCTCGCCGATGACGCGGCCGAGGTTGTCCACTTCGTAGCGGGTCACGCCGGCCTTGCCGCGCAGCTGCTTGTCGTACGTGCGCTCCAGGCCGGAGCGGCCCACCATGTCCGAGCGGAGGAACGGCGAGTCGGTGTTCTCGGCCTTCTTGATCTCGTCGTCCGTGACGGGCGAGAGGTAGCCGAGGACCTGGGCGGTGTTGGACTTGCCGGGGGCGGCGTACCGCCGGACGGCCGTGGGTTCGGCGGTGATGCCGGGGAAGTCCTCGGAGCGCTCGCGGATCTGCAGGGCCTGCTTGGGCGTCGCCTCGTCGGTGATCGGGATGGGCTGGTAGGGCGAGCCGTTCCAGCAGGGCTGCGGCGTCTTGGCGTCGCAGAGGCGGACCTTGCCCTCGACCTCTTCGGGCTTCATGTCGAGGACGTCGGCGAGCTTGGTGAGGACCGCCTTGCCGTCGTCCTTCATCTTCATCAGGTCGGTGCGGGACGCGGAGACGACGAGGCGTGTCTCGTTGTCGGCGATGGGCACGCCGCGGGCGTCCAGGATCGAGCCGCGCACGGCGGGCTGGACGACCTGCTGGACGTGGTTGCCCGAGGCCTCCTCGGCGTACTCGTCGCCGTTGCGGACCTGGAGGTACCAGAGGCGGCCGCCGAGGGTGAGCAGGAGGGAGACGACGAGGATCTGGATGATGACGAGGCGGATCTGGACGCGTGGGGTCCGTCCGGTCTCGGGGATGTTGGTCACTGGTGCCTCCCCCTCTCAGTGTGCGTACGGGTAGTACGTGTACACGCCCAGGCTGTGCGCCGGCGCCGCCGCGTGCGGGGCCGGCCGAGTGGCACTCACAGGCGCTTGACCCCCTTGATGCGTCCGGCGCGGGCCACGCGGGCCTTGGCCGCCTTCGCCCGCAGGCCGCCGCGCTGGTTGCCGATGCGCAGCCCGGTGCCGGACGAGAGCCAGCCGGAGGAGACGTCTGCGGCCTTGTTGGCCGGCGAGTTCTCCCCCAGCGGGTCGTTGTCGGCGCGCCGGGCCAGCGCGATGATCAGCGGCACGGTGAACGGGGCGAGCAGCAGGTCGTAGAGCGCGGCGGTGAACAGCAGCCCGACCAGGCCCACATGGCGGGCGGCGGTGTCGCCGACGAGGGAGCCGACGCCCGCGTACAGCAGCGTCGATCCGATGGCGGCGCTGACGACCACGACGAGCGGTCCGGTGGCGGAGCGGAGCCGGCCGCCGTCGGGCTTGGCGAGGCCCGCGAGGTAGCCGATGACGCAGAGCACCAGCGCGTACCGGCCCGCGGCGTGGTCGGCGGGCGGCGCCAGGTCGGCGAGGAGGCCCGCGCCGAAACCGACGAGGGCGCCGCCGACGTGGCCGTAGACCAGGGCGAGGCCGAGGACGGTGAGCAGGACGAGGTCAGGGACCGCGCCCGGCAGCTGGAGCCGCGCCAGGACGCTGACCTGGACGACCAGGGCGACGACGACGAGGGTGGCGGACAGCAGGATTCGGTTGAAGCGCATGGGTCCGGTCTCCTACTGCTCGTCGTTGCCGGCGTCGGCGCCGTCCACCGGTCGGCCCGACGGGGTCGCCGTGACGGTCACCGTCGGGGTCGGCTTGGGCTTTTCGGGCTTCTTCGGCAGGACCGTGTCGCGCGGGTCCTCACGGGGTGCCTCCACCACGACGCCGACGATGTCGAGCTTGGTGAACCCGACGTACGGCTTCACGTAGACGTTGCGGGTGAGGTCGCCGCCCGACGGGTCGACGCGGACGATCTCGCCGACCGGTACGCCCGGCACGAACGGCTTGTCCTTGCGCGAGCCGAAGGTGACGAGACGGTCGCCCTTCTTCACCTCGGCCTTGCCGTTGAGCAGCTGGACGGAGAGCGGACGGTCGCCCTGTCCGGTGGCGAAGCCGAGCTCGTCGGTCTTCTCCATGCGCGTGCCGACGGTGAAGTCGGGGTCGTTGGCGAGCAGAACGGTCGAGGTGTTGGGGCCGACCGTGGTGACGCGGCCGACCAGGCCGTCGCCGTTCAGGACGGTCATGTCGCGCTTGATGCCGTCGCCTGCCCCCGCGTCGATGGTGACGGTCCAGGAGAAGCCCTGAGCGGCTCCTATGCCGATGACCTCGGCGCCCTTGATGCCGTACTGCCCGGCTCCCGCCGTCTTCAGCATGCTGTCGAGCTGGCGTACGCGGCTGCGGTTGCGGTCGTCGCTGCCGAGTCTGGCTTTCAGCGCGGCGTTCTGGCGCTCCAGTTCGGCGATGCGGTTGTGGCGTTCACCGGAGTCGCGCACCGCGCCGATGGCGTTGCCGATCGGGTCGACGGCGGAGGACATGCCCTCCTCGACCGGACCGAAGACGGTGGCGGCGGCCTGGCGGGCACCGTCGACCGGTGAGTCCTCGCCGCCGCGGATGTCCACCGTGATCAAAGCGAACGCGATGGCTACCAGCAGCACCAGGAGCAGCCGGCTCTCTCGTGTGTCCCTCACGTGCGGCGGCGTGCCTTCCTCAATCGGATTCCGTGGGAACTGCGGGTTCCACGGGGTTCTGGGGAATTGTCGTGCCCTAGGGGAATTGCGTGTCTTGCCTCTATATCAACGATCCGCCGCACGAGTCGGCAGGCACTCGTACGGCGGATCTTCGCGCGTCAGATCATCTGCGCGGCTGGGCGTCCAGCACCTGCTGCAACGCCTCGAACTCCTCGACACACTTTCCGGAGCCGAGCGCCACGCTGTCCAGCGGGTCCTCGGCGATGTGGATCGGCATGCCGGTCTCCCGGCGCAGCCGCTCGTCGAGGCCGCGCAGCAGGGCGCCGCCGCCGGTGAGAACGATGCCGCGGTCCATGACGTCACCCGACAGCTCGGGCGGGCACTTGTCCAGGGTGGTCTTGACCGCGTCGACGATCGCGTTGACCGGCTCCTCGATGGCCTTGCGGACCTCGGCGGCGGAGATGACGACGGTCTTGGGCAGCCCGGAGACCAGGTCCCGGCCGCGGATCTCGGTGTGCTCGTCGGCGTCCATGTCGTACGCCGAACCGATGGTGATCTTGATCTGTTCGGCGGTGCGCTCGCCGAGGAGGAGGGAGTACTCCTTCTTGATGTGCTGGATGATCGCGTTGTCCAGCTCGTCGCCCGCGACGCGGATCGACTGTGCCGTGACGATTCCGCCGAGGCTGATGACCGCCACCTCGGTGGTGCCGCCGCCGATGTCGACCACCATGTTGCCCGTGGCCTCGTGGACCGGGAGGCCGGAGCCGATGGCCGCTGCCATGGGCTCCTCGATGATGTGCACCTGGCGCGCGCCGGCCTGCGAGGAGGCCTCGATGACGGCGCGGCGCTCGACGCCCGTGATGCCGGAGGGCACACAGACGACGACGCGCGGACGGGCGAGGTAGCGCCGCTTGTGGATCTTCAGGATGAAGTAGCGGAGCATCCGCTCGGTGATCTCGAAGTCGGCGATCACGCCGTCCTTCAGAGGGCGCACCGCGACGATGTTGCCGGGCGTGCGCCCGATCATCTTCTTCGCTTCTGCGCCGACCGCGAGAATGCCACCGGTGTTGGTGTTGATCGCGACGACGGACGGCTCGTTGAGTACGATCCCCCGACCCCTGACGTACACCAGCGTGTTGGCGGTCCCGAGGTCGACAGCCATGTCACGGCCGATGAACGACATGTTGTTCCCCATGAGGATGCGTCTGGCCTTCCCTAGTGGAGCGTGTGATGGCTTTTTAGGTAGGCGAGGTGGGTGCTGTGTGGCAGTGGAGGCTTCCATCGTAGTCTCGGCTGCGCGAACACGGCGCTAGGGTCTTCGCCATTGTCAGCAGATGATGGGCCGCCTCGCTCTTGGAGACGTGCCATCGGAGGCACGGGTTCCCCCAATTGGGGCGCATATGCCAAAGGACGGCCGAATTCGTTCGGCCGTCCGGGGCTGAAAACAGCGCGGTCCTGACGTGCGGTCAGAAAATCGTGCGTCGGGTTGATCGGACCGATCAGACCGATCGGACCAGCCGGACTAGACGACGCCCGGGAAGAAGATCTTGAGCTCGCGCTCCGCGGACTCCTCCGAGTCCGAGGCGTGGATCAGGTTCTCCCGGACGATCGTGCCGAAGTCGCCGCGGATCGAGCCCGGCGCCGCGGCGATCGGGTCGGTCGGGCCGGCGAGCGCGCGCACACCCTCGATGACCCGCTCGCCCTCGACGACGAGCGCGACGACGGGACCGGACGACATGAAGGCGACCAGCGGCTCGTAGAAGGGCTTGCCCTTGTGCTCGCCGTAGTGCTGCTCCAGGGTCTCCTGGTCCAGCGAACGCAGCTCCAGCGCGGAGATCGTCCAGCCCGCCTTGCGCTCGATGCGGCCGATGATCTCGCCGATCAGGCCACGACGGACGGCGTCGGGCTTCAGCAGGACGAGGGTGCGCTGGCTCATGTGCGGCTCCAAGAGGTGTTCATGCGATCTCTGCGATCGGGTGGGATTGGGCCGCACGATACCGGGGTCGGCTACGCCGGGTTGCCCCCGGCCTCCGGCTGCCCCTCCGCCATGGCCGCGAAGCGGGCCTTCGCCTCGTCGATCTTGCGGCCGTAGTGGACCGAGGCCCACCAGATGGCGGCGAACACGGCACCCAGGAAGAACATCACCGGCACCACGAAACCGCTCGCGATCAGCGCGATCTGCAGGGCCCAGCCGAGCTGCACCCCGCCGGGCCGGGTGACCATCCCGCAGAGCAGGAGGCTCACCGCCATCGCGATGCCGCAGACCGTCCAGACCGTGCCCATGGTCAGGTCGTCGTCCTTCATGGCGACCAGACCCGCGAAGCCGATCACGAAGAACTCGCCGATCAGCGTCGAAGCGCAGAGCGTACGCACAGGAATTCAGCCTCTCCCCAGGAGCAGTCGGGCCTCGCCGACCGTGATGACGGAACCGGTGACGAGGACGCCGCCGCCCGCGTACTCCCCCTCTTCCTCGGCGAGGGTGATCGCCGCCTCCAGCGCGTCGTCCAGGCGCGGCTCGACCTGCACGCGGTCGTCGCCGAAGACCTCCACGGCGAGTCCGGCGAGGGTGTCCGCGTCCATCGCGCGATGGCTGGAGTTCTGCGTGACGACGACCTCGGCGAAGATCGGCTCGAAGGCCTCCAGGAGCCCCTTCACGTCCTTGTCGTCGCTCGCGCCGACCACGCCGATGAGCCGGCTGAAGTCGAAGACCTCGCTGATCGCGGCGGAGGTGGCGCGGGCGCCCGCCGGGTTGTGCGCGGCGTCCAGGACGACGGTGGGCGAACGGCGCACCACTTCGAGCCTGCCCGGCGAGGAGACCGTCGCGAACGCCTTGCGGATCGCGTCGATGTCCAGCGGGCGCGCGTGCTGCGAGCCGATGCCGAAGAACGCCTCCACCGCGGCGAGCGCCACCGCGGCGTTGTGCGCCTGGTACTCGCCGTGCAGCGGCAGGAAGACCTCTTCGTACTCCCCGCCGAGGCCGCGGAGCGTCAGGAGCTGGCCGCCGACCGCCACCTGGCGGGAGACGACACCGAACTCCAGGCCCTCGCGGGCCACCGTCGCGTCGACCTCGACGGCCTTCTTCAGCAGGACCTGCGCGGCGTCCACCGGCTGCTGCGCCATGATCACTGTGGCGTCCTGCTTGATGATGCCGGACTTCTCCGTGGCGATCTCGCCCGGCGTGTTGCCCAGGCGGTCGGTGTGGTCGAGGTCGATGGGGGTGATGACGGCGACCGAGCCGTCGATCACGTTCGTCGCGTCCCAGCTGCCGCCCATGCCGACCTCGACGACCGCCACGTCCACGGGGGCGTCCGCGAACGCCGCGTACGCCATGCCGGTGAGGACCTCGAAGAAGGAGAGGCGGTACTCCTGCTGGGAGTCGACCATCTCCACGTACGGCTTGATGTCCTGGTAGGCCTCCACGAAGCGCTCGGCCTCGATGGGGGCGCCGTCCAGGCTGATCCGCTCGGTGATCGACTGGACGTGGGGCGAGGTGTACCGCCCCGTGCGCAGGTCGAAGGCGGAGAACAGGGCCTCGATCATGCGGGCCGTGGACGTCTTGCCGTTCGTGCCCGTGATGTGGATCGAGGGGTACGCCCGCTGGGGCTCGCCCAGGACGTCCATCAGCGCGGCGATGCGGCTGACGGACGGCTCCAGCTTGGTCTCGCCCCAGCGGCCCGCGAGCTCCGTCTCCACCTCGCGCAGCGCCCGGTCCACCTCCGGGTCGGTGGGCCGCGCGGGGACGCCGCTCTCGGGCGGGCCCGCCTGGGTGCGCAGGGTGCGGCTGCCCGCCTCGATCACTGCGAGGTCGGGGTCGCGGTCCGTCTCGGCATCGACGATCTCGTCGAAGGGGTCGGCGTCGGCGGGGTTGTCGGCATGGTCGTCGCGCGGGGGGAGATCACTCACGTACGCCAGTCTACGGAGCGGCACCGACAGCCGTCGTCAGGACCTGTCGGCCGGAGCCCGGGACCTTCGGCGGGACCTTCGCCGGAATCTTCGTCGGGACCTTCGGCCCGTCCGATTCGGGACCTTCGTCCCTCCGCTTCGGGGAGCCGTTGGGCAAACTTGGCGATCATGGACATAGGTATCGACCTCGGCACTGCGAACACCCTCCTCTATGTGCGCGGCAAGGGGATCGTGCTCAACGAGCCGTCGGTGGTCGCCGTGCGCGCGGACAAGGGCGGCAAGAGCGGGGTGCTCGCCGTGGGGGCGGAGGCCAAGGAGACCATCGGGCGGACGCCCGGGTCCATCACCGCCATCCGGCCGCTGCGCGACGGCGTGATCAGCGACTACGAAGCGGCCGAGGAACTGATCCGGCACTTCGTGCGCAAGGCCGTGCCGGGGCGCCGTCCCCGTACGCGCATGGTCGTCTGCGTGCCGAGCGGCGTCACTCCCGTGGAGCGGCGCGCGATCGTGCACGCCTCGCAACGGGCCGGGGCGCGCGCCGTCCACCTGGTCGAGGAGCCCATGGCGGCGGCCATCGGCGCGGGGCTGCCGGTCGCCGAGCCCCGCGGGTCGATGGTCGTCGACATCGGCGGCGGGACCACCGAGGTCGCGGTGATCTCCCTGGGCGGCATCGTCACGGCCCAGTCGCTGCGGGTGGGCGGCGACCGGCTCGACACCGCCATCACCGACTACGTCCGCAAGGAGCACGCGCTGCTCATCGGCGAGCGCACCGCCGAGGACATCAAAGTCGGCATCGGGTCGGCGTGGCCGGTGCCGGGTGAGGACGCCCTGGAGATGCGGACGTTCACCGTGCGGGGGCGGGAGAAGGTGGGCGGCCTCCCGAAGACGCTCGACCTGACGGCACGTGAGGTGCGGGCCGCGCTCGACGAGCCGATCGAGCAGATCATCGCGGCGGTCAAGACGACGCTGGAGGAGTGCCCGCCGGAGCTCTCCGGCGACATCATGGAGCACGGCATCGTGCTCACGGGTGGTGGCGCGCTGCTGCCCGCCCTCGACCTGCGCATCGCGTCGGCGACGGGCATCCCGGTGTTCGTGGCGGACGATCCGCTGGACAGCGTGGCCATGGGGTGCGGGAAGTGCGTGGAGGACTTCGACGGGCTTGAGCGGGTGATGTCGGCGGCGTAGGGGGCGGGTGGGCCGCCTGGGGTGCGTGGTGGGCCACCTGGGGTGCGTGGTGGGTCGCCTGGGGTGTGTGGTGGGCCGCCTGGGGTGCGTGGTGGGCCGCCTGCGGTGTGTGCGGGGGCGGGGGCGCGTCGGGATGTCCGTCCTCGCTATCCCTGCGCCGCGTCGGCCGCCTCCTGCCCGGAGCGTCGCTCGCCGTGCTCCGGGCAGACATCCCGACACGCCCCCTCTCGCCGTCTCGCGGGTGCGGACCGTGGCGCGTCAGGCCCGTTCGCCCGGCAGGAAGGTTGCGGCTCGTGGCGCGTCAAGCCTGTTGGCCCGACGGGGAAGGTTGCGGCTCGTGGCGCGTCAGGCCCGTTCGCCCGACGGGAAGGTTGCGGTGCGTGTCGCGTCAGGACGGTTCGCCTGCTGAGAGGGTTGCTCGCACCTCGTACGTGTGCCGCTTCGCGCCCGCCTCGAACGTGCCGCCCACCGCTCTGATCCGTTCCGCCATGCCCGTCGTGCCCGTGCCCGCGGAGACCGGGGCGGCGGGCGGGGCCGTGGTGGGGAGCGGGTTGGTGACCGTGATGTGGAGGCGGCCGCCGTGCAGGGCCACGCGGACCGCGACCCGCTCGCCCGGCGCGTGCTTCGCCGCGTTCGTCAGGCACTCCTGGACCACCCGGTGCACGGCCGCCTGGCGGAGCGGGGAGAGGGAATGGGCCTCTTCGTCGATCAGGAGGTCGACGGGGCTGCCCGCGCGGCCGCTGCGCTCGGCCAGTTCGGGGAGCGCTGCCAGGCCCGGTGTGGGGGCGCCGTCCGTGCCGCGCTGCACGATGATCTCGTTCAGCATCCGGTGCGCGCTGCGCGCCGTCTCCGAGAGCTCCTCGAAGCCGTCCTCGAAGGGGCCGCCCTCGGCCCGGCGCGCCAGGACCTGCGAGCGGACACTGAGGAGCGTCAGCTCGCGGCCCACGAAGTCGTGCACGTCGCGGGCGATACGGGTCCGCTCCCGCTGGACCGCGTGCAGCGTCTCCGTCTCCACGCGCTGCGCCTCCAGCTCGCGGACCAGGTCCTGCCGGTTCGCGGCGACGCCGACGCCCGCCGCGAGCACCCCGATCGGGACGACCAGGCTGGAGAACTCGCCGAGCGTGTCCCCCCGGTGCACCGGCCAGCCGGGCAGGTTGAACATCACGTACGCGAACGCGACGTACCCGACGACGCCGGCCGCCCCGGCGAGACGGCCCCGGTAGCGCCCCAGGGAGTACAGCGCGAACTGGGCGAGCGTCAGTTCGTGCAGCCAGCCAAGGAAGCAGAGCGCCACCGCGTACGTCACCCAGGGCGCCCTGCGACGCAGCAGAAGTGAGGACGCGCCGCCCGCGAGGGCCAGCACGGCCAGCGGGCCGTTGAGGGAGTTGTCCGCCTCGGCGAGGCCGGGGACGTCCAGGCTCATCAGCGCGAACGCGCTCAGCGCGGTCAGGATGTCCAGGGCGCGCGGCTCCCGCGACCAGCGCCCGCCGAGGCGGCCGGCCGTGGCCGCCGCCTGGCGAATCGCCTGGGCGGCGGGCAAGGTGCGCATGCTCTCCATCATCCAAGGTCTTTCGGCCCGGTCCACCGGACCTACGTCCCTGATTTGGTGATTTGCCGCACGCCTGCGCTTTGCGGATGAACACGATGAACACCGATGAACACGGTCGAACCACTTGGGCGTGCACACAACGGGTGTATTTTCGGCGCGGCTGCCCGCTCCCGGCGCGTGCCGGGGGTCAAATCGGACCATGTGGTATGCCCAGAATCCCGCCAGGCGGACCCATCAGCTCGCCGGTGACGCCGGGGTCCTCCTGTGGACCGCGCTGTGGGCCACCGCGGCCGTCGTCACCTACAGGCTGGCCTGTCTGCTCGCCCTCCCCCGCGCCCTGCAACAGCACAGCGCGCCGCTCCCGCTGGTCGGCGGCCGCGTCGACAACGCGCTGCGACGCATCGCGGCCGTCGTCGACGCGATGGATCCGGTGACCGTACGGACCGCTGTGGCCGTCGGGGCCGTCGCGCTCTTCGTCGTCCCGGTCGGCCTCGTGCTGAACGCCTGGCTGCCGCGCCGGCTGCGGTGGATCCGGCAGGCGGGCGCCGCCCGTGACCTCGCCGCCTCCGACGACGGCCGTGAGCTGCTCGCCCTGCGTACGTTGCTCAGACCGCTGCACGAAGTGGCCCTCACCGCGTCGGAGATCCCGGACGCGACGCCGGGCAGCCTCGCCTGGGGCTGGCGGCACGGTGATCCCGAGACGCTGGACGCGCTGGCCGAGGCGGAGCTGGAGCGGCTCGGGCTCGACTTCACGCCGTTGGGGCCGCCGGTGCAGCCGGGGCCGGTGCCGGTGCCGGCGTCTGTGCCGGTGCCGGGGCCGGGGGTGCCTCCCGAGGCTGTGTCCGACGAGGCTGTGTCCGACGGTCTTGTGCGGCCGGTTCCGGCGCAGGCCACGGAGGCCGTGGAGGCCGACGAGGCGTCCGGGGGCGTCGGGGTGTCCGGTGGTGTCACCGGGCCCGTCGGCTAGTGCCGTGCCCCTGAACCTGCGGCTGACCGCACAGGTCGCCGAGGCCCTGCTCGCCGCGGTGCCCGAGGGCGCGCTGCTCGTCGGTGCCGACAACCGGATCGTGGCCGTCAACCGCGTACTCGTGGAGTTGGCGCGGCTGCAGGACGTCGACACGTCGTCCGGCGCGCCGGTCGAGGCCCTCGCCGCGGCCGTCGCGGAACAGCTGCCCTCGGGCAGCACCTCCCTGCGGCAGCTCAACCGCCGCCACTTCCCTCGGACCGCCGAGGTCCGGTTCCTCGACGGCCGACTCCTGCGGACCAGCCGCCGGCCGATCGACGTGGCCGGCCAACGGGTCGGCGTGCTCTGGCTGGCCGAGGACATCACCGAGCGGCGCCGCCGCGAGACCGACCTGCGGCGCCACATCCACACGCTGGGGGAGCTCGCCCGCGAGCGGTCCGAGTTCACCGCCCGCGCCTCGCACGAGCTGCGCACCCCGCTCGCCACGATCCTCAGCTTCTGCGACCTGCTCGCCCCGCCGTCCGGGGAGCCGCTCTCCGCGGCGCAGGCCACGTACCTGCACACGATCCGGCGCAACGCGCAGCGCATGCAGGAGATGGTCGACGGGCTGCTGCACGCCGCGACGGCGGCGACCGCCGCGGGGGGCCGCCAGGAGACGGCGTACGCACGCGTCGACATGGCCCGGCTCCTGGGGCGCCTCACGGGCGAGCTGCAGCCCCGCGCGGAGACCGCGGGCCTCTTTCTGGTCCACGCCCACGAGCCGGGTCCGCCCGCGTACGCCGACCGCGGCCTCCTGGAGAACGCGCTCGCCGCGCTGCTCGACAACGCCGTGAAGTTCACCCCGGCGGGCGGCACGGTGACGGTGTCGGCCCACCCCTATGACGAGCCGGACGGCACGGGGTGGGAGATCTCCGTCGCCGACACCGGCATCGGCATCCCCAAGGAGTTCCAGGAGGAGGTCTTCACCGAGTTCGTACGGGCACCCAACGCCCGTCGCGGCGCGTATCCGGGGACCGGGCTCGGGCTCTCCGCGGTCCGGGACACCGTGCGGCTGCACGACGGGCACGTCGCCGTGCACGGTGGGGAGGGGGAGGGGACGGCTGTGGTGGTGCGGTTGCCCACGGGGCGGCCGGCGGTGGGGGCGGAGTCGGCGGTGGGGGTGTCGTCGGCGGCCGCGTCTGGGGCTGGTTCTGGGGCTGGGGCTGGCTCTGCTTCTGCCGGGCGCGGATGACCGGTCTGCTCGTCGTCGAGGACGACCCGGATCTCGGTCTCGCGCTGCGCACCGTCCTCGACCGGGCCGGCTACGAGACCGTGCTCGCCGAGGACGGCCAGACCGCGCTGCGTCTGCTCTTCGCGGAACGCCCCGCCCTGATGATCCTCGACCTGGTGCTGCCCGGGCTCGACGGCTGGGAGGTCCTCGACCGTACGCGGGACATGACCGACCTGCCCGTCCTCATCCTCTCGGGCCGTACGAGTCCGGCGGAACGGGTACGGGGGCTGCGCGCGGGCGCCGACGACTACGTGACCAAGCCCTTCGACACGCAGGAGCTGCTGGCCCGCATCGAGGCGCTGCTGCGGAGGAGCCGGCCCGATCAGTGGCGCGGCGACTACGTGGAGGCGGGGCTCCGGATGGTGCCGGAGCGGCGGTCCGCGGTGTGGCAGGGGCGGGAGGTCCGGCTGAGCGACATCGAGTACCGGCTGCTTCAGGTGCTGGTCCGCAACCGGGGGCGCGTCGTCACCAACGAGCAGCTTCTCGACCTGGTGTGGGACTCGCCGGACGGGAGCGGGCGGGAGCGGGTGAAGTTCGCGGTGCTGAGGTTGCGGCGGCGGTTGTCCGTGCCGGAGGCTTCGGCGGTCGAGGATCCGGTGGAGTCGGTGCGGGGGGTCGGGTACCGGTATCGCGGGGCGCGGTAGCGGGTGGGGGCGTTCGTGCACCGCGGGCCGGTGGGGGCTTGGCGCGCAGTTCCCCGCGCCCCTTAGCGGCGACTCCCCGGGCCCCTAGCGGCGACTCCCCCGGGCCCCGACGTGCCGAAAGGCCGGGACCAAAGGCCTTTTCCCGGCAAAGCGGCCGGATGCAACCGTCGCGCAACCGAAGGCGATCCGAGGGTGCAACCGTCGCGCCGCACTCTGCATGAGGTACGTCGCTGTTTGTTCTGTTTCTCCTGGAGTGCCCTGCGTGTTCACCGCCCCCACCCGTCCCGCCCCCGCCGGTGTAGCCGTCGTTCTCGGTACCCGGCCCGAGCTGGTCAAAATGGCGCCCCTAGTGCGGGCGCTCGGCGCGGAGGCCCGGGTGATCCACACCGGGCAGCACTACGACGACTCCCTCTCCGGGCGGTTCCTCGCCGAGCTCGGGCTGCCCGAGCCCACCCTGCTCGCCGGCGTCGGCGGGCAGACCCGTGCCGTGCAGATCTCCGTCGCCCTCGCCCAGCTCGACGCGGAGTTCGCCGCCCGGCCGCCGCGCGCCGTCGTCGTACAGGGCGACACCAACGCCGCGCTCTCCGGCGCGCTCGCCGCCAACGCCCGCGGCATCCCCCTCGTCCACGTCGAGGCGGGCCTGCGCAGCCACGACCGCGCCATGCCCGAGGAGCACAACCGCGTCCTCATCGACCAGCTCTCCGACGTGCTGTGCGCCGCCACCGAGGACAACCGCGCCAACCTCCTCGCCGAGTCGATCCCCGCCGGGCGGATCGCCGTCACCGGCAACACGGTCGTGGAGGCCGTCCGTGACACGCTGCCCTCCGACGCCGAGCGCGCCGCGCTCCTCGCCGGGCACGGGCTCACCCCGGACTCCTACGTCCTCGCCACCGTCCACCGGCCCGAGAACACCGACGACCCCGCCGCGCTCCGCGCCGTCCTGACCGAGCTGGCCGCCCTCGCCGAGCGGCTGCCCGTCCTCGTCCCGCTGCACCCGCGCACCCGTGCCCGCGCCGAGGCCGCCGGGCTCGACGGGCTTCTCGCGGCGCTCACGCTGCTGCCGCCCATCGGGTACGGGGAGTTCCTCGCGCTCGCCCGCCACGCGGCGCTGCTCGTCTCCGACTCCGGCGGTGTGCAGGAGGAGGTCACCGTCCTCGGGCGGCCGCTCGTCGTGGTGCGCCGGTCCACCGAGCGGCCCGAGGCCGTCGCCGCGGGGTTCGCCGAGCTGGTCGAGCCGGGCCCCGAGGTCGGCCGCGCGGCGCGGCGCGTGCTCGACGAGGGCCGGGCGGGACTGCACCGGCTCGCCGCGACCCCCAGCCCCTTCGGGGACGCCCGCGCCTCCCGGCACATCGTCGAACTCCTGGCGGCCCTGGTCGGCGAGAGCTCCACGCCCGACCCGGCGGCCGGTACGGCCTCCCCGGTCCCGGCGGCCGCCTGACCGCCTGCCGCCGGATATCCGAACTTCAGCTCCAAGACTCCAGGACCCTCAGGACCTTCAGGACCCTCATGCTCTTTCCCGAACAGTTTCTCTTCCTCTTTCCCTTCGCCCTGCTCGGCTGCTTCCTCCTCTACTGGGCGGGCGCCCGGTACTCGTACCTGCGCAGGCCCGGCAACGAGAGCGGCGACCCCGACGCCTTCGCCTGGCACTTCTTCGTGCCGTGCCGCGACGAGGAGACCGTCGTGGGAGCCACCGTGACCCGGTTGCGCGGCGACTTTCCCGCCGCTCACGTGTGGGTCGTCGACGACGCGAGTGACGACCGGACCGCTTCCGTCGTCGCCGCGCTCGCCGAGGACGACGTCCGCGTTCACCTGGTCTCGCGGCGCAGGCCCGACGCCCGGGTCGGGAAGGGGGCCGCCCTCAACGCCGCCTACGCCGAGCTCGACGACTTCCTGCCCGCCGACGCCGACCGCTCCAGGGTCGTCGTGTGTGTCGTGGACGCCGACGGGCACCTCGCGCCGGACGCGCTCGCCGCCGTCAGCGGGCCCGGCGGTTTCGGCGACCCCGAGATGGGCGGCGTACAGGTCAGTGTGCGGATGCGGAACGTGGACGAGCCGCGGCCGCTGCCCGGCCGGGGGCGGATCCTCAACGCCGGCGCCCGGCTCCTCGTCCGTATGCAGGACATGGAGTTCGCCGTCTCCAACGCGGGCATGCAGCTGCTGCGCGCCCGCACCGGATCCGTCGGCCTCGGCGGCAACGGCCAGTTCACCCGGCTCACCGCGCTCGACCGGATCGCCGCGGCCGAACGCCGCCCCTGGCAGCGCGACGCCCTCCTGGAGGACTACGAGCTGGGCCTGCACATGATCCTCGGCGGCTACCGCGTGACCCACATCGCCGACACGTACGTCTCGCAGGAAGGCCTGCCACACGCCCGCCGCTTCCTGACACAGCGCACCCGTTGGGCGCAGGGCAACCTGCAGTGCGTGCGGTACGCGCCCCGCATCGTCGGCTCGCGCCACTACTCGGGCCGCGGCGTCGTGGAGACCCTCTACACCTTCATGCAGCCCCTCGCACACGTCGCGAGCCTCGTGCTCACCGTGTTCCTCGTCGCCGCCCTCGTCCTCGGGCACTCCCCGCTGGACTCCGCGCTCGGCGTGTGGCCGCTGGTGCTCGTGCTGTGCCTGCTGTCCGTGCTGCCGTTCGCCCTGTGGGGGCCGGTCTACCGGCGGGACTTCGCTCCCGGACGTTCCTGGTTCGCGGGGCTGCTGTGGGGGCTCGCGCTGTGGCTGTACGCGTACCACGTCTTCGTCGTCTCGGCCCGCGGGCTCCTGCGCGCACTGCGCGGGAGGAACGGCTGGGCCAAGACGCGGCGCAACGCCGAGGCCGTGGGCGTGGGGCCGGTCGCCACGGAGGCGTAGGACGGGGAGAGTGCGCGAGGGCCCCGGACCGTATCTCCGTACGGTCCGGGGCCCTCGTCCACGTTCACCTGCGCGGCGTCACGCCGCAGGCAGCGCCTCCAGCTGCGCCTGCAGCCGCGCGATGTCCGCCTCCGCCTTGCTGAGGCGGCCGCGGATCTTGTCGACCACGTTGTCCGGCGCCTTCGCCAGGAACGCCTCGTTGCCCAGCTTCGCCTCGGCCTGCGCCTTCTCCTTCTCGGCGGCGGCCAGGTCCTTGGCGAGGCGCTTGCGCTCCGCCGCGATGTCGATCGTGCCCGACAGGTCGAGCGCGACCGTGGCGCCCGAGACCGGCAGCGTCGCCGTCGCCGTGAACGCGTCGCCCTCCGGCTGGAGGCGCAGCAGCTGGCGGATGGCGGCCTCGTGCGGGGCGAGCGCCGTGCCGTCCAGGGTCAGGCGGGCCGGGACCTTCTGGCCCGGCTGGAGGCCCTGGTCGGCGCGGAAGCGGCGGACCTCGGTGATGACCTGCTGGAGCGTCTCGATCTCGCGCTCGGCGGCCGTGTCGCGGAAGCCGCTGTCCGAGGGCCAGTCGGCGACGACGAGCGACTCGCCGCCGGTCAGCGCCGTCCAGAGCGTCTCTGTCACGAACGGGACGATCGGGTGGAGCAGCCGCAGCGTGACGTCGAGGACCTCGCCGAGGACGCGGGCCGAGACCTTCGCACCGTCGCCGCCCGCCATGAACGTCGTCTTGGACAGCTCGACGTACCAGTCGAAGACCTCGTCCCACGCGAAGTGGAAGAGGGCGTCCGAGAGCTTGGCGAACTGGAAGTCGTCGTAGAGCGCGTCGACTTCGGCCACCGTCGCGTTGAGGCGGGAGAGCACCCAGCGGTCCGTGGCCGACATCTCGTCGACCGGCGGCAGGTCGCCCTCGATCGTGGCGCCGTTCATCATCGCGAAGCGCGTGGCGTTCCAGATCTTGTTGGCGAAGTTGCGCGAGCCCTGGACCCAGTCCTCGCCGATCGGCACGTCGGTGCCGGGGTTGGCGCCGCGGGCGAGGGTGAAGCGGAGGGCGTCCGAGCCGTACTTGTCCATCCAGTCCAGCGGGTTGACCGCGTTGCCGAAGGACTTCGACATCTTCTTGCCGAACTGGTCGCGAACCATGCCGTGCAGCACGATCGTGTGGAACGGCGGGGTGCCGTCCATCGCGTACAGGCCGAACATCATCATCCGGGCGACCCAGAAGAAGAGGATGTCGTAGCCGGTGACCAGGACGGAGTTCGGGTAGAACTTCGCGAGCGAGTCGGTCTGCTCGGGCCAGCCGAGCGTGGAGAACGGCCACAGGCCGGAGGAGAACCACGTGTCGAGCACGTCGTTGTCCTGCGTCCAGCCCTCGCCGGTCGGGGCCTCGTCGTCGGGTCCGACGCAGACGACCTCGCCGTTCGGGCCGTACCAGACGGGGATGCGGTGGCCCCACCAGAGCTGGCGCGAGATGCACCAGTCGTGGAGGTTGTCGACCCAGTCGAAGTACCGCTTCTCCATCTCCTGCGGGTGGATCTTGACCTTGCCGTCGCGGACCGCGTCACCGGCAGCCTTGGCGAGCGGGCCGACCTTGACCCACCACTGCATCGACAGACGCGGCTCGATCGTGGTCTTGCAGCGCGAGCAGTGGCCGACGGAGTGCGTGTACGGGCGCTTCTCGGCGACGATGCGGCCCTCGGCGCGCAGCGCGCCGACGATCGCGGAGCGGGCCTCCAGGCGGTCCAGGCCCTGGAAGGGGCCGGGAACCGTGATGACGGCGTGCTCGTCCATGACCGCGATGTTCGGCAGGTCGTGGCGCTGGCCGATCTCGAAGTCGTTCGGGTCGTGCGCCGGGGTCACCTTGACGGCGCCGGTGCCGAACTCGGGGTCGACGTGCTCGTCGGCGACGACGGGGATCGTGCGGTCGGTCAGCGGCAGCTTGATCTGCTTGCCGACCAGGTGCTTGTACCGCTCGTCCTCGGGGTGGACCGCGACGGCGGTGTCACCGAGCATCGTCTCGGCGCGGGTGGTGGCGACGACCAGCGTCTCGTCCCCCTCGCCGTACTTGATGGAGACCAGCTCGCCGTCGTCGTCCTGGTACTCGACCTCGATGTCCGAGATCGCCGTCAGACAGCGCGGGCACCAGTTGATGATGCGCTCGGCGCGGTAGATCAGCTCGTCGTCGTAGAGCTTCTTGAAGATGGTCTGGACGGCCTGGGAGAGGCCCTCGTCCATGGTGAAGCGCTCGCGCTCCCAGTCCACGCCGTCGCCGAGGCGGCGCATCTGGCCGGAGATCTGGCCGCCGGACTCGCCCTTCCACTGCCAGACGCGCTCGATGAACGCCTCGCGCCCGAGGTCGTGGCGGGACTTGCCCTCCTTGGCGAGCTCGCGCTCCACGACGTTCTGGGTGGCGATGCCCGCGTGGTCCATGCCGGGCTGCCAGAGCGTCTCGTGGCCCTGCATGCGCTTGCGGCGGGTGAGGGCGTCGATGAGCGTGTGCTCGAAGGCGTGGCCCAGGTGGAGGGCGCCCGTGACGTTCGGCGGGGGGATGACGACGGTGTACGGGGGCTTCTCGCTCTTCTCGTCGGCGGAGAAGTAACCGCGTTCTACCCAGCGCTCGTACAGCGGCCCCTCTACCTCGGCCGGCGCGTACTGGGTCGGCAGTTCGGGAGTGGTCGCTGGAGGCTGCTGCTGAGCGTTCTCGGTCACGCGGCCAGTTTAGAGGGGTGACGGAGCGGTCCCGAAACCGGAATGTTCGACATCGCTTGCGGCCGGGGGGTCCGGGGGGCCGGGATTTCGTTCAGGATGTCCGGGACACATCAGAATCCGGAGGGGACCCCACGTAATGAGCTACAACGAACCGGGCCCGTACGGGGGCCAACAGCCCCAGCAACCGGGGCCGTACGGGGGTCAGCCTCCGCAGCAGCCGGGACCCTACGGGGGTCAGCCGCAGCAGCCGGGTCCCTATGGCGGTCAGCCTCCGCAGCAGCCCGGCCCGTACCGGGGCCAGCCGCAGCAGCAGCCGAATCCCTACGGGCAACCCCCTCAGCAGCAGCCCCAGCCCGGCTACGGGTTCCCGCCGCAGGCGCCCCCGCCCCAGGGTGGCTACAGCCAGCCGCAGCAGCCCGGCCCCTACGGGCAGGCCCCCTACCCGGAGCCGCCGCAGGGCGGCGGTGGCAAGAAGAAGACCGGGCTCGTGATCGGTGGGGTCGCCGTGGTCGCGGCCGCCGCCGTCGGCGCGTACTTCGTCTTCGCGGGCGGCGACAGCGGATCGTCGGTCGCGGACGACGGCCCGCACAAGCTGGTGGCGCCGGCCTCCGTGGGCAAGTACGAGAAGGGCGACGAGGGGGGCGCTCCCGACGACGGCCCGCTCGGCTCCGGCGACAAGAAGAACGCCGAGGAGATCGGCATCGAGAACCCGACGAATGTGTCGGCCGCGTACGAGTTCGGTGAAGCCCTCAAGGGGAAGCAGATGAGCTTCCAGGGCATGTACGGCGAGATCGCGGACCCGGAGAAGGCCATCGACGACGGCTTCGCCAAGGCCGACGAGAACGCGAAGAAGGAGTCGGCCGAGGAGACCGGCGACTCGAAGGAGGAGTTCGCCCTCGTCGGCAGCCCCGAGTCCGTGGAACCCGACGGACTCGACGGCGCGATCATGAAGTGCCAGAGCGCGAGCATCGCGGACGACGGCAAGGAAACGAAGCTGCCGATCTGCATATGGGCTGACCACAGCACCTACGGCATCGTTTTCGGCATGGACGTGGCCGCGCTGATGAAGGGCAGTGGCGGCATGGCCACGGACGAGGTCGCGTCCTTCGCCGCCGACCTGCGCAAGGCCGCGCGCGTGAAGGCGTAACGAGCGGGCGCGGAGCACGAGGGGGGAGGGCCCGGGCCGGATGATCCGCCCCGGGTCCTTCGTACGTCCGTCCTCTGGAACAGCCCTTCAACAACTCCGCATCGATCTCGTCCGGCTGCCCAACCCCGTGCGCCCATCCGCCAGGATGTTCGGAACACGTAAGCATTGGGAGGGAACCCCAGCAATGAGCTACAACCAGCCGGGCCCGTACGGCGGGCAGCAGCCCCAGCAGCCCGGGCCGTACGGCCAGCAGCCGCAGCAGCCCGGCCCCTACGGCCAGCCGCCGCAGGCGCCCCAGCCCGGCTACGGGTACCCCCCGCAGGCCCCTCAGCAGGCTCCCCAGCAGGGCGGCTACGGCCAGCCCCAGCCGCCGGGCCCCTACGGGCAGCAGCCCCAGCCCCCGTACGGCCAGCAGCCCCAGGCCCCCTACGGCCAGGTGCCGCCCCCGCCCCCGAGTGGCGGCGGCAAGAAGAAGACCGGCCTGATCATCGCGGCCGTCGCCGTGGTCGCGGCGGCAGCGGTCGGCGGGTACTTCGTCCTCGCGGGCGGCGACGACGAAAAGGGCGGCAAGAACGGCGGCTCCTCGAACGTGGCCGGCGGGGGCGGCGACTCCGGCATCAAGGACGACGGGCCGCACAAGCTGACGACGCCGTCGCTCGTCCTGGGCGACTACAAGAAGGACGAGGCCCGCTCCGGCGGCCTGAACAGCATCGACCTCGACAAGGCCGAGGCGGCCGGGGTGAAGAACCCCAAGGACGTGCAGGCCCAGTACCAGTCGGGCAGCAAGGACAACCCGATGGCGCAGAAGGTGCTGACCTTCGGCGGTGTCTACGGCGACATAGCGGACCCCGAGGGCGTCGTGGACCACATGTTCACGAACGCCAAGGAGAAGAACGAGGCGGGCGGCGCCGACGGCCAGACCGTCACGCTGGTCGGCGAGCCCAAGGAGTACAAGCCGGACGGGCTCGACGGCGCCGTCCTGAAGTGCCAGGAGATGAGGGTCGACCTGGGCGCGGGCGCGGGCACCTCCGGCTCCACGGCGGGGTCCGGCGGTTCCAGCAAGATGTCCGCGGCGACCTGCATCTGGGGCGACCACAGCACCCTCGGCTACGTCGTCACCACGGACGTCGCCAGCGCGCTGTCCGGCACGGCCGTCGACCTCGACGAGTCGGCGGGCACCACGGCCAAGTTCCGCGGCGAAGTCCGCGTGAAGATCTGACATCCGGCACCTGTCGGGCTTCTCGGGGCCCTTGGGTGTCCACGCAGCAGGGCCCGGTCATACGGCCGGGCCCTGTTGCGTCAGGATGTCGGCAACACCTGAGCGTTTTCGGAGGGGAACCCCATGAGCTACAACCAGCCGGGCCCGTACGGCGGGCAGCAGCCCCAGCAGCCCGGGCCGTACGGTCAGCCGCCGCAGCAGCCCGGCCCCTACGGCCAGCCGCCGCAGGCGCCCCAGCCCGGCTACGGGTACCCCCAGCAGGCGCCCCCGCCGCCGCAGCCCCAGCCGGGTTACGGCTATCCGCAGCAGGCTCCTCAGCAGGGCGGCTACAGCCAGCCCCAGCAACCCGGCCCCTACGGGCAGTTCCCCCCGCAGGGCCCGTACGGGCAGCAGCCCCAGGCCCCCTACGGGCAGGTCCCGCCCCCGCCTCCCGGTGGCGGCAACGGCAAGAAGACCGGCCTGATCATCGCCGCCGTCGCCGTGGTCGCCGCAGCGGCCGTCGGCGGCTACTTCGTCTTCGCGGGCGGCGACGACGACAAGGGCGGCAAGAACGGCGGCTCCTCGAACGTGGCGGACGGCGGCATCAAGGACGACGGCCCGCACACGCTGACAACGCCTCCCACGATCCTCAACGAGTACGACAAGAGCGACGACATGGACGGCGGCTTCAACTCCAGCGACCTGGCGGCCGTCGAGAAGGCCGGCGTGAAGGACCCGCAGGACATCGACGCCGGCTACCAGTCGGGGGACGAGAGCAACCCGCTCGCGCAGAAGGCCCTCCAGTTCATGGGCGTCTACGGCGAGATCGAGAATCCGGCCCCCGTCGTCGACGCCGTCTTCGCGAAGATCAAGAAGGACTCCGGGAACAACAGCTCGGACACGGGCAAGCTCGTCGGCAGCCCCAAGGACTTCAGCACGAAGGACACCATCCTCAAGTGCCAGGAGTCCGTGATGGAGAACAGCAACGGCGGCGGCACGTCCTCGGGCCCCAAGGAGATCCGCATGCCGGTCTGCGTCTGGGGCGACCACAGCACGATCGGCGTCGTGGTGCCCCTCGCGGTCGCCGACGCCATGGCGGGCAAGGTCTCCCTGGACGATGCCTCTGACACCACGCTCCGCGCCCGCAAGGCCCTCCGCGTCAAGGCCTGACGCGACGGCCCGCACCACCGCGACGAAAAGGGGCGCCCGGCGATCGAAATCGCCGGGCGCCCCTTCGCGCGTATGTGCTGCCTACGCGGACTTCTGCTCCCCCGCACCGCCACCGCGCGCGTCGCGCGGCACCAGCGTCGGGTTGACGTTCGAGCGGACGACGTCCGCCGTGATGACGACGCGGGCCACGTCCTTGCGGGACGGCACCTCGTACATCACCGACTGGAGGACTTCCTCCATGATGGCGCGCAGGCCGCGCGCGCCGGTCTGCCGCAGGATCGCCTGGTCCGCGATGGCCTCCAGGGCCTCACGCTCGAACTCCAGCTCCACACCGTCGAGTTCGAACAGGCGCTGGTACTGCTTCACCAGCGCGTTGCGCGGCTCGACGAGGATCTGGAGCAGGGCCTCGCGGTCGAGGTTGTGGACCGAGGTGATCACGGGGAGGCGGCCGATGAACTCGGGGATCATCCCGAACTTCACCAGGTCCTCCGGCATGATGTCCTCGAACTGGTCCTTCTCCTCCATCTCGCGCTTCGAGCGGATGGTGGCGCCGAAGCCGATGCCCTTCGCGCCCGCCCGCGACTCGATGATCTTCTCGAGGCCGGCGAAGGCGCCGCCCACGATGAAGAGCACGTTCGTCGTGTCGATCTGGATGAACTCCTGGTGCGGGTGCTTGCGGCCGCCCTGCGGGGGCACCGACGCCGTCGTGCCCTCCAGGATCTTCAGGAGCGCCTGCTGGACGCCCTCGCCGCTGACATCGCGCGTGATCGAGGGGTTCTCGCTCTTGCGGGCCACCTTGTCGATCTCGTCGATGTAGATGATCCCGGTCTCGGCCTTCTTGACGTCGTAGTCGGCCGCCTGGATCAGCTTCAGGAGGATGTTCTCGACGTCCTCGCCGACATAGCCCGCCTCCGTCAGCGCCGTCGCGTCCGCGATGGCGAACGGAACGTTCAGCATCCGCGCGAGTGTCTGCGCGAGGAGCGTCTTGCCGGAGCCGGTCGGGCCGAGCAGCAGGATGTTGGACTTCGCGAGTTCGATCGCGTCGTCACGGCCCTGCGCGCCGCCGTTCTCGCCTGCCTGGACCCGCTTGTAGTGGTTGTACACCGCTACCGAGAGGGCCTTCTTCGCGGGCTCCTGGCCCACGACGTAGCCCTCAAGGAATTCGTAGATCTCGCGAGGCTTGGGGAGTTCCTCCCAGCGCACCTCGCTCGTCTCCGCGAGCTCTTCCTCGATGATCTCGTTACAGAGGTCGATGCACTCGTCGCAGATGTACACACCGGGGCCTGCGATGAGCTTCTTGACCTGCTTCTGACTCTTTCCGCAGAACGAGCACTTGAGCAGATCGCCGCCGTCACCGATGCGTGCCACGAGGTGCTTCCCCTTCGCCTGGGAGACGCCACGTTCAGCGGCTCCTGGTGCCTCATATCCGACGGTACCTTGCCGGGACCCCCGTTCGGGCCCCCCTTGGCACGGTTCGCTTCGACGTGAGTCGTACGCAAACCATGCCAAGGAGCGGCAGATGCTACAGCTCTGCGTCAGGCGACCGAGGAATTGTTCATCTTCCGGGTGGAGATGATCTGGTCGACCAGGCCGTACGAGAGCGCGTCCTCGGCCGTGAGGATCTTGTCGCGCTCGATGTCGTCGCGGATCTTCTCGATCGGCGTCGTGGAGTGCTTGGCCAGCATCTCCTCCAGCTGCGAACGCATCCGGAGGATCTCGTTGGCGGCGATCTCCAGGTCGGAGACCTGGCCGCGGCCGGTCTCGCTGTAGGGCTGGTGGATCAGGACGCGCGCGTTCGGGAGCGCCATGCGCTTGCCCGGCGTACCGGCCGCGAGGAGCACGGCGGCGGCGGACGCGGCCTGGCCCATGCAGACGGTCTGCACGTCGGGCTTCACGAACTGCATCGTGTCGTAGATCGCCGTGAGGGCGGTGAAGGAACCACCCGGGCTGTTGATGTAGATCGAGATGTCGCGGTCCGGGTCCATCGACTCCAGGCACAGGAGCTGCGCCATGACGTCGTTGGCGGAGGCGTCGTCGATCTGCACGCCGAGGAAGATCACGCGCTCCTCGAAGAGCTTCGCGTACGGGTCGTACTCACGCACGCCCTGCGAGGTGCGCTCGACGAAGCGCGGAATCACGTAACGCGACTCGGCGCCGGTGCCGGTGAACTCGGCCTGGCCGCTCTCGGCCAGTGCACGGTCGTAGAGGCCGCGACCGGGAAAGTTGTTCATCTCTGGTTCTCCTGAGAAGCGAGGGGCTTAGGTGTCGGCTGCGGGGCGCTGAGCACGGGGCTCAGGCTCCGGTGCCGCCCCCGCCCGGCATGCCTGCGGCGCTGGACATGATGTCGTCGATGAGGCCGTACTCCTTGGCCTCCTGCGGGTCGAACCAGCGGTCGCGGTCCGAGTCGCGCGTGACCTGCTCCACGGTCTGGCCGGTGTGGTGCGCCGTGAGCTCGGCCATCTTCTTCTTGGTCAGCAGCAGCCGCTCGGCGTGGATCTTGATGTCCGACGCGGAGCCCGCGAGACCCGCGGACGGCTGGTGGATCAGGATCTCGGCGTTCGGCAGCGCGAAGCGCTTGCCGGGCGTGCCCGCGCTGAGCAGGAACTGGCCCATGGAGGCGGCCATGCCCATCGCGATCGTCACCACGTCGTTCTTGATGTACTGCATGGTGTCGTAGATCGCCATGCCGGCCGTGATCGAGCCGCCGGGGCTGTTGATGTAGAGGTAGATGTCCTTGTCCGGGTCGGAGGCAAGGAGCAGCAGCTGTGCGGTGATCTTGTTGGCAATGTCGTCGTCGACCGGCTGGCCGAGGAAGATGATCCGCTCGCCGAGCAGCCGGTTGTAGACCTGGTCGCCGAGGCCACCACCGATGGAGGGGTCGCCGGCGGCGGAGGGCATCAGATTCGTCACGTATCCACCTGCTCGTCTTACGACGGCGCCGGGCCGTCTCACGTCTTCAGCTGGGGCCTGGGGCACCCGCGTGCGGAGCCGCTCCGGGGCGGCTCCGGGGACTCCCCTGCCCTCGTATTCATGGACCCTAACGCGCGGGGTCCCTCCGGGAATCCCGGAGACGGAACTGTTCGCTGTGAGCGCAGGTTCTGGCGGGGCGCCTCGAACGGTGCCGGTCGTGCCCCGTAAGGGGCGCGGGGAACCGCGCGGCCAGCGCCCGCCGGGCCGCAGGCGCGTCTGCCGCGGCAGGGGCCCATGGCGGGTGCGGCTGGTACCTGGTTGCTCGCGCAGTTCCCCGAGCCCCTGAACGGCACCGGGGCCCCCGGGACCGTTAAGTCCTGGGAGCCCCGATCTACGTTCAGCCGAGCGCAGCGATCACGCCTCGGTCTTCTCCTCGGCGGCGTCGGAGGTCGCCTCGACGGTCTCGGCCGTCTCGTCCTCGTCGTCCTCGAGGTCGACGACCTCACCGTTCGTGTCCTTGACCGTCGCCGCCTCGACGACGACCGCGAGGGCCTTGCCGCGGGCGACCTCGCCGACGAGCATCGGGACCTGGCCGCCCTCGACGACGGCCTGGGCGAACTGGTCGGGGGACATGCCGGAGGACTGCGCGCGACGCATGAGGTGCTCGGTGAGCTCCTCCTGGTTCACGTTCAGCTTCTCCTTGTTGACGAGCTCGTCGAGGACGAACTGCGTCTTGATGCCCTTCTCGGCCTGCTCCTTGGTCTCGGCGTCGAACTCCTCGCGGGACTTGCCCTGGATCTCCAGGTACTTGTCCAGGTCGAGGCCCATCTGGCCGAGCTGGTGGTGCTCGAGGTTGTGCGTGCGGGTCTGGATCTCGTCCGCGAGGAGCTTCTCGGGGACGGGGACCTCGACCAGCTCGAGCAGCTTCTCCAGGACGCGCTCCTGGGCCTGCGTCGCCTGGTCGTACTGCTTCATGTTCTCGAGGCGCTTGCGGCTGTCGGCCTTCAGCTCGTCGAGGGTGTCGAACTCGGAGGCGAGCTGCGCGAAGTCGTCGTCCAGGGACGGCAGTTCACGGGCGGCGACCTGGGTGACCTTGACGGTGACCTCGGACTCCTTGCCGGCGGCCGAGCCGCCCTTGAGCTCGGAGGTGAAGGTGGCCTCGCCACCGGCCTCCAGGCCCTTCACGGCGTCGTCGATGCCCTCGAGGAGCTCGCCGGAACCGATCGTGTAGGAGACGCCGGACGCGACGCCGTCCTCCAGGACCTCGCCCTCGACCTTGGCCTCCAGGTCGATCGTCACGACGTCGCCGTCCTCGGCGGCACGCTCGACCGGCGAGGTGGAGGCGAAGCGCTCGCGCAGCTCCTCCACGGCCTTGTCGACGTCCTCGTCGCTGACCTCGATCGCGTCGACCTCGACCTCGATGCCGGAGTAGTCCGGGATCTCGATCGCGGGACGGATGTCGACCTCAGCGGTGAAGTTGAGGGTCTCGTTGTCCTTCAGCTCGGTGATGTCCACCTCGGGCTGGCCCAGGACGTTGAGCTCGGCCTCGTTGACGGCCTCGGTGTAGAACTTCGGGAGCGCGTCGTTGACGGCCTCTTCGAGGACGGCGCCACGGCCGAACCGCTGGTCGATGACGCGGGCCGGGATCTTGCCCTTGCGGAAGCCCTTCACCGTGACCTGCTGGTTGATCTTCTTGTAGGCCGCGTCGAGGCTGTCCTTGAGCTCCTCGAAGGGCACCTCAACAGTGAGCCGAACCCGGGTCGGGTTCAGGGTCTCCACGGCGCTCTTCACGGTTCGGTCTCCTTGGGGCTGACTTCTTGGGATTCTGCCCGGCTCAGAGACACACGGGCACACAGCTTGCATAGTAACGGCAAGCAGGAGCCGAGCCACAATGCGATCTTGTGAGGGGGATTTCGGTGGTCGGGGTGGCGGGATTTGAACCCACGGCCTTCCGCTCCCAAAGCGGACGCGCTACCAAGCTGCGCCACACCCCGTCGGTGCGACACGTAGGGTACATGCCCGCAGGCAGTGCGGCTCCCGGTCGAACGGGGCCGGTTCCGGGGGGTGGGTGCGGCGAGGGGCCGGGCTCCGCTACGATGCCTGTCGTGCCGCGGCTTCCGCTCGTGGCGCGAACTGTGCGGGCGTAGCTCAATGGTAGAGCCCTAGTCTTCCAAACTAGCTACGCGGGTTCGATTCCCGTCGCCCGCTCTCACACGGAAACCCCAGGCCGGGACGGCCTGGGGTTTCCGCGTTCCCGGCCGTTCAGAAGCTGATCGAGTTGATCGTCTCCGCCACTTCGTTCAGGAAACGGTTTATGGAAGGCGCCATACCCGTGGAGGCGAGGAAGAAGCCGAAGAGCACCGCGACGATCGCGGGCCCCGCTTTGAGCGACCCCCCGCGGATCAGCACCACGAGGATGATCGCCAACAGCAGTACCACTGACAGCGAAATGGCCACACTGATCACACCCTAGGTCGGTCGCTCTCCCGGCCCGGGGGGTACGACCCCGCACACCCCCGCCACGGACCATCGTGCCACCAACAGGCCTCCTCTATGCGGCCGGTGACGCAACGTCGGCCCACACCTGTCGGCCCTCGCCCGCAAGGGCGCCCAGGGGGCGCATGGGCAGCGCACCGTCGTACAGCATTTCGAGTATCGGAAGTCATCGGAATTCGACGTGATCGTTGCCACCGCCACACACGACGTTCGCAGGAAATTCGAATTGTCACGGAGGGCACATCCGGCAGGCGCCGAGAGAGCGCGTTATGCACCATTTAAACCGGATGAGTAGTGACGTAACGGACAGAACCAGTCGCGAACCATCACATCTCTTTGTCGACCATCGGGATTAACCGACGTGATTGCAGGAGATTGAGTCGAGAGAAGTGACGGGGGTTTTACGAATACACGGGGGCGACGCTAGGGTGCCTCAGATGTTCCACGCTGCCACCATCCCCGTAGGCGCAGTGCGGTCCCGGGTCGTCTCGCCGAGCTCTTGGTGGGAGGGCCTGTGACCAACTCGGTGCACCCGCACGGACGCCACCGGGCGCCCCTCCCACCGGCCCAGGTGCCGGCGGCCGGAGTCCCCACTCCCCGCGCCCCCCACCCGCCCCCGCAGGCCGCCCCCACCGCTCCCCCCACCCCGGCAGGCCGCAGCACCGCCCAGAGCGGGCCGAAGCCCGCCAAGCAGCGCGACGCGTTCTTCGACAACGCCAAGTACCTGGCGATCGTCCTCGTGGCGATGGCCCACGCATGGGAACCGCTGACCGATCACAGTCGTACCGCCGAAGCGCTGTACATGACCGTCTACACCTTCCACATGCCGGCCTTCATCGTGATCTCCGGCTACTTCTCGCGCAGTTTCGACATGCGGGCCGACCGCCTCAAGCGGCTCGTGACCGGTGTCGGCGTGCCGTACGTCCTCTTCGAGATCGCGTACACCCTCTTCAAGCGCTGGGCGGACGACGATCCCGGCCAGCCCATCAGCCTGCTCGACCCCTGGTACCTCACCTGGTTCCTGGTCGCGCTCTTCGTGTGGCGGCTCACCGTGCCGCTGTGGAAGATCGTGCGCTGGCCGGTGCCGCTCGCACTGGCCATCGCCACGCTCGCCGTGATCTCACCCGACATCGGCGACGACCTCGACCTGCAGCGCGTCCTGCAGTTCCTGCCGTTCTTCGTGCTCGGCCTCTTCATGAAGCCCGAGTACTTCCAGCTGGTGCGCCGCCGCGAGGTGCGTCTGCTGTCGATCCCGGTCTTCGCCAGCGCGCTGCTCCTCGCGTACTGGGCGGCTCCCCGGATGACGTCGGCCTGGTTCTACCGCCGGGACAGCGCCCAGGAGCTGGGTGCCCCGTGGTGGGCCGGTGTCGTGATGACACTGGCGCTCTTCGGCTGCTCCGTCGTCCTGACCGCCTGCTTCTTCGCATGGGTGCCGCGCCGCAAGATGTGGTTCACGGTCCTCGGTGCCGGCACGCTGTACGGCTACCTGCTGCACGGCTTCCTCGCCAAGGGCTCCCGCTTCTGGGGCTGGTTCGACACCTACGACTGGCTGCACCAGCCGCTCGGCGAGATCTTCGTGTCGGTGGTCGCCGCGAGCGTGGTCACCGCGTTGTGCACGCCACCGGTGCAGCGGATGTTCCGGTTCGCGATGGAGCCCAAGATGGAGTGGGCCTTCAAGCGGGACGCGGCACAACTCGCCCGCGAGCGGGCCAAGTCGACGTAACGAGAGCTCCCGCGAGAGCTACGGGACCGGGTGCTCCCCGAATCCCAGCAGGGCGCGCATGGTGGCGTACTTCGCCGTCAGGCGCGCCCTTGTCGTTGCGTCGAGCACCGCGAGGCGGGCCGGGTCCGCGTTGTGCGCCAGGTCCGCCTCCTTCACGAGGCGGGCGCCGGGGGTGGCGAGGATGCGTGCGGCGTACGCCTCCGGGGGCTCGCCCGCGCGTTTGGTGAGGGCCAGGACGACGTCCTTGGTGCGCCGGGTCAGCGGGGCGTCGGCGAGCCACCGCTCCGACAGGGCGTCGTCCTCGACGGAGTCGTGCAGCCAGGCGGCCGCGATCTGCTCGTCGTCGCCGCCCCGCCGCCGCACTCCCTCGGCCACGGCCTCGAGGTGTTCGGCGTAGGGGCGGCCCGCCTTGTCCGTCTGGCCGGCGTGGGCCTCGCGGGCGAGGGCCTCGACCTCGGGCAGGGACAGCGTCTCGGGGTTCTGGCCTGCGGGCGTCATGCCGCCGACCTTAGAGCGTGTCTCGCCGGGATCGTCGCGGAGGCGAGGCCCATGATCAGGACCGCGCCCACGAAGGAGCCGTACACCAGCGGCGGGACGTACGGGGACTCGCCGGTCAGGCCCTTCATCATCGGGACGAGCGTGGCGAACGCGATGGCCGAGCCGATGACGATGCCCGCGCAGGCCACGAGCAGCGCCTCCCAGCGGATCATCCGCAGCACCTGGCGGCGCGTGGAGCCGATCAGGCGCAGCGTGCCGAGTTCGCGGCGGCGGTCCAGGACCGTCATGACCAGGGTGTTGATCGCGGCGATGGCCGCGAAGCCGCCGAGTACGGCCGCCATCGTGGTGTTGGCCCAGGCGTTGAGTTCGTTGTCCATGGACCGTGCGGTGGCGTAGCCGTCGCGGTCCTGGAGGGTGCCGAGTCCGGAGAGCGCCTGCGCGGAGCCGCCGCTGGTCCAGATCTCGGTGGCGAAGGCCGAGGTGACGTGCTGCTTCAGGTCGGCGGCGGGCATGGTCACCTGGGAGAGGCCGAGGCCCCTGCCGTACGTGGCGACGACGGTCGGCGAGGCCTTGGTGCCGTCGGGCAGGCGGATGGCGAGGCGGTCGCCGGTCTGCACGTGGGCGGAGTCGGCCAGGGCGGCGTCGACGGCGATCTGGCCCTTGCCGAGCTTGAGGGCGCCCGTCTCGACCTTCAGGTCCTGGACCTTCGCGAACCCGGCGGCCGTGCCCGTGACGCCCTGCGCGGACACGGACTCCAGCCAGCGGTCGCCGCCCGAGCCGACCGGCACGAGCACGGAGGACTTGAGCAGGCCGACGGCGGCGGTGACGCCCTTGGCATCGGCGGCCTTCGCCAGCGTCCCCGGGGCGAGGCCTCCGTCGGAGGTGACGATGTGATCGGCGGTGATGCCCGCGCGCTGCTGGTCGGCGGCGACCCGCTCCTCGCTGGTGTGCATGAAGACGAGGACGGAGGAGAAGGCCATGGCGAGCACGATCGGGGTGATCGCGGAGGCCAGACGGCGGGCGTTGGAGCGGGAGTTGGCGGCGGCAAGGGAGGCGGACGCGCCGGCGCCGCGCAGCGGGAGGCCGAACAGGGCGGCGCAGCCGCGGGCCACGAGCGGGCCGAGCAGGGCGACGGCGAGCATGAAGAGCATGACGACGCCGAGGGCCGCGTTCGCCGCGTCGTCGCCGGTGTTGCTCGCGGCGAACCCGGCGAAGATCGTGCCGCCGACGGCGGCGGCGATGCCCAGCGGCGTGCGGATCCAGCCGAGCGGCATCCGCTCCACGGCGGCTTCGCCGAGCGCCTGGCCCGGCTTGATGCGGGAGGGGCGGCGGGCGGCCAGGTAACCGGCACCGAGCGCGGTGAGGACGGCGACACCGGCGGCGCTGACGAGCGGGATGAAGGAGACGGACAGCTCGACGCCCTCGGGGATCGCGCCCTTCTCCTTCAGCTGCCCGAACCACCAGTGGGCCAGGGCGAGTCCGGGCAGCAGGCCGACGGCCGCGGCGGCGGGGGCGACGAGCAGGGCCTCGGTGGCGATGGTGCGGCGGATCTGGCGGGGGGTGGTGCCGATGGCGCGCAGCAGGGCGTATTCGCGGGCGCGCTGGCCGACGGAGAGGGCTACGGTGCCCGCGGCGGTGAAGACGGCGGTGAGGGCGGCGATGCCGCCGAAGGAGCCGCCGAGGCCGGTGAGCATCTCCTTGGCGTAGGCGAGCGAGGAGCCTTCGGCTTCGCTGCGGTCGTCGCCGGTGTGGACCTCGGCCTTGTCGCCGAGTGCGTGCGCGACACGGGACTTGAGGGTGTCGGCGGTGACGCCCTTGTCGGGCAGGACGGCGATGGCGTCGACGCGTCCGGGGTGGCCGGAGACGCGGACGGCCTCGGAGTCGGCGAACCAGGCGGTGGGGGCTGTGTTCCCGGTGCGTACGGTGCCGGAGACGCGGAAGTCGCGCGGGCCGTCCGCGGTGGTGAGGGTGGTGCGGTCGCCGACGGAGGCGCCCGGGGCGGCGAGGACGACCTCGCCGGGGTGCGGGGCGCGTCCCGCGGTCAGCTGCTCGCCGGTGAAGGCGGTGGAGCCCCAGCCGTGGGCGGTGACGTCCTTGTCGCCGGACTTGACGGGGAAGGTGACGTCGGGGACGGCGGTGCGGGCGCCGGGCACCGAGGCGGCCTCGGCGACCAGGGAGTCGTCGACGCGGGCCTGGTCGGGCAGGGGTGTGTCGGACTCGGACTTGCTGTCGCCGCTGCCGGTGACGAAGTGGACGGACTGGTTCGAGGCGGCGACGACGGGGGCGTCCGCGTACCGCTCGGGCGGTACGGAGGCGCGCAGCCCCGTCTCCAGGAGGATGCCGCAGGCGGCCACGATCAGCGAGGCCATCATCAGGGCGACGAAGGTGCCGACGAAGGCGGCGGGTTTGAAGCGGACCGCCGCGCGGGCCAGGCCGTTGGGGACGTACGCCATTACGCGGCCACCCCCGCGTAGGCGGCGGGCGCGGTCAGGGCGGTCATGCGGGCGGCGATCTGCGCGGCGGAGGCGCGCTCCAGGCGGTCGACGATCGAGCCGTCGGCGAGGAAGAGGACGCGGTCGGCGTGGGCGGCGGCCGCCGGGTCGTGAGTGACCATGACGACGGTGGCGCCGAGGCTGTCGACGGCGGAGCGCAGCAGGCCGAGGATCTCGGTCGCGGTGGTGGTGTCGAGGGCGCCGGTCGGCTCGTCGGCGAAGATCACGTCGGGCTGGGTGATCAGGGCGCGGGCGATGGCGACGCGCTGCTGCTGGCCGCCGGAGAGCTGGCCGGGGCGGCGGCGTCCCTTGTCGCCGAGGCCGACGCGGGTGAGCATCTCGGCGGCCTTGCGGCGGTCGGGGCGGTGGCCCGCGAGGCGCATGGGCAGGACGACGTTCTGCTCGACGGTGAGCGACGGCAGCAGGTTGAAGGCCTGGAAGACGAAGCCGAGGCGGGTGCGGCGCAGGGCGGTGAGCTTGTTCTCGCTCATGCCGGTGATCTCGGTGCCGCCGAGGCGGACGGTGCCGCCGCTCGGCCGGTCGAGGCCGGCGGCGCACTGCAGGAAGGTCGACTTGCCGGAGCCGGAGGGTCCCATGACGGCGGTGAAGCTGCCGCGGGGCAGGGCGAGGTCGATGCCGGCGAGGGCGTGGACGGCGCCGGAGCCGCGGCCGTACTGACGGCGGACGCCGCGCAGTTCCACGGCCCAGTCACCGGGTGTCCCGCCGGGGACGGCCCGGTCGTCGATCGCCCCGCCGAGAACGCGGACGTCCTCCTCGACGACTCGGTTCTTCTTCCGCCGCAGCCCCATGTCCCTGCCACCTCTCCGTACGAATTCGACCTCTTGAACGTACGGAGACGGGGGTGGTGTGGACCATGAGGGCGGCTGGCGAACCGGGGGTGGGGAGAACCCCACCAAGTGCGTTCAGGGACACCGAACCGATCGTTTGGTAACCTAAGTATTGACGCGTTCTTGACGCTTCCTTTGCCATTCTCATTTGTTCCCCTCTTGCCACCCCTATGTGAGGAACGGGCCCATCGGACACGCAGACACCTTGATAGCCATGGGCGGCGCCTTTCTCGCCGCCGCCGTCCTCGCCCGCCTCGGCGGCCGCATCGGACTCCCCACCATCCCGCTCTTCATCCTGGCCGGGATCCTCCTCGGCCCCCACACCCCCGGCGTGGTCCTGGTCTCCGACCCCCACGACCTGGAAATGCTCTCGGCGCTCGGCCTGGTCCTGCTGCTCTTCTACCTCGGCCTCGAGTTCCACATGGACGACCTCAAGACCGGCGGCCGCAAGATGGCCGTCGCCGGAGGCACCTATCTCGCCCTGAACGTCGGCGCCGGCCTGGGCTTCGGATTCGCGCTCGGCTGGGGCACCTCCGAAGCGCTGGTCCTCGCCGGAGTGCTCGGCATCTCCTCATCGGCGATCGTCACCAAAGTCCTCGTCGACACCGGCAGGCTCGGCAACCCCGAGACGAAGCCGATCCTCGGCATCATCGTGGTCGAGGACATCTTCCTGGCCCTCTACCTCGCGGCGCTGCAGCCCATCCTGTCCGGCGCGGACAGCCTGGCCGCCGCCGTGATGGACGGCGGCAAGGCCTTCGGCTTCCTGCTCCTGCTGGCCCTCGCGGCCCGGTTCGGCACCAGGCTCGTCGGCCGCCTCATGGACACCCGGGACGACGAACTCCTCGTCATCTCCTTCCTCGGCGTCGCCGTCTTCGTCGCCGGAGTCTCCGAATGGTTCGGCGTCGCCGACGCGATCGGCGCGTTCATGGTCGGCCTGATGCTCGGCAGCACGGCCTCCGGCGACCGCATCCGCACCCTGGTCCACCCGCTGCGGGACGCCTTCGGCGCGATCTTCTTCTTCGCCTTCGGCCTCTCCATCGACCCCGGCGACCTCCCGGTCGTGCTCTGGCCGGTCCTCGCGGCGGTCGCGGTCACCCTCCTGATGAACGTCCTGGCCGGACTCGGCGCGGCACGCGTGTACGGCTTCGGCGCGGGCCCCGCGGCGAACATCTCCACGACCCTCCTCGCCCGCGGCGAGTTCGCCCTGATCCTCGCCACGATGGCAGCGGGCGCGGGCCTCGACGAACGCCTCTCCCCCTTCATCGCGGGGTACGTGCTGTTGCTGGCGGTCCTCGGGCCTCTGGCCGCGGGACGCTCGGACTGGCTGGCGCGGGTGCTGCCGGGCGGCGGAAGCGGCGACGGCCACGGAGGTGGCCCGAGCGTCACGCCTCCCGGCAGATCAGCAGCAGAGCCCTGTCGTCGTTGACGTCCTTCGCCACGGCCTCGATGAGGTGCCAGGCCGCTCCGTGGAAGCCTCCTGCCACGTAGCGGTCGGCCTCGCCCGTGAGGCGGTCCATTCCCTCGGCGATGTCGCGGTCGGAGGTCTCGACGAGGCCGTCGGTGAAGAGCATCAGGACGTCGCCGGGGCGCAGGACGCCTTTGACGGGGTCGAACTGGGCGCCGTCGTAGACGCCGAGGAGCGGGCCCTGGCCGGTCTTCTCCTCCCAGCGGCCGCTGCCCGCGCTGAGCTGGAGGCCCGGCGGGTGGCCCGCGGAGAAGAGTTCGTAGTCGCCGGTCTCCAGGTCGAGGACCAGGTGGATGGAGGTCGCGAAGCCCTCGTCCCAGTCCTGGCGGAGGAGGTAGCCGTTGGCAGCCGGCAGGAAGGCGTGCGGGGGCAGGGAGCCGAGCAGGCCGCCGAAGGCTCCGGACAACAGCAGCGCGCGGGAACCGGCGTCCATGCCCTTGCCGGAGACGTCGGTGAGGACGGCCTCCAGGGTGCGGCCGCCGTTCGTGCGGGCCGCGACCACGAAGTCGCCGGAGAAGGACTGGCCGCCGGCCGGGCGCAGCGCCATCTCGCGGTGCCAGCCGCGCGGCAGTTTCGGCAGCTTGCTCTGGACGCGGATGCGTTCGCGCAGGTCGAAGAGCATGGTGCCGCCGCCGCGCCAGGGCACGCCGACCCGGCTGCGGAACTGGGCGATGAGGAGTCCGAAGAAGCCGCAGGCGGCGACCACGAGGACCGTGCCGGGCGTGACGCGGGCGGCGCCCTCCGTGTACGGCCCGAGCCGGACGGACTCCACGATCAGGGCCACCGCCGATGCGGCGTAGAGGCCGAGCAGGCTGGCGGGGCGCAGCAGCAGGCCGCCGGCGACGATCGGGAGGACCAGCGCGGACGGCGAGAACCACTCGTTGTTGATGATCGTGCAGGTCGTGATGACCGGGATGGTCAGGAGCAGACCGGCCAGGGCGACCCAGTCGGAGCCGTCGCCGCGGAAGTAGTCGACCCCGGATTTGCGCAGCACGATGCGGGCCCGGTGCAGTCTCTTCTTCATCCGGGCCGTGAACGTGTCGGCTTCCGCTCGTACCTCCATTGCTCGTGGACCTTATCCAGCGGGCCGCGTACTTCGCACGGGAGGTCCCGGTTGTCCCCCGTCAGAGGCATGCGGAGTGCGGTCGGTCACGGGGTCACGGCGGGGGCACGGACGGGGAAAAAGCCGTCGCATCGGGCGGTACCGCACTGGTAGGCATGGCATATGACGACAGACGTGCGGGTGCTCGGGAAGGCCGACTGGGACGCGTGGTACGCGACATTGGAGCTCGCGTTCGGCGGGGTCGCCGAGTCGGAGGAGGAACGTGAGCTCTGGCGCGCGCTCACCGAGCACGACCGGTCGATCGGCGTGTGGGACGGGGGCGCGTGCGTGGGGACGGCGGGGGCGTTCTCCTTCCGCATGGCCGTTCCCGGCGGTGCGCTGGTGGAGACGGCGGGCGTCACGATGGTCGGCGTCGCGGCCACACACCGGCGGCGCGGCATCCTGACGTCGATGATGCGACGGCAGCTGGACGACGTCCGCGCGTGGGGCGAGCCGCTGGCCGTGCTCACCGCGTCCGAGCCGGTCATCTACGGCCGGTTCGGGTACGGCGCGGCGACCCGGCACATGAAGGCCGACATCGACACGACGCGGGTGTCGCTGTCCGTGCCCGCCGGGACGGACGACGTACATCTTCGGTACGTTCGGCCCGCCGACGTCCACGAGGCCTGCGAGGCCCTGTACGCACGGCGCGTGACGGAGCGTCCGGGCATGACGGCCCGGCAGCCGGGCTGGGAGCGGCTCGCGCTGCTCGACCCGCAGAGCGAGCGCAACGGCGCGTCGCCGTTGCAGTGCGTGGTCGCCGAGCGGGCGGGCGAACTCGTCGGGTACGCGCGGTTCGCGGTGAAGCCCGAGTGGGACTGGCAGGGGCCGAAGGGTTCGGTGCAGGTGCAGGACGTCGAGGGCGTGGACCCGGCGGCGTACGCGGCGCTGTGGCGCTTCCTGTTCGAGATCGACCTGACGTCGTCGGTCGTCGTCCGCAACCGTCCGGTCGACGACGCGCTGCTGCAGCTGGTCTCCGACATCCGCCGCTGCCAGGTCACGGTGCGGGACTCGCTGTACGTGCGGCTCGTCGAGGTGGGCGCGGCCCTGGAGGCGCGGACGTACCAGACGCCGCTGGACGTGGTGTTCGAGGTCGAGGACGCCTTCTGTCCCTGGAACGAGGGCCGTTGGCGCCTCACCGGCGACGCGAAGGGCGCGTCGTGCGAGCGCACGGCCGACGCGGCCGACCTCTCCTTGTCGGTACGTGAACTGGGCGCCGCCTACCTCGGCGGTGCGTCCCTCACCTCGCTGGCGGCCGCGGACCGGGTCCGGGAGCTGCGCAGGGGCGCGCTGGCCGAGGCGTCGGTGGCCTTCGGGTCCGATGTGGCGCCCTGGCTGCCGCACGGCTTCTGAGTTCTGGCCGGGGGCTTCAGGCGGGGCGCTGGCAGGTGGGGCACCAGAAGAGGTTGCGGGCCGCCAGGTCCGCGGTGCGGATGTCGCCGCCGCAGAGGTGACAGGGCATGTTCGCCCTGCGGTAGACGTACACCTCGCCGCCGTGGTCGTCGACGCGCGGCGGGCGCCCCATCGCCTCCGGGGTGTGCTCGGGCCTGACGGTGTCGATGCGGTTGAGGCGTACGCCCTCGTGCATCAGGTCGACGAGGTCCGCCCAGATCGCGGTCCACTGCGCCTCGGTGACGTCCTTGCCCGGGGTGTACGGGTCGATGCCGTGCCGGAAGAGGACCTCCGCGCGGTAGACGTTGCCGACGCCCGCGATGACCTTCTGGTCCATGAGGAGCGCGGCGATCGTGGTGCGGCTGCGCGAGATGCGGGCGTAGGCCCTCGCCGGGTCGTTGTCCGGGGCGTCCGCGGGGCGCAGCGGGTCGGGGCCCAGCCGGTCGTGTATCGCCCGCTTCTCCTCGTCCGTGATGAGGGCGCAGGTGGTGGGGCCGCGGAGGTCGGAGTGGTACGCGTCGTTCAGGAGCCGCAGGCGGACGGTGTCCGTGGGGGGCGGCGCGGGGGTCTCCCCCAGCGTGTACTTGCCGAAGAGCCCGAGGTGGATGTGGATCCAGCCGGTGTCGGCGAAGCCGAGGAAGAGGTGCTTGCCGTGGGCCTCGGCGGTCTCCATCACCCGGCCGGTGAGGAGGGCGGCGCTGTCGCCGAACTTGCCCTGCGGGCTGCGGACCGTCGCCGGGCGTCCGGCGAACCTGGCGAGGTGGTCCTGGGCCAGCCGATGAATGGTGTGCCCCTCCGGCACGGGGTCCCTCCGGGGGTGGTGCGGGTCAAATCGCCTTGAGGGCTCGTCCTCAAACGCCGGACGGGCTGACAGATCCCCGGCACGGGGAAAGCCGGCCTCTCCGGCGCTGAGGTCGTCCTCAAACGCCGGACTGGCTGACAGGCCCCCGGCACGGGGGAAGCCGGCCTCTCCGGCGTTTGAGGAGCGGGGTTCGGGGTGGAGCCCCGTGGTCTCGTTACGGCTGGGGGTGGTGGGCCGGGACGGGGGGGAGCTCACCCGTCTGCTCGTAGGCCGAGAGCATCTCGATGCGGCGCGTGTGCCGCTCCTCACCCGAGTACGGCGTCGCCAGGAAGATCTCGACGAACTTCGTCGCCTCTTCCTGCGTGTGCATCCGGCCGCCGATGGAGATGACGTTCGCGTCGTTGTGCTCGCGGCCGAGCGCCGCCGTCTGCTCGCTCCAGGCCAGGGCCGCCCGCACGCCCTTCACCTTGTTCGCGGCGATCTGCTCGCCGTTGCCGGAGCCGCCGATGACGATGCCGAGGGCCTCCGGGTCCGCGGCGGTCTTCTCCGCGGCGCGCAGGCAGAACGGCGGGTAGTCGTCCTGGGCGTCATAGATGTGGGGCCCGCAGTCGACGGGCTCATGGCCGTGGCTCTTGAGCCATTCGACCAAGTGGTTCTTGAGTTCGTAGCCGGCATGATCCGAGCCGAGGTACACGCGCATGGGTCCGAGTGTGGCACGCCGCGAGGTGGGTAGCCGCGACCGGGCAGGATCTTGATCTTCCTGATCGGGACCTTGGTCCAGGCCTTTTGGCCGGAATACAACGATCCGGATTCAGGACTTCCGTCCCGTTCACCCCTGAGTTTGAATGCGGGGGCTCGTGACCCGAGAACTTAAGGATTCGTCCATGACCTCGCAACCCTCCCTTGCGAAGGCAGACAGCACGCCCCATCCCCCTGGGGATCCGCGGTCTGGCGACAGTGGTGACACCGGCGACGGCCTGAAAGCGGGTCTCAAGAACCGCCACCTCTCCATGATCGCGATCGGCGGTGTGATCGGCGCCGGTCTCTTCGTCGGCTCGAGTTCCGGCATCGCCGCCGCGGGACCCGCGATCCTCGTCTCGTACGCCCTCGTCGGCACGATGGTCGTCCTCGTGATGCGGATGCTCGGCGAGATGGCCGCCGCACGGCCCGCTTCCGGCTCCTTCTCCACCTACGCCGACCAGGCGCTCGGCCGCTGGGCCGGCTTCTCCATCGGCTGGCTCTACTGGTTCTTCTGGGTCGTCGTGCTCGCCGTGGAGGCCACCGCGGGCGCCGTGATCCTCAACGGCTGGATACCCGCCGTCCCGCAGTGGGGCTGGGCGCTCATCGTGATGGTCGTGCTCACCGCCACGAACCTCGTGTCCGTGGGCTCCTACGGTGAGTTCGAGTTCTGGTTCGCCGGGATCAAGGTCGTCGCCATCGGCGGCTTCGTGGTCATCGGCCTGCTCGCCGTCTTCGGCGTGCTGCCGGGTTCCGACAACCCGGGCGCCGGATTCGCGCACCTCACCGACGCGGGCGGCTTCATGCCCAAGGGCGCGGGCGCCATCCTCACCGGTGTGCTGATGGTCGTCTTCTCCTTCATGGGCAGCGAGATCGTCACGCTGGCCGCCGGCGAGTCCGAGGACCCGCAGCGCGCCGTCACCAAGGCGACCAACAGCGTCATCTGGCGCATCGGCGTCTTCTACCTGGGCTCGATCCTCGTCGTCATCACCCTCCTGCCGTGGAACGACAAGTCGATCACCGAGGACGGCAGTTACGTCGCCGCGCTCAACTCGATCGGCATCCCGCACGCCGGTCAGGTCATGAACGTCATCGTGCTCACCGCGGTGCTCTCCTGCCTCAACTCCGGGCTCTACACCGCCTCCCGCATGGCCTTCTCGCTCGGCCAGCGCGGTGACGCGCCCAAGGCTTTCGCGCGCACCAACGCGCGGGGCGTCCCGCAGGCCGCGATCCTCGGCTCGGTCGTCTTCGGCTTCGTCGCCGTCTGGTTCAACTACCAGTGGAAGGACACCGTCTTCGACTTCCTGCTGAACTCCTCGGGCGCCGTGGCCCTCTTCGTGTGGCTGATCATCAGCTTCACGCAGCTGCGGATGCGCGGGATCATCCTGCGCGAGGAGCCGGAGAAGCTCGTCGTGAAGATGTGGCTCTTCCCGTACCTGACGTGGGTCACGATCGCGATGATCTCGTTCGTCCTCGTCTACATGCTGACCGACGAGGCCGGCCGCAAGCAGGTGCTGCTCTCGCTCCTCGCCGCCGCCTTCGTGGTCGTCTTCTCGCTCGTACGGGAGAAGGTCCGCCCCCGGGACGCGGTCGACGCCTGACCCCGCCCCTCTCCCACACACGACGACGCCCCCGCGGATCTCTCCGCGGGGGCGTCGTCGTACGCGCTCCGGTCCGCTGTCAGCGGTCGAGGAACTTCCACGCCGTCGGCAGGACGCCCATCGCGAGCGCGGCCTTCAGGGCGTCGCCGATCAGGAACGGCGTGAGGCCGGCGGCGACCGCCTGGGTCATCGACATGCCGGTGGCGGCGGCCAGGTACGGGACGCCGACCGCGTAGATGATCGCGGAACCGAGGACCATCGTGCCCGCCGTGCGCAGCACGGAGCGGTCGCCGCCGCGGCGGGCCAGGGCGCCCACCACGGTGGCGGCGAGCAGCATGCCGAGGACGTAGCCGAGGGACGGGGCCGCGACGCCGGAGCCGGCCTGCGCGAACCACGGCATGCCCGCCATGCCCACGAGGGCGTACAGCGCGAGGGAGAGGAAGCCGCGGCGGGCGCCGAGCGACGTGCCGACGAGCAGCGCGGCGAAGGTCTGGCCGGTCACCGGCACCGGGGAGCCCGGCACGGGCACCGCGATCTGGGCGGCGATTCCGGTGAGCGCGGCGCCGCCGAGCACGAGCGCCGCGTCCTTCACACGGGACGCGGGCAGCAGGTCGGCGAGGACCTGGCCGGGGCGGGTGGTGGCAGCGGCGATGCTCATCGGGGACTCCGCGGGGGACGTGGGCAGGTGGGAACGCGTCGACGCTATCCCAGGCGGCACGGCGGCAACACGGTCATCGGCCGACAACCCGGGGGCGGGGCCTTGGTGGGCTCCGTACAAAGGGGTTCGTGTACACCTCGGACGGCGTGATGCTCGTCACTGAGGTCGGCGGGTGGGTGCCCCGTTTTGCGCGAGGGGCCGCGCCCCGGAGAGACTGTGGAGTCCCGCCAAAGTCTTGTGAGCCCCGAGAGCAGCCTGAGCACCATGCACGACGCACCACCGGACAGCCTGCCCGCGACGGGGTCCGGACCCGAGCCCCTCGGCGGCGGCCTCAAGCAGCGTCACCTCACCATGCTCGGCCTGGGCGGTGTCATCGGCGCCGGGCTCTTCGTGGGATCGGGCGCCGGGATCTCGGTGGCGGGCCCCGGCATCGTCGTCTCGTATCTGATCGCGGGGGCGCTCGCGATGTGTGTGATGCGGATGCTCGGCGAGATGTCGGCGGCGATGCCCGCTTCGGGTTCGTTCTCCGTGCACGCGGAGCGCGCGCTGGGCCGCTGGGCGGGGTTCAGCGTCGGCTGGCTCTACTGGTTCCTGCTGGTCGTGGTGCTCGCCGTGGAGGCGACCGGCGCCGCGCAGATCGCCAACGGCTGGGCGCCGGCGGTGCCGCAGTGGGCCTGGGTGCTGCTCTTCATGGTCGTCTTCACGGCGGCCAACCTCGCGTCGGTGAAGAACTTCGGCGAGTTCGAGTTCTGGTTCGCGACCCTCAAGGTCTTCGCGATCATCGCGTTCCTGGTCCTCGGCCTGCTCGCGGTCTTCGGCGTGCTGCCGGAGACGGACCCGGTGGGCCTGACGAATCTGACCGGTCAGGGCGGGTTCCTGCCGCACGGCTGGTCCGGTGTCGTCTCGGGCGTCCTCGCCGTCGTCTTCGCGTTCGGCGGCCTTGAGGTCGTGACGATCGCGGCCGCCGAGTCCGACGACCCGGTGCGCTCGGTGGCCCGCGCGGTGCGCAGCGCGGTCTACCGGATCCTCTTCTTCTACGTCGGGTCGATGCTGGTCATCGTGACGGTGCTGCCCTGGACGGCGCAGCAGGCGGGGGTCAGTCCGTATGTGACGGTCCTCGACTCGATCGGGGTGCCGTCCGCCGGGACGATCATGAACATCGTGGTGTTCGTGGCGCTGCTCTCCGCGCTGAACGCCAACCTGTACGGGTCCTCCCGGATGGTCTTCTCGCTGGCCGAGCGCGGCGAGGCACCGAGGGCGCTGCTGAAGGTGTCCCGCCGCGGGACGTCCGGCGGCGAGGCGTCCGGCGGCGGGGTGCCGCGGCGTGCGGTCCTCGCGTCCGTCGCGTTCGGCTTCGTGTCCGTGGTCCTCAATCTGAAGTGGCCGGACTCCGTCTTCCTCTACATGCTCAACTCCGTCGGCGCGGTGCTGCTCTTCGTCTGGGCGCTGATCGCGGTGTCGCAGTTGCGGCTGCGGCGGCGCATCGAGCGCGAGGCGCCGGAGCGGCTCGTGCTGCGGATGTGGGCGTTCCCGTATCTGACGTGGGCGGCGCTGGCCGCGATGGCGGCCGTGCTCGGGCTGATGCTGACGGACGCCGACGCGCGGCCGCAGCTGCTGTGGTCGGCGGGGGCGACGGCGCTCGTCCTGGCGGTCGCGGGGCTGCGGGAGTGGCGCGCGACCCGCACGACGAGCTCTGCGTGAACAACAGGTGAACTTGTCGTGCGCGATCCTTCACAACGTGTGAGCGTCGTGTCCGTATAGCGGTCAAGTGTTCCCTGTCAGCGGTACCGGACCTCAGACTGTGGGCCCCTCGCTCCCCCGTCTCGGCTACTGAACAGGGCACGCCCATGTCTCGGACGTCCACCCAACAGGACGCAGCACCCGACGAAGCACCGAAGGCCGACTCCCCGCTGGTCCACGGCCTCAAGCAGCGGCACCTCTCCATGATCGCGCTCGGTGGTGTGATCGGAGCCGGGCTCTTCGTGGGCTCCGGGGCGGGCATCGCCGCGGCCGGTCCCTCGATCGTCCTCGCCTACGCCGTCTCCGGCGCACTTGTCATGCTCGTGATGCGCATGCTCGGTGAGATGTCGGCCGCGAACCCCGCGTCGGGCTCCTTCTCGGTCCACGCCGAGCGCGCCATCGGCCCTTGGGCGGGCTTCACCGCGGGCTGGGGCTTCTGGTTCCTGCTCTGCGTCGCCGTCGGACTCGAAGGCATCGGCGCCGCCAAGATCATGGTGGGCTGGTTCCCCGACAGCCCCGAGTGGGTGTGGGTCGCCCTCTTCATGCTGGTGTTCTGCGGCGCCAACCTGACGGCCGTGAAGAACTTCGGCGAGTTCGAGTTCTGGTTCGCCGCCCTCAAGGTCGGCGCCATCACGCTCTTCCTCGGCATCGGCGTCCTCGCGATCCTCGGCGTCCTGCCGGGCTCGGACAACCCGGCCCCCGGCCTGGAGAACCTGACGGGCGAGGGCGGCTTCATGCCGAACGGCACGGACGGCCTGATCATCGGCCTCCTCGCCTCCGTCTTCGCGTACGGCGGCCTGGAGACCGTCACGATCGCCGCCGCCGAGTCCGAGAACCCGGTCAAGAGCGTCGCGAAGGCCGTGCGCACCGCGATGTGGCGCATCGCCGTCTTCTACGTCGGTTCGATGCTCGTCGTCGTGACGCTGCTGCCGTGGGACAACAAGGAGGTCGCCGCCAAGGGACCGTACGTCGCCACGCTCGACCACCTGGGCATCCCCGGCGCCGGCGAGATCATGAACGTCATCGTCCTGGTCGCCCTGCTCTCCGCGATGAACGCCAACATCTACGGCGCCTCGCGCATGTCGTACTCCCTGATCGAGCGCGGCCAGGGCCCGAAGGCGCTCGGCAAGGTCTCGGGCGGCGTGCCGCGCCTCGCGGTGCTCGCCTCCTCCGTCTTCGGCTTCGTCTGCGTGCTGCTCAGCTACTGGCGTCCGGACGACGTCTTCCCGTGGCTGCTCAACATGATCGGCGCGATGATCCTGATGGTCTGGATCTTCATCGCCGTCTCGCAGCTCATCCTGCGCCGCAGGACCGAGCGCGAGGCCCCGGAGAAGCTCGTCATCCGGATGTGGGCGTTCCCGTTCCTGACGTGGGTGGCGCTCGCCGCCATGGCGTACATCTTCTACCTGATGACCGACCAGCCCGACACGCGCAAGCAGCTGCTCGCCACGGGCGGTCTGACGCTGGCGCTCGCCGTCATCGGGATCGTGCGGCAGAAGCTCGCGGAGAGGCGGGCGGCGGCCGTCTAGGCACTGACCTCCCCCAAGGAGCCCCGGACCAGGTGGTCCGGGGCTCCTTCGCATGGCCGGGCACGCGGAGGCGTACGCGGATGTTCCCGCGCGGACCTAGGACGAAGGGCTGATCAACTTCTCCCAGTAGCTGCTGCTAGCCTGCACTTGCGAAGCAGTTGCAATAACTTGAGAATCACAGCAGAGCAGCAGTCGGAGGGCTCGGATCATGGCCATTTACACGCTTCCTGAACTTCCGTACGACTACGCGGCGCTCGAACCTGTCATCAACCCGCAGATCATCGAGCTGCACCACGACAAGCACCACGCGGCGTACGTGAAGGGCGCGAACGACACTCTTGAGCAGCTGGAGGAGGCGCGCGACAAGGAGACGTGGGGCGCCATCAACGGCCTGGAGAAGAACCTCGCGTTCCACCTCTCCGGCCACATCCTGCACAGCATCTACTGGCACAACATGAACAGCCCGAAGGACGGCGGCGGCGGCGAGCCGCTGGCCGCGGACGGCGTGGGCGACCTCGCCGACGCGATCACCGAGTCCTTCGGCTCCTTCGCCAAGTTCAAGGCCCAGCTGACCAAGGCCTCGGCGACGACGCAGGGCTCCGGCTGGGGCGTGCTCGCCTACGAGCCGCTCAGCAACCGCCTCATCGTCGAGCAGGTCTACGACCACCAGGGCAACGTCGGCCAGGGCTCGACGCCGATCCTGGTCTTCGACGCCTGGGAGCACGCCTTCTACCTGCAGTACAAGAACCAGAAGGTCGACTTCATCGAGGCCATGTGGCAGGTCGTCAACTGGCAGGACGTGGCCAAGCGTTACGCGGCCGCCAAGGAGCGGGTGAACAGCCTCCTGCTGGCCCCGTGACGCCGCACCCCGTGGAAAAACGTCCTGCCTCGTGATCGTCTTCTCAACTTTCGCCGAGGCAGGCGGATGAAGGAAAGGCCCCCGTGAGGACGTGACTCACGGGGGCCTTTCTGTACGCGCCGGTTCTTTTCGGGGCGTCAGTCGAAGATGGGGCCCTGGGTGCGGGTCCGCTTGATCTCGTAGAAGCCCGGGGTCGAGGCCACCAGCAGGGTGCCGTCCCAGAGCTTCGCCGCCGCCTCGCCCTTGGGGGCGGGGGTCACGACCGGGCCGAAGAAGGCGACCTGCTCGCCGTCGGCGCCGGGGACGGCGATGACCGGCGTGCCGACCTCCTGGCCGACCTTGTCGATGCCCTCCTTGTGGGAGGCGCGCAGCTCCGTGTCGTACGCGTCCGAGTCCATGAAGTCGACCAGGTCGGCGGGCAGGCCCGCGTCCGCCAGGGCGCCGACGACCGCCTCGCGGGTCGGGCCCTCGCCACGGTTGTGGAAACGGGTGCCGAGCGCGGTGTAGAGCCTGCCGAGGACCTCGTCGCCGTGCTTCTGCTGGGCGGCGATGACGACGCGGACGGGGCCCCAGGCCTTCGTCTCCAGCATCTCGCGGTACTCCTCGGGGAGATCGTCGAGCTTGTCCTCGTTCAGGACGGCCAGGCTCATGACGTGCCAGCGGACCTCCACGTCACGGACCTTCTCGACCTCCAGCATCCAGCGGGACGTCATCCAGGCCCAGGGGCACAGCGGGTCGAACCAGAAGTCGACGGGGGTCTTGCTGCCGTTCTCGGACATGTCTCTCCCTAGGGAATCCGTTCGCATCTGGCCGGGGAAACGTCCGTGGCACACCGGGGCATTCCCGGATGTCGGCCGCAGACGGCACATGCGAGGATCGTAGACATTCGTACGAGTCATGCGAGTCACAAGGGAGTGCCGCCCGTGCCCGGTGAGAATCTGTCCCGCGACGAGGCCCGCGAGAGGGCCGCGCTGCTCTCCGTCGACGGTTACGAGGTCTTCCTGGACCTGCGGTCGGCGGTCGGCGAGAGCGGTCAGGAGCCGCGCACGTTCCGCTCGGTCACCACGATCCGGTTCCGCGGCGCCGAGCCGGGCGCCGCGACCTTCGCCGACCTGATCGCGCCGAGCGTCACCGCGGTGTCGCTCAACGGCAAGGACCTGGACCCCTCCGAGGTCTTCGACGGCACCCGGATCACGCTGGAGGATCTGGCCGAGGAGAACGAACTGGTGGTGGACGCCCAGTGTGCGTACAGCCGCACCGGTGAGGGCATGCACCGCTTCGTCGACCCGGAGGACGGCGAGCTCTATCTGTACACGCAGTACGAACCGGCGGACGCCCGCCGCGTCTTCGCCAACTTCGAGCAGCCCGACCTGAAGGCGCCCTACCGCTTCTCGGTCCAGGCCCCCGAGGGCTGGACCGCGTGGTCCAACGGCGAGGGCGAGCTGGCCGACGGCGTGTGGAAGTTCGCCGAGACCAAGCCGATCTCGACGTACATCACGGCGGTCGTCGCGGGCCCGTACCACTACGTGACGGACTCCTACACGCGCGTCCTCGACGACGGCACCCGCCTGGAGATCCCCCTCGGCGCGATGTGCCGCAAGGGCCTCGCCCCGCACTTCGACGCCGACGACGTCTTCCTCGTCACCAAGCAGGGCCTGGACTTCTTCCACGACAACTTCGACTACCCGTACCCGTTCGGGAAGTACGACCAGGCGTTCGTGCCGGAGTACAACCTCGGCGCGATGGAGAACCCGGGCCTGGTGACCTTCCGCGAGGAGTTCATCTTCCGCGGCAAGGTGACCCAGGCGTCGTACGAACGCCGGGCCAACGTCATCCTCCACGAGATGGCGCACATGTGGTTCGGCGACCTCGTCACCATGCGGTGGTGGGACGACCTGTGGCTCAAGGAGTCCTTCGCCGACTTCATGGGCTCCTTCTCCATGGTGGAGGCGACCCGCTTCACCAACGGCTGGATCACCTTCGCCAACAACCGCAAGGCGTGGGCCTACCGCGCCGACCAGCTGCCCTCCACGCACCCGGTCACGGCCGACATCCGCGACCTGGAGGACGCCAAGCTCAACTTCGACGGGATCACGTACGCCAAGGGCGCATCGGTCCTCAAGCAGCTCGTCGCGTACGTGGGGCGGGACGCGTTCCTTGAGGGCGCCCGGCGCTACTTCAAGCGGCACGCGTACGGGAACACGGTCCTCGGCGACCTGCTCTCGGTCCTGGAGGAGACCTCCGGGCGCGACATGGCGTCCTGGTCGCGCGCCTGGCTCCAGACGGCCGGCGTCAACTCCCTGACCCCGCAGGTCATCCTGAACGCGGAGGGTCGGATCACCGAGCTCTCCGTCCTCCAGGAGGCCGCCGAGTCCCACCCCGAGCTGCGCCCGCACCGCGTGGCCGTGGGCCTCTACCGCCGGTCGTCGGGCGGCGACCTGGAGCGGTACGCGCGCGCGGAGGTCGACGTCGACGGGCCGCGCACGGTCGTGGCCGAGCTCGCCGGCGAGTCGGCGCCCGAGCTCGTCCTGGTCAACGACGACGACCTGACGTACTGCAAGATCCGCTTCGACGAGAACTCCCTCGCCACGCTGCGGGACCACCTCGGCGACATCACCGACCCGCTGGCCCGCGCCCTGTGCTGGTCCGCGCTGTGGAGCCTCACGCGGGACGGGCTCATGCCCGCGCGGGACTTCATCGGCCTCGTGCTGCGCTTCGCCGGGCGGGAGAGCGACATCGGCGTCCTGCAGATGCTGCACGCCTGGACGAACTCCGCCCTCACGCACTATGCCGCGCCGGAGTGGCGCGAGGAGGGCGGCAGGGCGCTCGCCGAGGGCGCGCTGCGGGAGCTGCGGATCGCGGCGCCGGGCAGCCAGCACCAGCTGACGTGGGCGCGGTTCTTCGCGTCGGTGGCGTCGTCGTCGGCCGACCTGCAGCTGCTGCAGGGCTTCCTGGACGGCAACGCCAAGATCGACGGCCTGGAGGTCGACCAGGAGCTGCGCTGGGCGTTCCTGAGTCCGCTGGCCGCGCACGGCGCCGCCGACGAGGAGGCCCTCGCCGCCGAACTGGCCAGGGACGACACCGCCTCCGGCAAGCGGCACCAGGTGCGGTGCCTGGCCGCGCGGCCCTCGGCGGCCGTCAAGGCGCAGGCCTGGGCCGCCGTGGTGGAGTCCGACCAGCTGTCCAACGCGCTGGTCGAGGCGACGATCGCGGGCTTCGCCCAGCCGTCGCAGCGGGAGCTCGCCGCGCCGTACGTGTCCAAGTACTTCGCGGCGATCGAGCGGGTGTGGGCCGAGCGGTCCATCCAGATCGGCATGGACGTGGTGCGGGGCCTCTTCCCGCACCTCCAGGGCGACGCGGCGACGCTGGCGACGGCCGACGAGTGGCTCGCCGCGCACGAGTCGTCCGCACCGGCCCTGCGCCGTCTGGTCCTGGAAGCACGCGACGACCTGGCGCGGTCGCTGCGGGCACAGGCGTGCGACGCGGGCGCGGCGGTCTAGCTCGGAGTGAGGCAATGGCCTGTGCCGTCGCGCGGCGGCGGCGCAGGTCAGGGCGTGTGCCGGGGGCCGGAGATCCTCGGCAGTCGAACGCCCGTGCTTTAGGGCGAGGTTGTCCGGGTTTGTCGACGGGCGTGTAACAGCGGTTAGCGGGGCGAGGGGGCGCGGGAACGACCGGGTCATGAACCACAACGCCCCGCTCTCCCCCCTCCCCCTCACGCACCTCGCCGACGTCCAGCTGCGCGTCATGAGCACGGCCCAGCTCGGCGAGCACGGCGTCTCCGCGGCGGACGCCGGCGCGCACTGCCGGCCCGGCGGCCCCTGGCAGCAACTCCTGCCCGGCGTCTGCCTGTTGCACCCCGGCCCGCCGACCAGCGAGGAGCGGCTGCACGGCGCCCTGCTCTACGCGGGCCGCCTGCCCGCACGCGAGGCCAGGGCCGTGCCCTCCCAGCCCCGCGCGGGCGAGCCGCACGCCGTCTACGCCGACGCGATGATCACCGGGCTCGCCGCGCTGGCCCTGCACCGCTTCTCGTCCGCTCCCCCGCTGCTCTCCCTGGACCGCATCGACGTCCTGGTGCCCCGCACCCGGCGCCTGCGCTCCGTGGGCTTCACCCGGCTCGTGCGCAGCGCCGCGCTGCCGACTCCCCAGCAGATCACGGGAGTTCCGGTCGCCCCCGTGCCCCGCGCGCTCGCCGACGCGGTGGCGCAGCTCGCCGACGCGGGGGCGGTGCGGCGGCTGCTCACCGAGGCGGTGCGCGGCGGCCACTGCGAACCCGCCGCGGTCGTCCGGGAGTTGACCCAGGCGCGTCTCCTCTCCCGTCCGCACGTGGTGGACGCCGTCGACTCCCTGATCGCCGAGGGGCGGGCCATCGCCGAGGACCGGCTGTACCGCATGGTCGCCGAGCACGGTCTGCCCGACCCGATGTGGAACGTCGACCTGCGGCTGCCCGGCGGCCCGCACCTCGGCGGCGTCGACGCCTACTGGCCCGACCAGGCCGTGGCCGTGGAGCTGGACACGCGGGCGCCCCGGCAGGGCCTGAAGCCGGAGGACGAGGCAGTGTGGTCCGAGTACGTCCGCAAGCGCGAGCACCTGGAGCGGCTCGGCATCACCGTCGTCCACATCACCCCGAGGAAGCTCAGGGACTCACTGGAGCAGCAGGCCACCGTGGTGCGGACGGCCCTGATGGCGTCGACGGACCGCGAGCCGGCGGCGTACGTCGTGGTGCTGCCCAGCTAGTGCCCCGCCTCAGCCCTTCCCGCAGAACTCCGCGTCGAGGAGCGGCTCCCGCTCGCCGCCGGGACCGTTGAAGTCGAGCGCCAGCGCGTGCTTGCCGTCGGGCGTCGCGACCGCCGCGGACGCCGAGCCGTGGATGTCGCCGCCGTGGCCCCAGACGACCGTGCCGCACGTGGTCCTGAACGGTTCGAGGCCGAGGCCGTACCGCTGACCGGGCCGGTCCTCCCCCTTCGGGACGGTGGTCTTCATCTCCGCGAGCTGCTTCTTCGGCAGGAGCCTCCCCCGCAGCAGCGCCGCGTAGAAGCGGTTCAGGTCGGCCGAGTCGGAGATCATGCCGCCCGCCGCGCCCGCCACGGTCGGGTTCAGCTCCGTCACGTCGTGGTTCCTGGCGTCGGGCTCGTCGGAGAGCTTGGTGTACGCCCGTGAACTCGGCTTCGGGAGGGTCGGATCGGTGCCGGGGACCGAGGTGGCGCGCAGGCCCAGCGGCTCGATGATGCGCCGCTCGATCTCCTGCGCGTACGGATGGCCGGTGATCCGCTCGATGAGCTCTCCGGCGATGACGTAGTTGGTGTTGGAGTACTTCCAGTCGGTGCCGGGCGCGAAGTCCGGCTCGTGGCGCACGGCGAGGGCGATCTGCTGCTCGGCGGTCCAGGTGTCGTAACGGTGGTCGAGGAACTCCTCGCTGAACACCTTGCGCCGGAACTCGTCGTCGGACGTGACGTCGTAGATGCCGCTGGTGTGGTTGAGGACCTGGCGGACCGTGATCCGGTCGCCGTCGTGGCCGTTGCCCTCGACGACGCCCGGCAGCCACCGGCCGATCGTGTCGTCCAGGTCTAGGCGGCCCTCGGCCTCCAGCTGGAGGAGCACGGTCGCGACGAAGGTCTTGGTGATGCTGCCGATCCGGTAGTGGTCGTGGGCACCGCGCGGGGTGTGCCGGGCGAGGTCGCCGGTGCCCGCGGCGGCGTTCCAGGGGCCGTGCCGGTCCTTGGCCTGCACGGTGACGCCGGGCGCGGCCTCGTTCAGGGCGGCCTTCATGGCCCGCAGGGTCGCGCGGTGTCCCTCGCCCGCTCCGGGCGGCGCGGCGAGCGCGGGCGCCGCGAACGCCCCGGCCGTCACCGTCATCGCCGCCGCCACGGCGACCGCGGCCGTCACCCCTGCTCTCCCGCTGCGTACTGTCATGTCCTGCCCCTCCCGGCCTTCCGGTCCCGGACGTCGCCGTCCGGCTGTCGTCGGCCGGGGTGACCGGTGGCCGGGTGCTCAGGGTTGAGCCGCTCGCGGGGGTTGAGCCCTATTCAGCCCTTTCGCAGCACGAGTTCCGTGTTCCGGTCGCCCGCCTCGCCGCCCAACGCGGGCTTCGCGCCGGGGGCGTTGAAGGACAGCTCGCGGTACAGCGCGGCCAGCCCCGTCTGGGAGAGATCGGCGAAATCCGTGCGGTGCGGGGCGGCGGACTCGATGAGCGTGGTGAAGAGCGAAATCGTTCCGTCGTGGTTGTCGGTGAGCTCGACCACCCGCGCCAGCTGCGGGAAGTCGATGTGCGAGGCGGTGGAGACCTCCCAGAAGGCGCCGTGCGGAGTGCGGTGCGGGGTGATGGCGTTCTTGTGGCTGTGCCCGTTGACCCAGGCGAGGACGGAGCGGTACCGGCCGAGCAGCGAGACGATCTCGTCGCCGCCGTGCCGGGCCTCCCCGGGGCGCGCCGGGTCGTGACGGAGGTTGCGCATGGTCCTGCTGGTGTGATGGCTGAGGACGACGACGTACGAAGGTCCGCCGGAGCGCCGCTCGTTGGCCTTGAGTTCGCCCTCCAGCCAGCGCAGCTGGGCGGTGCCGAGCGAGCCCTCGTAGTGGCCGCCGGGGTCGGTGCTGTCCAGGCTGATGCCGAGCACGTCGTCGCTGATGCGGAAGGAGTAGTGCTGGGTGGCGGCGGCGAGGTTCTCCTGGGTGTAGCCGTGGCCGATGGGGCCGGCGCCCGTGTGGGCGGGGTCGAGGTGGGCCTGGAGGTACTCGGCGGGGGTGAAGGGGGCGCGGGACGCGTCCGGCGTGACGGACCGCATGCGCCGCTTCTCGCCCTGGAGGAGCTCCTTGAAGCGGGCGCCCTTGGGGTCGTGGCCCTTCTTGACCGCCTTCCAGAGGGCGGCTCCGCGCGTCTCGTCGAGGGACATCAGCTTCTTGCCGCCCGTGGCGAACTCGGTGAGGTACGGGTCGCGGGGCGCCCAGCAGCCGCCGGGCAGGGCGTCGTGGTTGCCGACGGTGGAGTACCAGGGCAGGCCGAGGCCCGGGCTGTTGACCTCGCGGATCGCGGCGTCGAGGAAGCCGTGCAGATGCGGGAAGCCGAGGCGCTTGTCGGCGTCGCGCAGGGAGTCGTCCGGGTGCCAGTACAGCTTGAGGCCGCTGGACTGGACGCCTTCGTAGCGGCGCGGGTCGCCCGTGTTGGGCGTGATGCGGCCGCCGCTCATCACCTTGAGGTACCAGTCGAGTTCGGCGCGGGAGTTGTTGTCGGTGTTGTCGCCGGTCGTCACGACGCAGTGCAGGGGCGCGCCGGTGGCGGGGGCGCCGCGCAGCGCGTTGACCCGTTCGACGAGGGCGACGGCGCCCGCCACGGAGAGGGACTCGTGGGGCCGCCAGGCGCTCGCGGTCTGGGCGCGCAGGTACTCGTACCGCAGCGGGTTCTGGACGTCGACGAGGTGCAGGTCGGTGAATTGCACGAAGGCGGCGAGCGCGGTCCTGCGCTCCTCGCGGCCCGGCTTGGCCGCGGCGAGGTCGCCGCGGACGACCCGCGGCCACGCCGGTCCGTCGCCGAGGCGCCGGTAGCCGGTGGTGCCGTGCGGGGCGGCCGCGGTGAGCAGGGTGGTGCCGTTCTTGTACGGCATCAGGGGCGCCGCGGGCGCCGGGCGGGAGCGCGGGACGGTGGCGCGGTCGGCGGGGGCGGCGTTTCCGGAGCCCGCGCCGGGGCCCAGCGCGTAGCCGATGCCGGCGGAGAGGGTGACCGCTCCGCCGGCGGCGAGCAGGGCACGGCGGTCGAGTCCGGCGGCGGCGCCGGTGGCGGCCGTGGCGGTTGCGGTGGCGACAGAGCGTATGCGCTGCATGTACTGGATCGTTGGCAGCGGGGGTGGCGTGTGCGTGAACGAGGCGGCAACGGGCAGCGCCGATCACCGTACGTGGATCAGTCGGCACCCTGTGCGGTCACGCACCCCTCTTCCGGCGGAGAGGAAGCGGTCACTCCGCGTTCACTTCTCGGGGAAGAGGGGGCGGTACGAAGGGTCAGTGCGCCGGTCCCGCGGCGGGTGCGTGGCCGTCGGCCGGGCGGGTGCGCCACAGCTCCAGGCCGATGTCGACGAGCCCCACGCGGTCGAGGTCCGGCACGGTGTCCAGGGGGTGCCAGGCGGCGAGGTCCGTGGATCCGTCGGTCTCGTGGCGCAGCGCGCCGCCGGTGATGCGTCCCTCGTACACGATCCGCAGTCCGTGGAAGTCGGCGACGGCGCCGAGTCTGCGCGGGTAGCGGCGGCGCAGGGAGTCGACGCCGAGGAGGGCGACGGGTTCGACGACGTATCCGGTCTCCTCGTCGGCCTCCCGGATCACCGTGTCGTAGGGGTCCTCGCCGTGATCCATGCCGCCGCCGGGCAGTGTCCATCGCTTGCTGCCGTCACCGGCGACCCAGCGGGCGAGCAGCACCTGTCCGTCCCGTACGCATACGGCGTAGGCCGCCACCCGGAGTTCTTTGTGCACGGGTTGACGCTAGGCGGTTCGGACTCCCGACGGGGCTCTCCGGCAAACCATGTCCGCTTATACAGCGGCTTGTCCGCCATGGCGTATGGCGGAATTGCGTCACGCCCTGATCACAGCTCGGACAACTCTCCCCAAACAGCTGTCACTTGCGTAAGGCTGAGCGGTCATCCGGCCCCGGATTCCGGACCTGCCCGGAAACCGGACCGTATCGACCCTCCTTCCCGCCCTTCACGCACAGGGATGCCGATGCCCAGATCCAGTTCCAGCGCCAGACGCGCGCCCCGTCTCGCGATAGCCGTCGGTCTCACCGCCGCGCTCTGCGCGACCGGGGCCGCCCCTTACGCCTTCGCGGCGGACGAGACGCCCGTGCCCGCCCCCAAGTCCGCGGGCGGCAAGCTCGGGTCGGCCGACGCCGACCTGCTCGCCGACGCCAAGGCGGACGGCGAGAAGACCGTCACGATGATGGTCGCCACCGCGCCCGGTGCCACCGAGCAGGTCGCCGACCAGCTCGACGGCGTCAAGGGCGGCTCGGTCGGCCGCACCTACGACAAGCTCGGCTACGTCCGCGCGACCGTGCCGACCGCCAAGGCCGACGCGGCGATCAAGTCGGCGTCGAAGCTGTCGTCCGTGCACGCCATCGACCTGCGGCACGAGATCGAGCTGGACGACCCGACGCCCGCCGCCGACCGCGCCAAGGGCGCGAAGGCCGGGTCCAAGGGCACGTACCCGGGTCCGGGCAGGAAGACCCCGGCGGACAACCCGTACAACCCGTCCGCCGAGACCGGCGCCGTCGACTTCGTGAAGAAGCACCGCAAGGCGGACGGCCGGGGCGTCACCATCGGCATCCTGGACTCCGGCATCGACCTCGGCCACCCGGCGCTGAAGAAGACCACGACCGGCGAGCGGAAGATCACCGACTGGGTGACCGCGACCGACCCGATCGTGGACGCGGACGGCACCTGGCGCCGCATGACCAACCCGGTCAAGGGCCCCGTCTTCACCTGGAACGGCGCGACGTGGAAGGCCCCGGAGGGCTCCTTCCAGGTCAACCGCTTCCTGGAGTCGGCCACCACCGGCGGCGACGCCAAGGGCGACATCAACCGGGACGGCGACACCACCGACAGCTGGGGCGTGCTCTACGACCCGGCCTCCGGAACGGTCCGCGTCGACCTGAACGACAACAAGGACTTCACCGACGACGAGCCGATGAAGCCGTACAAGGACGACCACCAGGTCGCCTACTTCGGCAAGGACGACCCGGCGACCGACGTCGTCGAGCGCGTCCCGTTCGTCGTCGAGATCCGCAAGGACGTGCCGACCGACCCGTACGGCGGCGACTGGGTCGGCAAGAAGGCCGACTTCGTCAACATCGGTGTCATCGAGTCCGAGCACGGCACGCACGTCGCGGGCATCACCGCGGCCAACGGCCTGTTCGGCGGCAAGATGAACGGCGCCGCCCCCGGCGCCAAGCTGGTCTCCTCGCGCGCCTGCACCTGGACCGGCGGCTGCACCAACGTCGCGCTGACCGAGGGCATGATCGACCTCGTCACCAAGCGCGGCGTCGACATCGTGAACATGTCGATCGGCGGCCTGCCGGCGCTCAACGACGGCAACAACGCGCGCGCCGAGCTCTACAAGCGCCTCATCGACACCTATGGCGTCCAGCTGGTGATCTCCGCGGGCAACAGCGGCCCCGGCGCGAACACCATCGGCGACCCGGGTCTCGCCGACAAGGTCATCTCGGTCGGCGCCGCGATCTCCAAGGAGACCTGGGCCGCCAACTACGGCTCCCAGGTGGAGCGTTCGTACGCCATGATGCCGTTCTCCTCGCGCGGCCCGCGTGAGGACGGCGGCTTCGCGCCGATCATCTCGGCGCCCGGCTCGGCCATCAACACCACGCAGACCTGGCTCCCGGGCGCCCCTGTCACCGAGGCCGGCTACCAGCTCCCGGCCGGCTACTCGATGCTGCAGGGCACCTCGATGGCGTCCCCGCAGGCCGCGGGCGCCTCTGCGCTGCTGCTCTCCGCCGCCAAGCGCGAGAAGATCGACCTGACCCCGGCGAAGCTGCGCACCGCGCTGACCTCGACCGCGGACCGCATCCGCGGCGAGCAGGCGTACGCGCAGGGCACCGGCCTCATCAACGTCGTGGACGCCTGGGAGGCCATCGAGGACGGCGCGAAGGCCCACGAGTACACGGTGAAGGCCCCGGTCGACACCGCCCTCGAGCAGGAGCTGAAGAAGCCCGGCACCGGCATCTACGACCGCGAGGGCGGCCTGAAGACCGGCCAGAAGCGGACGTACGACGTCACGATCACCCGCACCTCGGGCCCGGACCGCGGCGTCCGCCACGAGCTGGACCTGGTCAACAACCACGAGTCCACCTTCAAGCTGCTCGGCGACGACGAGATCACGCTGCCGCTGAACAAGCCGGTGACCGTCAAGGTCCAGGCGAAGGCCAAGTCCGCCGGTCTGCACAGCGCGATCCTCGCCGTCGACGACGAGCGCACCGAGGGCATCGACCAGCAGATCATGTCGACGGTCGTCGTCTCGGCGCCGCTCGCCAAGCCGTCGTACACCTTCTCGGCGTCCGACTCCACGCAGCGCAACACCCCGAAGTCGTACTTCGTGACGGTCCCCAAGGGCGCCAAGTCCCTGGAGGTCTCCCTCGGCGGCCTGAAGGGCAAGAGCCAGACCCGCTTCATCGCGGTGCACCCGTACGGCGTCCCGGTCGACTCCACCTCGTCGATCGTCTGCTACCCGAACTACGAGAACCCGGCCAACACCTGCCGCCCGGACCTGCGTGCGTACGCGCAGCCGCAGGCCGGTGTCTGGGAGATCGAGGTCGAGTCGCGCCGTACGTCGCCGCTGCTGGACAACCCGTACAAGCTGAACGTCGCCACGCTCGGCGTCGACTTCGACCCGGCCGTGCAGAAGCTGCCCGAGGCGAAGGTCGGCACGCCGGCGCCCGTCTCCTGGAAGGCCACGAACAACTTCGCGGCCGTCGACGGCAAGCTGAAGGGCGGCTCGCTCGGCTCGTCCAAGTCGGCGCGGCCCGCCATCAAGCAGGGTGAGACGCAGACCACCGAGGTCGTCGTGCCCGCGGGTGCGGAGCGTCTCGACGTCGCCATCGGCTCTCCCGCGGACGTCGCCGCCGACCTGGACCTCGCCGTGAAGAAGGACGGCGTGGTCGTGGGCTCATCGGCGGAGGGCGACTCGGAGGAGTCGGTCAGCCTGAACAAGCCGGCCGCCGGTACGTACACGATCGAGGTGACGGGCTACTCGGTGCCGTCCGGCTCGACCGCGTACGACTACCGCGACGTCTTCTTCTCGGGCGCGCTCGGCCAGGTCACCGTCGACGAGTCGAAGACGGTGAAGCTCGCCAACGGCGCGTCGGCGCAGGTCGACGCCAAGGTCGAGGCGAAGGCCCCGGCCGCGGAGGGCCGTGAGCTGTTCGGCGAGGTGTCCCTGCTGAACGCGGGCGGCACGGTCGCGGGCAGCGGCAGCGTGAAGGTGGAGAAGGTCACGCCGTAACGGACCGCTGGTTCACCGCTGGTTCCTTGAGGCGCCGGACGGGCTCGGCAACGAGTCCGTCCGGCGCTTCTCCGCCTCCGGGGCCGCTCCCCGTCAGCCGTCGCACTTGATCTTCTTCGAGTCCGGCAGGGCCTTGAGGATCATCGCGCGCAGCCGGTCGCGTTCCTTGCCGACGGCCCAGTTGGCGGGCTCCGCGGAGCCCTCGTCGATGGTGATCAGGACGCGGTCGCCCTTCTTCAGGCGCGGCTCCACCGCCTGGTCCATGGGGAACGTGACCGCGGGCTTCCCCGACGCCGGCTTCAGATGGCGGGTCACGTCGACCGTGATCCGGTCCTGGAGCCCGCCCGGCAACGGGTCGACCGCCGTGACCGTGCCCTCCACGATGAGCCGCGAGCACGCCACGAATCCCTCGGCGCTCAGGTCCGCGTCCGCGTTCCCCTCCGGCCGGCTCTTCGCACCCGACGCCGTGTCCGCCTTGTCGGAGTCTCCCGCGCTCTGGCCCGCGTCCACCGCGAGCCAGGCGAGTCCCCCGACCATGGCGGCGGCCACCGTCGCCGCGACCGCGCCGAGCGCGATGGTGAGGTAGCGCCGGGACGCCCCGCGCGCGGGCCGGAGCGGCACCGCGCGCTCCTTCGGGGCCTCGGGCTCCGGCCCGGCCGACGCCAGCGCGTCGCCCACCGCGCCGAGCCGCTCCCGCAGCAGGGCCACGTCCGCCACGGCCGCCTCGTGGGCCGCGGCGAAGCCGGGGTCGCGCAGTGCCTCGTCCGGCACCGGCTCGCCCGTGATCGCCGTCATCAGCGCGTCGAACTCCTTGTCCCGCACGTCACACCACCTCCCCTTCGTGCAGCCGCGCCCGCAGGAGCCGTACCGCCGTGTGCAGTCTGCTCTTGACCGTTCCCTCCGGAATGCCCAGTTCGTCCGCTATCGCGCGTACCGGAAGGTCCGCGTAGAAGCGCAGGACCACCACCTGCCGCTGGGCGTCCGGCAGCGCGCCGAGCCCCTCGGCGACCGCCAGCGAGGTGGCCCGCTTCTCCGCGCCGTCCTCGTCGGTGGCCTCGCGCCACAGCACCTGGAGCCGCTCCCCGAGCCGCTCCTGCCTTCGCCGCGCCCGGTGCCAGTCCATGGCCAGGTTGGAGGCGACGACCGCCGCCCACGCGGACACGTCACGCGGCGCCTCGCGCCCGTCCGCCGCCCGCTCCAGGAGCTTCAGCCTGACCTGCTGCACCCCGTCGGGCAGGTCCGCGTGCGGCACCCCGCCCAGCGCGAGCACCGCACGGACCCGGTCCTCCTGGGCGGCGTCCAGCGGGTCCGCTCCCCCGGCATCCGTCGGCGCGCGGCGCGCTTTCCTGCGCAGCAATGTGCCCCTCCCGTCCCCGCGTTTCCCCTACGACGCCCGGGGCGCCCGAAAGGTTCACGGCCGCGCCCGGCAAATGTGGCGTCCCGCACCTCGGACAATGGATTGGACAACGCGGCACTGGAGAGACGCATCATGGAGCCACCCCCCACAGACCGGCCGAGGTCACGAGGCCGCACGCACATATGGAGGAAGTCCCTGTGAAGGTCGGAATCGTCGGAGCCACCGGTCAGGTCGGCAAGGTCATGCGCAAGATCCTCGCCGAGCGTAAGTTCCCGGCCGACGAGCTGCGCCTGTTCGCCTCGGCCCGCAGCGCGGGCAAGGTCATCGACGGCGTGACCGTCGAGGACGCCTCCACGGCCGACTACACGGGCCTGGACATCGTGCTGTTCTCCGCGGGCGGCGCCACCTCGAAGGCCCTCGCCGAGAAGGTCGCCTCGCAGGGCGCCGTCGTGATCGACAACTCCTCCGCCTGGCGCCGCCACCCCGAGGTCCCCCTCGTGGTCTCCGAGGTGAACCCGCACGCGATCAAGGACCGCCCCAAGGGCATCATCGCGAACCCGAACTGCACCACGATGGCCGCGATGCCCGTCCTGAAGCCGCTGCACGCCGAGGCGGGCCTCGAAGCGCTCGTCGTCGCCACCTACCAGGCGGTCTCCGGCTCCGGCCTCGCCGGTGTCGAGGAGCTGTACCAGCAGGTCGCGAAGGTCGGCGAGGACGCGCCCAAGCTCACGCACGACGGCTCGGCGGTCGACTTCCCCGAGCCCGACAAGTACGTCGCGCCGATCGCGTACAACGTCCTGCCGATGGCGGGCTCCGTCGTCGACGACGGCCTGAACGAGACGGACGAGGAGCAGAAGCTCCGCCACGAGTCCCGCAAGATCCTGGAGATCCCCGAGCTGAAGGTCTCCGGCACCTGTGTGCGCGTCCCGGTCTTCACCGGCCACTCCCTCCAGGTCAACGCCCGCTTCGCCCGTCCGCTGAGCCCCGAGCGCGCCACCGAGCTCCTTGAGGCCGCCGAGGGCGTCGTCGTCACCGAGGTGCCGACGCCGCTGGTCGCCGCGGGCAAGGACGACTCGTTCGTCGGCCGCATCCGCAAGGACGAGACGGTCGAGAACGGCCTCGCGTTCTTCATCTCCGACGACAACCTCCGCAAGGGCGCGGCACTGAACGCCGTCCAGATCGCGGAGCTGGTCGCGGCGGAGCTCAAGGGCTGATCCCTGCTGCGTCTCCGAGGGGCGGTCACCTTTCGCGGGTGGCCGCCCCTTTCGCGCATGCCACGGCCACCAGCGAGAGCCCCGCGAGGCCGCCGCCCAGCCAGAGCACGGCACCGGCCCCCCGGCTGTCCGCGACCCGGCCGCCCGCGAACGCGCCGAGGGCGATCGCCACGTTGAACACGCCCGCGAAGAGCGCCGACGCCGCCTCACGGGCGTGCGGTGCCGCGGCCATCACCCAGTTCTGCGCGGAGACCGAGACCCCTCCGTACGCCAGGCCCCACGCCACGAGCAGCGCCACCGACGCGGCGAGCGAGGCGCCCGCGGGCACCATGAGCAGCACCACGGCGGCGAGCCCCGCGCAGATCGCGAGCAGTGCCCTGCGCGGGTCGCGGGCCGCGACGGCGCCGCCCGCGAAGTTGCCGACGATGCCGGCCGTCCCGTAGGCGAGGAGCAGCCCGCTGATCAGGCCCGCGCCGATGCCGGGCACCCGCTCCAGGACGGGGCGGATGTACGTGTACGCGGCGAAGTGGCCGGTGACCAGGAGCGTGACGGCGAGGAGTCCGGCGCGCAGCCGGCCGATGCGCAGGAGTGCGGGGAACACGCCGAGCCGGATGCCCTCGTCCGCGGGGAGCCGGGGCAGCACGGTGGCGAGGAGCCCGGCGACGCCGAGGGCGAGCGCGGCGAGCGCCGCGAACCCCCAGCGCCAGCCCGCGAGTTCGCCGAGAAGGGTGCCCGCGGGCACGCCGAGCACCGACGCCACCGCGATCCCGCTGAAGATGACCGCGGTGGCGCGGCCCGCGCCCTCCGCGCGGACGAGCCGCACGCCGAGCCCGGCCGCGATGGCCCACACCCCGCCGATGCAGACGCCGACCAGCACGCGCGCGACGAGCAGGACGGCGAAGACGGGCGCGAGCGCGGAGACGACGTTGGCGGCGGCGAGCAGCGCCATGAGGAGGGCGAGGACCGTGCGCCGGTCGGCGCGGCGCATGGCGACGGGCAGCAGCAGGGCGGCGAGCGCGGCGACGAGGCCGGGCAGGGTGACGGCGAGACCCGCGGTGCCGTCGCTGACACGCAGTCCGGCGCCGAGGGAGGTGAGGAGTCCGACGGGCAGCATCTCCGTGGTGACGACGGAGAAGGTGGCCGCGGCGACGGCGAGGACGGCGAGGCGGCCGCGCGGGGGCGGCAAGGAGACGGTCCGCATGGGTATGCGGGTGCTCTGTGACATGGCATCCACCCTGTGGGGGTGCCCGCCCGGGAACAACGCGGATGATCTCATCCTTGAATGAGCCGGATTCATCGATACGTGACGGTCCGGCGGAACCGGGCGATCAAGGAAGAGGGACCGCGCGCCATGAGCGGGAACGGGCTGGAGATCCGGGAGCTGGAGTGCTTCCTGGTGCTTGCCGAAGAGCTGCACTTCGGGCGGGCCGGCGAGCGGCTGTACATATCGCAGAGCCGGGTCAGCCAGTTACTCGCCGCCCTGGAGCGGCGGATCGGCGCGCGCCTGCTGGAGCGTACGAGCCGACGGGTGTCCCTGACCACTCTCGGGGAACGCTTTCTGGCCGAACTCAGGCCGTCGTACGCCGAGTTGGCTGCGGTGGTGGCACGGGCGAGGGATGCGGCGCGCGGGGTGGAGGGCACGCTGCGGATCGGGTTCCAGGGCACCGCGGACGACCGGCTGATGCGGGCCATCGAGGTGTTCCAGGAGCGGCATCCGGCCTGTGCGACGGAGATCGTGGAGATCCCCTTCGCCGATCCGTTCGGGGCGGTGCGGGAGGGCGAGGTGGACGCGGGGATCGTGCTGCTGCCGGTCGCCGAGCCGGACCTGGTCCTCGGCCCGGTCTTCTCCAGCGAGCGGCAGACCGTCGCCGTGTCGGTGCGGCACGCGTTCGCGGGGCGTCCCTCGCTCGCCGCCGCGGAGCTCGCCGACACGCCGCTGATCGCGGCGGCCGGTCCCGCGCCCGCCTACTGGCGTGCGGCGCAGGCCCCTTCGGGCCCGCCCGCGCCCGAGGTCCGCACGCTCCAGGAGGGGCTGACGCTGGTGGCGGCGGACCGGGCGGCGATGCTGCTGTGCGGTCCCACGGCGGAGTACCACGGCCGCAAGGACGTCGTCTTCGTGCCGGTCGAGGGGCTCCCCGACTCGGTGCTCGGGATGGTGTGGCGCAGGGGCGGGGAGACCGAGCGGGTACGGGAGTTCGCGCGGGCCGTGGCCGTGGCGGCGGACGAGGGGTGACCGTCAGGCCGTGCCCTGCCGACGCACCTCGAAGTGGAAGCAGCCGTACTCCACGGCCCTGACGTGCACGAGGGCGACCCGCGGGTCGGCGAAGGCCTCGTCGAAGGCGGCGTCGAAGCCCCGCTCCTCGTCCTCCGGGATCTCCAGGAGACGGCCGCCGACGATGTGGCCATCGGCGCTGTACCGGCGGACCGTGCGCAGCGCGCCGGCCCGCGAGAACGGGTAGCCGCCCGGCTCCTCGGCCGGGCCCGCGCAGGGGTCGGCGTGGATGAAGACGGGGCCCTGCTCGTCGTAGGCGCCGGGCTCCGCGCCCGTCTCGGCGGCCCAGCGGCGCAGCGGCGCGTACGACACGAGGGCGATGCGCTCGCCGGGGGCGACCGGCCGCAGACAGCAGCGGAGCGGGTCGCCGCCCTCGTCGTCGACGAAGGGGACGCAGGGCCGCCCGGCGTCGTCGGTGTCACGGAGCCGGACGAGGACCTCGGGGGCGATGGGGAGCGGGGTGTGGGCGGTGCGCGTGTGGGCGGTGCGCGTATGCGTGGTGGTCATGGGGCGAGCCTCACGCGTGGGGCGGGCGGGGGCTGGCGGATTTCGGACGTCGTACTGCGGCCCGCCCCCCGGCCCCGTTCAACCGACCCCCCAGGACCCCCGCCCGTTCAGTTCCGCCACGTCCGTGCCCGTCGTCCTGCGGTACGCCGCGTTCAGCTCCTCCAGTTCCTCCGGCGTCAGGACGTCCTCGACGCGGTCGAAGCCGTCGGGGGCGCGCTCGGCGACGGCGTGCAGGATGCGGTCCGCCGGCATGTCGCGGTTGGCGAGGACGACCGCGTTGGCCGTCTCGCGGCGCACCCCCTCGTACGCCCGCAGCCCCGCCTCGCGGTCCGGCGCGGTGTGGGCGAGGCAGCGGGCCAGGACACGCGCGTCGAGGATCGCCTGGGAGCCGCCGTTCGACCCCACCGGGTACATCGGGTGTGCCGCGTCGCCGAGGAGCGTGACCGGGCCGTGGCCCCACCGGGGCAGCGGGTCCCTGTCGACCATCGGGTACTCCAGGATGTGCCGCGTGGCGGCGAGCAGCGCGGGGACGTCCAGGTCGCCGATGCGCCACCCGGCGTAGTGCGGCAGGACATCGGAGAGCCGCCCGGAGCGGTTCCAGTCGGCGGGCCCCGCGTGGCCGTGGCGGTAGGTGGGCGGAAAGCGCACCTCCGCCACCCAGTTCAGCAACGCCCTGCCTCGCTCCTGGTAGGGCCGCGAGATGGGGTAGACGACGAGTTTCGCGGCGGTGTTGCTGCCCGCCACCGCGACGGTCCGCCCGCCGAGCACCGCATGCCACTCGGCCGTGCCGCGCCACATCCGGATGCCGTTCCACAGCGGCGGCCCCTCACCGGGGTGCAGCACGGCCCGCACCGCCGAGTGCAGCCCGTCGGCGCCGACCAGCGCCCGCACCCGTACGCCGTACTCCCTGGCCCGCGCCATGTCGCGCAGGATCACCCGCAGTCCGCCGCCCTCACGCTCGGCGAGCCGCACGAAGGCGGTGCCGGTGCGGACGGCGTGGTCGCCGAGCCGGTCGCGGACCGCGTCGAGCAGGAGCAGTTGGAGCGCGCCGCGGTGCACGGAGTACTGCGGCCAGCGGTAGCCGAGGGCGAGGCCGCGCGGCTCGGCCCAGATGCGGTTGCCGTGCCGGTCGAAGTGGACCATCGCCTCGGGGGCGACGGCGGTCGCCGCGAGCTCGTCGCCGAGCCCCAGCTCGGTCAGCTCCCGCACCGCGTACGGCAGCAGGTTGAGGCCCACCCCGACGGGCCGCAGCTGTTCGGCGGCGTCCACCACCCGCACGTCGATGCCCGCCGCGTGCAGGCTGAGCGCGGCGGTGAGCCCGCCGATGCCCGCGCCCGCCACCAGTACGTCGGTCATGGCCGTCGCGCGGCCGGGCCGGTGTCGGCCGGCCTCTCGGTCCCCAGCATCTCCCGCATCCCCCTGTGGTCCCCGCCCCGCCCTTGCGGCCGTGGTCGGCGGCCCTGTCGGGACGGGTGCGAACGCGCGGAGCGTAACCGCACGGCAGCGGGAGAACAATGGGCCGGGCGGCCATCCGACGGGGCATGGAAGGATGGCCGGAAACACCACAAGTCGCACCGCCGAAGACCCGATGCTCCGGCCCGGTACTTCGACCCGACACTTCTCATCCACAAGACCACAAGTCGTACCCGAGGAGATGACCGCGTGCCCGGCACCAATCTGACCCGCGAAGAGGCGCAGCAGCGGGCGAAGCTGCTCACCGTTGACTCGTACGAGGTCGATCTCGACCTTTCCGGCGCGCAGGAGGGAGGCACCTACCGGTCCGTGACCACGGTGCGCTTCGACTCCGCGGAGGCGGGCGCGGAGACCTTCATCGACCTGGTGGCCCCCGCGGTCCACGAGGTCGTCCTCAACGGTCACGCCCTTGAGGTCGGCGCGGTGTTCCGCGACTCGCGCATCGCGCTGCGGCACCTGCAGGCCGGCACGAACGAGCTGAAGGTGGTCGCCGACTGCGACTACACCAACACCGGTGAGGGCCTGCACCGCTTCGTCGACCCGGTCGACCAGCAGGCGTACCTGTACACGCAGTTCGAGGTGCCGGACGCCCGCCGCGTCTTCGCGTCCTTCGAGCAGCCCGACCTGAAGGCGACGTTCCAGTTCACCGTGAAGGCGCCGACGGGCTGGACGGTGATCTCGAACTCTCCCACGCCGGAGCCGAAGGACGACGTCTGGACGTTCGAGCCGACGCCCCGCATGTCGACGTACGTGACGGCGCTCATCGTCGGCCCGTACCACTCGGTGCACTCGTCGTACGAGGGCCCCGGCGGCCAGTCCGTGCCGCTCGGCATCTACTGCCGCCCGTCGCTGGCCGAGTTCTTGGACTCCGACGCGATCTTCGAGGTGACCCGGCAGGGCTTCGACTGGTTCCAGGAGAAGTTCGACTACGCGTACCCCTTCGCCAAGTACGACCAGCTCTTCGTGCCGGAGTTCAACGCGGGCGCGATGGAGAACGCGGGCGCGGTGACCATCCGCGACCAGTACGTGTTCCGCTCCAAGGTGACGGACGCGGCGTACGAGGTGCGGGCGGCGACGATCCTGCACGAGCTGGCCCACATGTGGTTCGGCGACCTGGTCACCATGGAGTGGTGGAACGACCTGTGGCTGAACGAGTCGTTCGCCACGTACGCCGAGGCCGCCTGCCAGGCGTACGCGCCGGACTCGAAGTGGCCGCACTCGTGGACGACGTTCGCCAACTCCATGAAGACGTGGGCGTACCGCCAGGACCAGCTGCCGTCCACGCACCCGATCATGGCCGAGATCCGTGACCTGGACGACGTCCTCGTCAACTTCGACGGCATCACGTACGCGAAGGGCGCGAGCGTCCTGAAGCAGCTCGTCGCCTACGTGGGCGAGGACGAGTTCTTCCAGGGCGTGCAGGCGTACTTCAAGCGCCACGCCTTCGGCAACACACGCCTCTCCGACCTCCTGGGCGCGCTGGAGGAGACCAGCGGCCGCGACCTGAAGACCTGGTCGAAGAAGTGGCTGGAGACGGCGGGCATCAACGTCCTGCGGCCGGTCGTGGACGTCGACACGCGGGGCGTCATCACGTCCTTCGCCGTCAAGCAGGAGGCCCCCGCCCTCCCCGAGGGCGCCAAGGGCGAGCCCACCCTGCGCCCCCACCGCATCGCGATCGGCTTCTACGACCTCGACGAGGCGTCCGGCAAGCTGCTGCGCACGGACCGCGTGGAGCTGGACGTCGACGGCGAACTGACCGCCGTGGACGCGCTGGTGGGCAAGGCCCGCCCGGCGGTCATCCTCCTCAACGACGACGACCTGTCGTACGCGAAGGTCCGCCTGGACACCGAGTCCCTCGCCTTCGTCACCGACCACATCGGCGACTTCGAGGCGTCGCTGCCGCGCGCGCTGTCGTGGGCGTCGGCGTGGGACATGACGCGCGACGCGGAACTCCCGACGCGGGCATATGTGTCGCTGGTGCTCTCCGGCATCGGCAAGGAGTCCGACATCGGCGTCGTGCAGTCGCTGCACCGCCAGGTGAAGCTGGCGCTCGACCTGTACGCGGCGCCGGCGGGCCGGGACGCGGCGCTGGAGCGGTGGACCGCGGCGTCGCTCTCGCACCTCCGCTCGGCGGAGCCGGGCAGCGACCACCAGCTGGCGTGGGCCCGCGCGTTCGCGGCGACGGCGCGCACGGAGGAGGAACTCGCTCTGCTGGAGGGGCTGTTGGACGGCACGGAGGCCGTGGACGGCCTAGCCGTCGACACGGAGCTCCGGTGGGCGTTCGTGGCGCGGCTCGCGGCGACCGGCCGCCTCGACGAGGCGGGCATCGCGGCGGAGCTGGAGCGGGACAAGACGGCCGCGGGCGAGCGGCACGCGGCGTACGCGCGGGCGGCGCGGCCCACGGAGGAGGCGAAGGCGGCGGCGTGGTCCTCGGTCGTCGAGTCGGACACCCTCCCGAACGCGATCCAGGAGGCGGTGATCGGCGGCTTCGTCCAGACGGACCAGCGTGAACTCCTCGCTCCCTACGCGGAGAAGTTCTTCTCCGCCGTCAAGGGGGCGTGGGACTCCCGCTCCCACGAGATGGCCCAGCAGATCGCCGTCGGGCTCTACCCGTCGCTGCAGATCTCCCAGGAGACGCTGGACGCGACGGACGCGTGGCTGGCTTCGGCGGAGCCGTCTGCGGCGTTGCGGCGATTGGTGACGGAGTCCCGGGCGGGCGTGGAACGCGCCCTGCGGGCGCGGGCTGCGGATCTCTGACGATCACCCAGGACGGGGCCAGGCAAGAACGACACCTGGCCCGGCCCCGTCCCGGCGCCTCCCTCTCCCACCTGCGGCCGGCGGGTGACTACTCGCGCAGTTCCCCGCGCCCCTGAAACACCCCCGCCCGTCCCCCACCTGCGGGAAGTGAGTGCTTGCTCGCGCAGTTCCCCGCGCCCCTGAAACACCCCCGCCCGTCCCCCGCCTGCGGGCGGTAGGTGCTTGCTCGCGCAGTTCCCCGCGCCCCTGAAACGCCACCGGCACCGTCCCACCCCTGCCTGGGGGCTCCGGGCAGGTGAAAGGGCGGGTGGGTGGGGAAGCCCCGCGCGGAGCGCGGGGACCGGGGCTGGGCGGGGCCGGAGGAGTTGTCACCGGGCCCTGTGAGGGACCGCCTCGCGCAGAGCCACGAGCACGCGCGACACCGCCACCCCCGTCGCCGCCCCACGACGCACCGCGGCGACCACATGGCGCGTCGGGTGGTCCTCGGAGAGCTCACGCATCTGGACGCCGTCCCGTCGTACCGCCGCCATGCGGGGGACCAGCGCCACCCCCATCCCCGCCTCCACCATCGCGAGGATCGACGTCCAGCCGGACGCCGAGTGACCCTGGGTGGGTGTGAAGCCCGCAGCCTCGCACGCCGCCCGGGTGATCTCCGACCACGGACCGCTCCCCCCGAAGATCCACGGCTCACCCGCGAGGTCTGCGAGCCGCAGGCCCGGCGCGGACGCGAGCGCGTGGTCGCCGGGCAGCGCCACGTCCAGCGGGTCCGCGAGCAGGGACTCCCGGGTGAACCGCGTGTCCGCGTCCACCGCGGCCGGCGCCTGGACGGCCAGGGAGAGCGCGATGTCGACCTCGCCGGCGGCGAGGAGTTCGTACGCCTGGGCGGCCTCGGTCTCCCGTACCCGTACGGAGATGCCGGGCGCCGCCTCCCGCAGCGCCCGCACCGCGGGGACGACCAGCGCGGGCACCGCGGTCGAGAACGCGCCGACCCGCACCTCCCCCGCCTCCCCCTGCACGTACGCCGTCAACTCCGCGTCGGCCTTCTCCAGTTGGGCGAAGACCGCCTCCGCGTGCCGCAGCACCAGGTGCGCCGCGTCGGTGAGGCGGACCCGGCGCCCGTGCGCCTCCAGAAGCGGTACGCCGAGCTGCTTCGCGAGGTTGGACAGCTGCTGGGAGACGGCCGACGGCGTCATCTGCAGGGTCTGCGCCGTCGCCGTCACCGTCCCCCGCTCGCTCAACGTGCGCAGGATCTGCAGCTTCTTGATGTCCCACTCGCTCATGAGGCCAACGTACCGACTGGTCAGGAGCATTACTTCGTACGGGCCGCGCCGAGCACCACGCCGCCGAGGATCAGCCCCATGCACAGCACCTGGAGCCACCCCATCGCCTCGCCGAGCACCGCGAAGGAGAGGAGGGCGACGCAGACCGGCTGGAGGTAGTAGATGACTCCGGCGCGGGCCGCGCCGATGATCGAGATCGCCTTGTTCCAGGCGAAGAAGGCGACCGCCGAGGACACCACGCCGACGTAGAGGAGGGGCGAGACCGTCTCGGCCGTGGGCTCGAAGCCGCCCTGGAGCGCGTAACTCGCCGCGAAGACGGGGAGCAGCATCAGCGCGCCCAGCACGAATGTCGCGAAGAGGAACGGGAGCCCCTCGATCTCCTTGGGCTTGCGCTTGAGCAGCGCGCTGTACGAGCCGAAGGAGAGCGCCGCCGCGATGATCCAGAGGTCACCGACCGCGAAGTCCATGGCGAGCGAGCCCTTGCTGACCAGGAGCAGGACTCCCGCGCAGGCGACGAGCATGCCGGTGACGCGCCGTGCGCCGAGCCGGGCGCCGCCGAGCCGTTCGTAGACGGCCATCAGGACCGGCGACGCGGCCATGATCATGCCCATGTTGCCGGCGGTGGTCGTCATGCCGGCCTGGTTCACCAGGGTGTTGTAGACGGTGACGCCCAGCAGGGCGGCGACGAGCAGGAACTTGCGGTGCTCGCGCAGGACGTGCCGTTGCCGCCAGGTCTGCCGTGCCGCGAACGGCGCGACCGCGGCGATGGCGATGATCCAGCGCCAGAACGCGTGCTGAATGGGCGGCACGGAATCGTGCAGGGCGCGGGAGGTGACGAAGCTGCCCGACCAGACGACGGTGGCGAGAGCCGCGAGCGCGAGCCCGATGCCGACGGGGCGCGCGGCCGCCTTCGCGGCGGCCGGTGCGGTGCGGGTGGGGGTCTGGTCCAGGACGGCCACGGGGTATCCCTTGCCTCTCTCCCCGCCGCGGCGGGGACTCGGTGCGTTGCGGGACTACCGTGACACCTCCGAACACATCAGGTCCATCGAATCTTTTGGCTTGATCTTTGAAGGAAAAGCGAACAGTTCAGTCCTCAAGTGATGTTGTGCTCCCTCAGCGCCGCGGCCACCGCCCCCGCGTCCGCGCCCTCGGCGGCCCACGCCACGTACCCGTCGGGTCTGACCAGGAGCGTCGTGCGGCGGGCGCTGCGCCACTGGGCCGGGACCGCGCGACCCGTCGCGTGCCCCGCACCCTCCGGGGCGACGAGCACGTACTCCCCCGCGCGCAGGGCTTCGTAGAGCCGCCCCTCCTTGAGTGCGAGGTCGGGGGCTCTACGCCCGACCAGACGGTGGGCACCCTTCGGGGCCGGGTACGCGAGACCGACTCCGGTGACCTGGCCGACGAGCTTGGTGCGCATCGGGCGCACGTGCTTGACGGCGGCGGCGAACGCGGCACGGACGGCGAGCGTCCAGGGGCGCCTGGCCATCGCCAGCCTGACGACCCTGCCACTACTGCGCATCGCCGCCCTGCCGACCGGGTGCCGCTCGGCCTGGTAGGAGTCCAACAGACCTCGCGGCGCACGGCCGTTGACGGCGGCGACCAGCTTCCAGCTCAGGTTCGCGGCGTCCTGCAGACCGGTGTTCATGCCCTGGCCGCCCGCCGGGGAGTGGACATGCGCGGCGTCCCCGGCGAGGAAGACCCGGCCCACGCGGTAGTCGGGCACCTGCCGCTCGTCACTGTGGAAGCGGGACACCCAGCGGGCGCCGTGCATCCCGAAGTCGCGGCCGAACACCTGCCGGACGATCTCCCTGAGCTCGCCGAGGTCGACCGGCTCGCTGTCGGGAACGTCGCGGGTACGGTTCCAGCCCGCGACGCGGTACCAGCCGTCGGCGAACGGCACGATGACGGCGAAGGCGTCACCGGAGGACTTGAGGGCGAGGACCCCCTCGGGCTCCTCGGAGAACCTGACGTCGGCGAGGACGAGTGAGCGAATCACGGACTTGCCGGGGAAGGGCACCCCGGCCGCCTTGCGCACGCCGCTGCGCAGACCGTCGGCACCGACCGCGTAGGCGGCCCGGATCTCGCTCGACTCACCGCCGGATGAGCGGACTTCGAGGGTCACGCCGTGTGCGTCCTGCGTGAGCCCCACCACCTCGGCCCCGTGGACGAAACGCACCCCGGCCGCCATCGCGCGCCGCTCCAGAACCCGCTCCACCTCGTACTGCGGCAGAGACAGGGCGTAGTTGTAGCGGGAGCGCAGGTCCGACATGTCGAGCGAGACGCTGTCGAACAGGCGCAGCCTGCCGAACGGCCCGCCCATGGCGTCCAGTTCGTCGGCGAGGCCCCGCGCGTCGAGTAACTCCAAGGTGCGGGCGTGCACGATGATCGCGCGGGAGAGGTTGCTGATGGCGCGCGGACGCTTCTCCACGAGGGTGACGGGCACGCCCGCGGCAGCGAGGTCCCCGGCGAGGAGGAGCCCGGTGGGGCCCGCGCCCACGACCGCGACGGCACGGAGGCGGGAGCCCGCGCCCTCAGCCGTGCCCGCGCTCCCAGCCGCGGCCGCGCCCCCGATGGCCGGGGCGTCTTCGATGGTGTGCGTGTTCTCGGTGGCGCCTATACATCCGGTCATGCCGTCCATAACAGCCTCCTGAATGCCCACACGTGTTAGTCAACGCTTGTTGGCCAACGTAGATCCGCGGCTATGGACTGTCAACAGTCGTTGACCTACGTTTGTCGGCATGACCGAGAGAGCTCCCGACGCCCCCGACGCCGACCTGCCGCCCCGCCGCTCCGACGCGACCCGCGCCGGCATCCTCTCCGCGGCCCGCGAGCGCTTCGCCACGGACGGGTATGAGCGTGCGACGATCCGCGCCATCGCCAAGGACGCCCGTATCGACCCCGCGATGGTGATGCGCTACTACGGCAACAAGGAGCAGCTCTTCGCCGCCGCCACCTCGGTCGACCTGCGCCTGCCGGACCTGTCCCAAGTGCCGAGGGAGGAGGTGGGAAGGGCGCTCCTGACGCATTTCCTCAGCATCTGGGAGGGCGACAAGATCCTCACCGCGCTGCTTCGGGTGGGCATCACCAATGAGGCGGGGGCAGAGCGCATGCGGACCGTCTTCGGCGAGCAACTGCTGCCGGTCGCGCTCGCGGTCTGCCCCGACCCGGCCCAGGCGCCGACGCGGGCGGCGCTCTGTGCCGCGCAGGTGCTGGGCCTCGCCATGACGCGGTACGTGCTGCGGTTCCCGCCGTCGGCGGCGCTGACACGGGAGGAGATCACGGACTGGCTGGCGCCGACGCTCCAGCGCTATCTGACGGCCGAGCAGCCGTGAGCGGGTGAACGCGCAAGCACGCCGAGGGCACCCTCGGGCAACGTCCGTACGGAGTACGGGGGACGTCGCCCGAGGGTGCCCTCGGCGTGAAAGTGGTGCGGGAGTGAGAGAGGGCCGGTCAGCCCTGCTTCTGCTGCTTCCGGGACTTGTCGCCGACCATCACGAGGCCCGCGATCACCAGGAACAGCACGATGGGCGCGGCGACGTACAGGCCGAGCGTGTCGATGACGCTCAGGCCGGGGCCCGGGTCGTCACCGTCGTCGCGCGCCGCGAACGCGGGGGACGACATGAGCAGCATCATCAGCGTCGTGCCGGAGGCCAGGGCGCCGGCGCGCAGTGCGTTCTTCTTGTCCACGGTGCCAACGTAGCGAACTCCTAAACGGGGTGCGCGCCCGGGGGTGCCGTACGGGCGCTTTCACCCGGCCCGTCCCCTCGCCGCACCCTCTCCCGGAACACCGCCATGAGGGCGTGCAGGCGCGGGGAGGCGGCCAGGTCTTCCAGGGTGACGGGGTGTCCGGCGGCGTCGGCGACGGGCAGCCGCCAGTTGGGGTACTGGTCCCAGGTGCCGGGGAGGTTCTGCGGGCGGCGGTCACCGACGGCGTCGGGGAGCCAGATGCCGATCATGCGGGCCGGGGTGGCGAGCAGGAAGCGGTGCACGGCGCGGATCTCGTCCTCCTCGCACCCGACGCCGTCGGACAGCATCCCGAGCCGGGAGAGCACCCCCAGCCATTCGTGCACGTCCGCGGCCGCCTCCGCCCGCTCATGCGCGAGGGGCCGGGTCAACAGGCCTAGGTCGTGGCGGAGTTGGACGTGCTCGCCGGTGAGGCGGGCGGCGGTGGGCGGCAGGTCGTGCGTGGTGGCGGTGGCCACGCAGTCGGCGCGCCAGGCACCGGCGGGGAGCGGGCGGCCCGTGCCCTCCCAGTCCCGTTCGAACCAGAGCACGGAGGTGCCGAGCACGCCGTGCTCGCGCAGGGTCTCGCGGACGCCGGGCTCGACGGTGCCGAGGTCCTCGCCGATGACGAGGGCGTCGGCGCGGTGTGCCTCCAGGACGAGGACGGCGAGCATCGCCTCGGCGTCGTAGTGGACGTACGTCCCCTCGGTGGGCTCGCGGCCCTCGGGGACCCACCACAGCCGGAACAGGCCCATGACGTGGTCGATGCGGAGCGCGCCCGCGTTGCGGAGCAGGCCGCGCAGGAGGGCGCGGTACGGGGCGTACCCGGACTCGGCGAGCCGGTCGGGGCGCCACGGCGGCAGGCCCCAGTCCTGGCCGCGCGCGTTGAAGGCGTCCGGCGGGGCGCCGACCGACATGCGCGGGGCGAAGTGCCGCTGCTGGGCCCAGGCGTCGGCGCCGCCCGGGTGCACGCCCACCGCGAGGTCGTGCACGAGGCCGATGTCCATGCCCGCTTCCCGCGCGGTGCGCTGGGCGGCGGCCAGCTGGGTGTCGGTGAGCCAGGCGAGCCGGCAGTGGAAGTCGACGCGGTCCATCGCCTCGCGGCGGGCGCGGGCGGTGCCGGGCGAGGCCGGGTCGCGCAAGGCGGCCGGCCAGGAGTGCCAGTCGGGCCCGTGGATCTCGGCGAGCGCGTTCCAGGTGGCGTGGTCCTCCAGGGCGGCGCCCTGCTCGGCGAGGAAGGCGTCGTACGCGGCGCTGCGGCCGGGGCCGAGGGGCACCTCGCGGAGCAGTACTTCCAGGGCTTCGCGCTTGAGGGCCCAGACCGCGTCGCGGTCGATGAGCGCGCCCTGCCGGAGCACGGCGTCCCGCAGCAGTCCGGCCGTCCGGCACAGCCCGTCGACCCGCTCGCGGGCCTCGCCCGTCAGGTACGCGTACTCGGGGACGGCCTCGACGCGCAGGTGTACGGGGTCGGGGAACCGGCGGGACGAGGGGCGGTACGGGGAGGGGTCGCCGCCGGGACCTTCCGGCGGGCTCGGCACGGCGGCGTGCAACGGATTGACCTGCACGAAGCCGGCCCCGAGGGTGCGCCCGGCCCAGGCGGAGAGCTCGGTGAGATCGCCGAGGTCGCCCATGCCCCAGGAGCGCTGGGACAGCAGTGAGTAGAGCTGGACGAGCAGCCCGTGCGTGCGCCGCCCCGGCGTCTTGACGCGCCGGGGAGCGACGATGAGCCATGCGGCCTCGCCGCCGCCGTCCGGGCCTGGCTGCGGGGCGGCACCCGGCTGCGGGGCGGCACCCGCGCTCGGAGCGGCGCTCACGCCCGGAGCGGCACTCGCACTCGGAGCGGCACCCGCGCTCGAAGCGGCACCCGGCCGCGGAGCCGTGCCCGGCCGTGGAGCGGCACCCGCACCCGGAGCGCCACCCGCGCTCGGGGCGGCACCGGGCCGCGGAGCCGTGCCCGACCGTGAAGCCGCGCCCGGCCGTGGAGCGGCACCCGCACCCGGAGCGCCACCCGCGCTCGAAGCGGCACCCGCGCTCGGAGCGGCGCTCACGCTCGGAGCAGCGCCCGGCCGCTGAGTCGTGCCCGGCCGTGGAGCCGTGCCCGGACCCGGGTCCCGGCTCCCTGCGCGGAGCCGGTGGATGCCCGGGGGCAGCGTCTCGGGGAGCGTGTCCGTCGGCGCCTCCCACTCGACCGCCGCGCCGCCGTCCTCCGGCTCCACCCGCACCCACGTCCCCGGCGGCAGCGCCGCGAGGGGCGGGGGCAGGGGGCCGTCCGTCCATGCCACCACGGTCGGTGGCAGCAGACGGGCGGCCCGCTCCGCCTCGCGCGCCGTCAGCGCCGCCCGGACCGCCTGCGGGGTGCTCGCGTCCACACCCAGCGCGGCCAGGGCGGCGATCACCGCGGTGTCGGTGGCGGGGACGGTGCGCCCCGGAGACGGGGAGTAGGAGGTGGCCACGCCGTACGAAGCGGCCAGCCGGGAAAGGGGCATCAGACCCCCATGAAGTCCAGGCCCGACGCGGTGCCGGTGGAGGTCGGCTCGCTGGTCAGCGGGGCGGCGTCGGCGAGTGGCGGCTCGCTGGTCAGCGGCGCCGCGTCGGCGAGCGGGGGCTCGCTGGTGAGGGGCGGCTCGATGCAGCCGCAGGAGCAGGAGCCGTCGAGGCCCGAGTCGGGGTGGGAGACCTGTTTGGAGAGCGCGGACAGCAGAAGATTCGCGGAAGCGGCCACGTGGGAGCTCCTTTTCAGGGGGCAGGTCTCGGCAGCCCTACCCAGTGCGCGGGCGCGCAGACGTATACGGTGCCACAACGTGACCCTGGTCACACCCCTTTCCCGGTACGGAAGTTGTTGCAGCGGGGCCGCACCCGCCCCGGAAGATCGGGCTCCAGCTCCTCGGCGGCCGGGAAGATGTCCGCGCCGACGGAACCGGTCGCGGGCCCGCGACAGACCTTCCCCCCTACCCCCTCCATCCCCCGATTCGCGCAGGTTCCGCGAAGAATCCCCCACGCGACACCCCCTCCCGTTGACACTCCCGCCGCCTCAGTGGTGGGCTCACTTGCACAGGTGACGCGAGGGACCGCAAGGACCTCAGGGACACAGACAGGGGCAAGGGCCGTGCAGTTGCGGCGCAGGAAGGGCGCGGCCGCCGTCGCGGTCGCCGTGATCGCAGGGGCACTCGGCGGCGCACCCGGTGCCCTCGCGAACCCGGGAGCGCCCGGCGGCCCCGGTGCCCCCGTCACCCTCCCGGACGGCGACACCACGACGGGCTCCCGCCTCCCCTCCGTCTGGCCGCGCCCCCAGTCGATGACGGCCTCGGGCACCGCCGTCACGATCGGCGACGACGTCGTCCTCGTCGTCCCGCACGGCGACCACGGCGACCACGACCCGTACGCCGTGAAGGCCCTGCGCGACCACCTCCACGCCACCGGCGCCCGGCGCGTCACCGAGGTGCGCGACGGCGACCCGCTGCCCACGGGCACCGCCCTCGTCGTACGGGCCGGAGGCGTCGGCGCCGACCGGGCGCTGCGCTCCCTCGGGGCCCGCGAGCGCGGCGACCTGCCGAGGGGCGGGTACCGGCTCGCCGTCGGACGCGTCGACGGACGGGACACCGTCGCCCTCGCGGGCACCGGCGAGGACGGCCTCTTCCACGGCGTGCAGACCCTGCGGCAGCTCACCGGCACCGGCACCCCGGCCGCCTCCCGCACCGTCCCCGGCGTCCAGATCCGCGACTGGCCCGGCACCGCCGTGCGCGGCCTCACCGAGGGGTTCTACGGCACGCCCTGGACCCGTGAGCAGCGCCTCGCCCAACTCGACTTCATGGGCCGCACCAAACAGAACCGGTACCTCTACGCCCCCGGCGACGACCCGTACCGCCAGGCCCGCTGGCGCGAGCCCTACCCCGCGGACCAGCGCGCCGACTTCCGCGCCCTGGCCAGGCGTGCCGAGGCCAACCACGTCACGCTCGCCTGGGCCGTCTCCCCGGGCCAGGCCATGTGTCTGTCGTCCGACCGGGACGTCAGGGACCTCACCCGCAAGATCGACGCGATGTGGGCGCTCGGCGTGCGCGCCTTCCAGCTGCAGTTCCAGAACGTCAGCTACAGCGAATGGCACTGCGAGCAGGACGCCGAGCGGTTCGGCTCGGGCCCGGAGGCCGCGGCGAAGGCGCAGGCCCGGGTCGCCGACGCGGTAGCCGCGCATCTGGCCGCGCGCCACCCGGGCGCCGAGCCGCTCTCCCTCATGCCGACGGAGTACTTCCAGGACGGCACGACGGAGTACCGCGCGGCGCTGTCGAAGGCGCTGGACCGCCGGGTCGAGGTGGCGTGGACGGGCATCGGCGTGGTCCCGCGCACCATCACGGGGCGCGAGCTCGCCGGCGCCCGCGAGGCGTTCGGCCCGCACCCGCTGGTCACGATGGACAACTATCCCGTCAACGACTTCGCGCAGGACCGTATCTTCCTCGGCCCCTACACCGGCCGCGAGCCCGCCGTCGCCACCGGCTCGGCCGCCCTCCTCGGCAACGCCATGGAGCAGCCCTCCGCCTCCCGCATCCCCCTCTTCACGGCCGCCGACTACGCCTGGAACCCGCGCGCCTACCGCCCCCACGAGTCCTGGCTCGCCGCCATCGACGACCTCGCGGGCGGCGACCCGAAGGCGCGGGGCGCGCTGCGGGCCCTCGCGGGCAACGACGCGTCGTCCGTGCTCGGCGCCGACGAGTCCGCGTACCTGCGCCCGCTCATGGACGGCTTCTGGGACGCCCGTACGACGAAGGACCGGGCACGGAACGAGCGTGCCGCGAACGCGCTGCGCGCCGCCTTCACCGTGATGCGCCAGGCCCCGCGGCGGCTGGCCGACAGCGAGCTCGACGGCGAGGTGCGCCCCTGGATCGACCAGTTGGCGCGCTACGGCGAGGCGGGCGAGACGGCGGTCGACCTGCTGGCCGCGCAGTCCGCCGGCGACGGCGCGGCCGCCTGGCGCGGCTCGCGCGCCCTGACGAAGCTCCGCGAGGAGCTGAAGCGGAGCGGCGTCACCGTCGGCGAAGGCGTCCTCGACCCGTTCCTCGCGCGGACGCAGCAGGCGTACGCGGACTGGGCGGGGACGGACGAGAAGCAGGCGTCGCAGGGCCCGACGGCCCGTTTCGGCCGCGACCGCGCGCTGGCCGCGGTGACGGCGCTGACCGACCCCGGCGCCGAGGGCACGGTCGAGGCGCACGTTCCGGGCAAGGGCTGGCAGCGGGTCGGCGTACTGTCACGGGCCGGCTTCACCGAACTGAACCTCACGAAGGACCACAGGGGTCTGCGCGCCGACGCGATCCGCACCACCGCCCGTGACGGCTCCGTCCACCACCTCGTCCCCTGGTTCGCCGACACCCCCGACGCGCGCCTGTCGCCGTCCCGCACCGAGGCCGACGCGGAGATCGGCGGAGGCCCGCTGCGGATCTCGGCGAAGCTGCGTTCGCTGCGCCCCGGCGACGTCACCGGGACGCTCCGCGCGAAGGCGCCGAGGGGCATCGAGGTGAAGGTCCCCGGCACGGCGACGTCCGTGCCGCGCGGAACGGAGGTCGACGTACCGGTGGAGATCACGGTCCCCGCGGGCACGCGCCCGGGAACATACGACATCCCCCTGACCTTCGGGGCCTTCGGCGACGACACCCGCACGGTCTCCGTCCACGCCTTCCCGCGCACGGCCGGGCCCGACCTGACGCGCGGCGCGAAGGCGTCGTCGTCGGGCGACGAGACGAAGGACTTCCCCGCGTCGGCGGCGATCGACGGCGACCCGAAGACCCGCTGGTCGTCCCCGGCCGAGGACGGCGCGTGGTGGCAGGCGGAGCTCGCGGGGCCGGTCAGGCTCGGCCAGGTCGTGCTGCGCTGGCAGGACGCGTACGCGACCGGTTACCGCGTGCAGACGTCGGCCGACGGCAGGACCTGGCGGACGGCGGCGACCGTGCGGGACGGCAGGGGCGGCCGTGAGTCGGTCCGCATGGACGCGCGCGACACCCGCTTCATCCGCGTGCAGGGCGACAAGCGGGCCACGCGCTTCGGCTACTCGCTCTGGTCCGTGCAGGCGTACGCGGTCGCTGACAAGTAGCGACCGCCACGCGTCCGCCGTACGCGTACTCCACGTACGGCACCGTACGTACACGTACCGACGTACAACAAAGGCCCGGATCGTTTGCTAGGCGGAAATGCCGTCGATCCGAGCCATCGCGTCGTCCGCGCCGAACGGCTGCAAGTACGGCAGCCAGCGCGGATCCCTATGTCCGGTCCCGATGATGCGCCACGCGAGGCCCGAGGGCGGCGCGGGCTTGTGCCTCAGCCGCCAGCCGAGCTCCATGAGGTGCCGGTCGGCCTTGACGTGGTTGCAGCGGCGGCACGAAGCCACCACGTTGTCCCAGGCGTGCTGGCCGCCTCGGCTCTTCGGAATGACGTGGTCGACGCTGGTTGCGACGCCACCGCAGTACATGCACCGGCCGCCGTCACGGGCGAACAGCGCCCGCCGGGTCAGCGGGACGGGCCCTCGGTAGGGGACCCGGACGAACCGCTTGAGGCGGACCACGCTGGGTGCGGGGACGGTGCGCGTTGCGCTGTGCATGAAGGCGCCGGATTCCTCGAGGCAGAGAGCCTTGTTCTCCAGGACGAGGACGAGCGCGCGGCGGAGCGGTACGACGCCGAGGGGCTCGTACGACGCGTTGAGGACCAGGACATGCGGCACGGATGCCTCCTATTACGCCGGCGGCGCGTGGCTCGCGCCGGGACGATCTGCTGCCAGTCTCCCCTCATGCCTGGTCGTAGCGCCAGCATGTCCCCGTAACGGCCTTGAAGTGTTTTCGACCACAGGGGGCACGGCACGGGGACGGCAATCGGTTCTCCTGGGCACTTCCCCAGGTGAGCACCGTGGTGACCACCGTCTCTCCCCCGAACATCACAACGATCCACACACGATGCCCCGTTAGTGTGGTGAGTCTGCCCGGTCCCCCCGGTTCCGCTTCGATGGCGGTCCTTGGCGGTCCTTCGTTCGCCGGGCAGGCCGCGATACCTGGAGGTACCTGCCGTGTTCCTGTCCGTCCTGTCGGCAGCCGGAACGGACCCTGACGACCCGCAAAAGTCCAAGCCGCCCACGCTCGAGGACGCTCAGGAGAGCGCCACGAACGCGGCGAGCTGGGTCGAGCAGAACTGGTCCACGTGGCTCGGCATCGGCCTGCGCATCGTGCTCATCGTCGCGATAGCGGTGGTCCTGCGCGTCCTCGTCCGCCGCGCCATCACCAAGCTGATAGACCGCATGAACCGCACGGCGCAGGCCGTGGACGGCACCGCGCTCGGCGGACTCCTGGTGAACGTGGAGCGCCGCCGCCAGCGTTCGCAGGCGATCGGCTCGGTCCTGCGCTCGGTGGCCTCGTTCCTGATCCTCGGCACGGCCGGGCTGATGGTCCTCGGCACCTTCGAGATCAACCTGGCGCCGCTGCTCGCGTCCGCCGGTGTGGCGGGCGTCGCGATCGGTTTCGGCGCGCGCAACCTCGTCACCGACTTCCTGTCCGGCGTCTTCATGATCCTGGAGGACCAGTACGGCGTCGGCGACTCGATCGACGCGGGTGTCGCGTCGGGCGAGGTCATAGAGGTCGGCCTGCGCGTCACGAAGCTGCGCGGCGACAACGGCGAGATCTGGTACGTCCGCAACGGCGAGGTCAAGCGCATCGGCAACCTCTCCCAGGGCTGGTCCACCGCGGGCGTCGACGTGACGGTCCGCCCGGACGAGGACCTGGACAAGGTGAAGGCGACGCTGGCGGAGGTCGGCGAGGCCATGGCGAAGGACGAGCCGTGGAACGAGCGGCTGTGGGGCCCGGTGGAGATCCTGGGCCTGGACAGCGTCCTGCTCGACTCGATGGTGATCCGCGTCTCGGCCAAGACGATGCCGGGGAAGTCCCTGGGCGTGGAGCGGGAGCTGCGCTGGCGCATCAAGCGGGCGTTCGACGAGGCGGGCATCCGCATCGTGGGCGGCCTGCCTCTGGCGGTCCAGGAGGACGCGGCGGACCCCTCGGCGGCAGTCGCCGCCCCCTCCGCCTACGCCTCGGCGACATCCCCCCAGTCCCTGGCGGCATCCCCGATACCGCCGCCCCCGCCGAACCTGGCGAAGTAACCGCCACTCCCGGGTACGTCCTCAGGGCCGGAAGTACTCCGCCATCACCGGCTTCAGGTCGACGACGGGCGTACCCGACACCGCATCGAGCCCCACCACCGTCAGTTCCCGGCCTCGGACGGACTCGATGGCACAGCAGGTCACCCCGATGCGGTTGGGTCTGCGGGGGCCGCGGCCGGCGAAGATGCCGACGGGCGGGAGGTCGGGGCGGCCGCGGCAGGGGCGGGGTTCGAGGTGGCCGTCGGGCTCCGAGAACTGGTCGAAGACGAAAAGAACCTCCACGTG